>NZ_AVCH01000175.1 GCF_000747075.1 Arenimonas malthae CC-JY-1
CGGCCGCGGCCTGGGCGGCGGCGCCGGTGGAACCGGCGTACACGGCGCCCACCGGGCGCACGCGCTCGGCCATGGCGCGCTCGGCCACCGGGTTGGGCTCCGGCTCCTGCTGGCTGTTGATGTAGATGCCGAGCAGGATCAGGGCCACCGTCAGGCCGATCAGGAAGACGATGACCATCGAGAAGTGCTTGAGGAAAACCAGGTCGTGGTTGCGCACGGGATGTCCTGACAGAGGGCCGGGGCCCTGTGGATAAGAAGACCGCGATTATATCGGCCCGCTCCCGCCCAAGGAAGGCGCGTCGCCGGGCCTTCCTTCACGCAGCCCTCCCGTAGCATTCTGGGCCTTGGCACGCCGGCCCCACAGGGGGGGGACAGGCAGACGATGCACTTCCAGCCGCTGCTGTTCCTGCAGGACCCGAGCCCGGGCCGGGCGGGACGCTGGGCGCTGTTCGCCCTGCTCGCCATGCTGGCCTGGCTGGCCTTCGAGCAGCTGTCGTCCCAGCTCTGGTTCCTGCCCGCGGGCCTGCGCCTGGCCTTGCTGTGGCTGGTGCCGACCCGGCGCTGGGGCTGGCTGGCGGCCTCGGAAATCGTCGGGCAGGGCATCAAGTCGCTGGTGCTGGGCTTCGACCTGCTGTCGCTGACCTTCCTGGCGGTGGGCGTGGCGCCATGGTTCATCTATGCCGCGGTGGTGTACCTGCTGCGCGGCAGCCGGCCGCTGGCCAGCCTCGACAGCCCCACCCGCATGCTGCTGTTCGTGCTGGCCGGCCTGCTGGGCGCGGCGGGCGTGTCGCCGCTGCTGTGGATGTTCCTGGTCACCTATGAAATGAGCGTGGCCGACACCCTGGCCAGCATGTTCCGCTTCATGTACGGCGACCTGATCGGCCAGCTGGTGCTGGCGCCGCTGCTGGTGGCGGTGGCGCACGGGGCCCTGCTGCGGCAGTGGCGGCCCGGCCTGTGGCGCGACCTGGGCGCGGTGGTGCTGGGCGCGCTGGCCATCTTCCTGCTGCTGCAGGCCTATGCCGACCTGGCCATCTACGTGCTGCTGCTGGCCTTCGCGCCGCTGTTTTTCCTGGGCTTCCGGCACGGCTGGGAAGGCGGCGCGCTGGGCACCACCACGCTGGGCGTGGTGATCCAGGCGCTGGTGGCGGGCGGCGTGCTCACGGTGGACGTGACCATGCTGCAGCTGGTGCTGGCCGTGGTGGGCGGCGGCGCGCTGGTGCTGGGCGCGGCCAGCACCGCGCTGCGCGAAAGCCACAAGGCGCTGGCGCTGCGCCACGCCGAGCTGGCCGCCAAGACCGAGGAACTGGGAGCCCTGGCCGGCGAACTGCGCATGGTCAGCCAGCGCCTGGTGCGGCTGGAGGAACAGGGCCAGCGCGAGTTGGCCAACGAACTCGAATACGAACTCGGCCACGCCATCCACGCGCTGGGCACGCGCATCAGCCTGGCCTTCCGCGAGGTGCGCGACGAGCAGGGCACGCGCTTCCTGGAGTCGCTGCGCGAACAGGTGCGCGAGATCCAGGACAGCCTTCGCCGCGCCCTGCGCCAGCTGCGGCCACCCCAGCTCGACACCCACGGCCTGCGCCAGGCGCTGGAAAACGGCCCGCTGCGCGAGATGCTCGACGACAGCGGCGTGGTGTTCGAAGCCAGCTTCGAGGGCCCGGCCGACGCGCTGGGCGAAGACGCGCGCACCGCGGTCTACCGCATCTGCCAGGCGGCGGTGCGCGAAGCGGTGCGGCTGGAGATGGTGCGGCGCTTCGCGCTGCGGCTGGCGGTGGCGCCGTCGGCGGGGAAGGGCCACGACGTGGCGCTGGGCCTGGACCTGGAATTCTCGCCCTACGCCCAGCACGTGCCGCCGCCGCAGCCGGTGCCGGGCATCTCCGACCGCGTGCTGGCCGAACACGGCCGTTACGACATTGAACCCATCGTGCACGGCCACCGGCACGAAGTGCGTTTCCGCGCCGGTGCCTGAAGGACCGCGCCGCCCGGGGGCGGCGCGGCCGTTGGCTCAGAACACCCAGTTCAGGCGCGCGTAGTAGAAGGCGCCGTTGAAGCCGAAGGGCGTGTTGCCGACCGCGTACGGGAAGATGCCCGAGTTGGAGTTCGGCGCGATCACCTTGTCCGGGTAGGCGTCGGTGAGGTTGTCGGCGCCCACCGTGGCGGTCAGGCCGCGGGCGAAGCGGTAGCTCACCGCGGCGTCGAGCACCACCTCGCGGCCGAAGGTCTGGTCCAGCGCCGGGTTGGTGTTGTACGTGGTGTATTCGCCGTAGGCGGTGGCGCCGAGGCGGAAGCTCCAGGCCTCGCGGTCGTAGTCCACGCCCACCACCAGCTTGTCCTTGGGCGAACCCACGGTGACGCGGCCGATCTCGGCGCGGCCGATGCGGGTCAGGCCCAGCGCCACCTGGTCGAGCACGGCGGGGTTGGGCGCGATGCGGGTGATGTCGGTGTCGTTGTAGTTCGCGCCGACGGTGAGGTTGAGCTCGCCGCCGCCCAGGTCCCAGCGGTGGCTGCTGACCAGGTCGACGCCGCGGGTGCGGGTGTCGATGGCGTTGGTGAAGTAGCGGCCGCCGTCGGTCTGCGGGAAACCGTTCGCCGCCAGGAAGGCGCGCACCGCCGGCCCGCGCAGTTCTTCCGACAGGATGATGCGGTCGTCGATGTCGATCTGGTAGGCGTCGAGCGTGACGTTCCAGTCGGGCGTGAACTGCAGGCCCAGGCCCAGGCTCAGGCTGGTCGACTCCTCGGCCTTCAGCGGCTCGGCGCCCAGCGCGATCGCCACCGGGTCGTTCACCGGGAAGGTGCGGATGTCGAAGGGCACGCCGGCCACGAACACCGTGGCGGTGGTCGAGTAGTACTGCTGGGCCAGCGTGGGCGCGCGGAAGCCGGTGCTCACGGTGCCGCGCAGCGAGACCACGTCGTTGAACACGTAGCGGCCCGAGAGCTTGCCCGAGGTGGCGTCGCCGAAGTCGCTGTAGTCCTCGTAGCGCACGGCGGCGCTGGCCGAGAAGTTGTCGGTGAGGTCGGCCTCGACTTCGCCGTAGACCGCCCGGCTGTCACGCGAGACGTCGAGCGCGTTCGCCGGCCGGAAGCCCGGGAACACCTGCGAACCGCTGCCGAAGTAGCTGGCCGGTTCGCCGGCGGTGATGGCGTAGGTTTCTTCCTTCGCCTCGATGCCGGTGGAGAAGGTGACCGGATAGGCCAGGCCCCAGTCGAAGTCCTTGCTCAGGTCGAGGTTGGCCACGAGCTGCCCGGCTTCGAGCCGGCCGGCGAAGAATTCGGTGGGGCTGGTCGGGCCGAGGTCGACGTTGAGGCTGTTGGCCACGTTGTAGTCGAACTCGTTGCGGCCCCAGCCCAGGCTGGCGTCCCAGCGCCAGCCACCCGCCGATTCGCCGCGCACGCCGGCGTTGAAGCTCTTGTCGGCCGATTCGGAAACGATCAGCGGCAGGTAGCCGTCGGGGTAGATGGCCAGGATGTTGCGCGCGTCGAGCGCGCGCCGGTAGAAACCGCCGGCCTCGCCGTCGCGCAGCGACAGGTTGCCGAAGGCGTAGAGCTCGGCGCCGCCCAGCTGGCCGCCGGCGTTGAAGAAGAACAGCCGGTCCTGCACGTCGGCGTCGCCGAAGCGGTGGTTGAGGCGGTCGAAGCTGGCTTCGCGCGGGTCGGGCTGGCCGCCCACCAGCGGGTACTGCTGGCGCGGGTCCAGGCCGGCGCGGTTGGTGGGGCCGCGGTCGCGGTATTCGGCGGCCAGCGCGATGAACAGGCGTTCGTCGCCGACCGCGTTGAAGGCGCCCAGGTCCACCAGTTCGCCGTCGCCTTCCTTGTGCTCGCCGTAGCGCGCGTCGAGGCTGCCTTCGGCGCCGGCGCCCTTGAGCACGATGTTGATGACGCCGGCGATGGCGTCGGAGCCGTACTGCGCGGCGGCGCCGTCGCGCAGCACTTCAATGCGGGCGATGGCGTTGGCCGGGATGGCGTTGAGGTCCACCGGCGAACTGCCGCGGCCGACGCTGCCGTTGAGGTTGAGCACGGCGCTGCGGTGGCGGCGCTTGCCGTTCACCAGCACCAGGGTCTGGTCGGGCGCCAGGCCGCGCAGCTGGGCCGGGCGCACGTGGTCGGTGCCGTCGGTGATGGTGGCGCGCGGGAAGTTGTAGGAAGGCACCAGCCGGGCGAGCGCCTGGTTGATCTCGGGCGAACCCTGGCGCTGCACCTCGGTGGCGTCGAGCACGTCGATGGGCGAGAGCGATTCGGCCACCGTGCGGTCGGTGCGGCGGGTGCCGGTGACGATGATGGCGTCGAGCACGGCGGTGTCGTCGGCCGCGGCTTCTTCGGTGGGTTCACCGGCGGGCGGCGCTTCCTGGGCGCTGGCCAGGGGTGCGGCCAAGGCCAGCGCGATGGCGACGAGCAGGGGCGAACGGCGGAGCGGTGAAGCAGGCGTGCGGGGCGAAACGTTCATCGGGGTTCCTTCTTCTGGAGGTGACCGACACGACGACGTTGCCCTGGATCCGGAGTGCGAAGGCAGCGCCGTCGCGGTCCGGGGGCTAATGGCTCAGCCGTGTGTCCCTTTCCGCGCAGGCAAGACGCAACAGACCTGGCAACAGGTCGGCGCGGCGCTCGCGTTGGCGGTGCGGAAGTTCATGGCCACCCGAGCATGCCGCCCGCCGCGCGACCCTGTCAAAGCACGTGGGTGCAACGGTGAAGCACGCCAGGCGGTCCCAATCGGCGATCCATCGGGAACGATTCATGTTCCGCAAGTTGCCGCCGGCAAAAGAAAAACCGGCCCATCGCGAGGCCCGCTAACCGAATCCCAACATCGGCTTCAGGGTTCGTTTCGATGGCGGCGGACAACCTCGGCCCCGCAGTACCCCCCAACGTTCGCAAGGAGACAAACCCCCATGAACGCACTCAAGGCTTCCCTGCTCGCCACCGCCATTGCCCTGGGCTTTGGCGCCGCCACCGCCCAGGCCGAGGACACCCCCCGCACCGCCGGCCAGGCCATCGACGACGCCACCATCACCGCTTCGGTGAAGGCCAAGCTGCTCGCCGACGACCGCACCAAGGGCTTCGACGTGAACGTGGACACCCGCAACGGCATCGTCACCCTCCAGGGCGGCGCCGACACCCAGGCCGCCAAGCTCGCCGCGGGCCAGCTGGCCGGCCAGGCCGAAGGCGTGGTGCTGGTGAAGAACGAACTGGTCGTCGCCACCCCCGACACCGAGGCGCGCCAGGACGCCAATACCGCCACGCTCTCGGGCGAGGTGCGCGAGAAGATGGACGAGGCCGGCGACGGCATCGACGACGCCTGGATCACCAGCAAGGTCAAGACCCAGCTGCTGGCCGACGACCAGGTCAAGGGCACGCAGATCAACGTGGACACGAAGGGCAACGTGGTCACGCTGGCCGGCACCGCGCCCAGCGCCGAGGCCCGCGCCAAGGCCATCGAACTGGCGAAGGCCACCCGCGGCGTGCGCGGCGTGGTGGCCACCGAGCTGCGCGTGGCCAAGGACTGAATCCACGCGCCACCCTCCATGTCAGAGTGGGCGACGGCGGCCGGACCTTCGGGTCCGGCCGTTTTCGTTGGCGCCGGCGCGCGGCATGCGACACTGCGGGCAGCCCACCGGGAGTCTCCGCATGCGCCTTGCCGCCACCGCCGCCCTGCTGCTGGCCCTGTCGCCGGCCTTCGCCGCGCCGCCCGCCACCTTGCGCGTGGACATCCAGCACGGCGGCGACGCGAAAGCCGAACACTTCGCGCTCGAACGCGTGCTGGTGGAGGCCCTGCCCTGGCCGGGCAACCCGGCGCGGCCCATCGACGACACCAACCGCGGCGTAAACCAGGTTCGCGTGCTCGACGCCGAAACCGGCGCGCTGCTGTATTCGCGCGGCTACAGCACGGTGTTCGCCGAATGGCGCAGCACGGCCGAAGCCGCCACGGTGCAGCGCAGCTTCCAGGAGTCGCTGCGTTTCCCCCTGCCGGAAAAGCCCGTCACCGTGCAGGTGCTGGCGCGCGACGCGGCGAACGTGTTCCAGCCCGTGTGGCAGGTGCGCGTGGACCCTGCCGCGCTGGACGTGGAGCGCGCGCCTGCGAAAGCCCCGGCCGAGCCCATCGCCATCCGCCGCAGCGGCGAGCCCGCCGACAAGGTGGACCTGCTGATCCTGGGCGACGGTTACGCCGCGGACGAGCTGGCGAAGTTCGAAGCCGACGCACGCCGGCTGGCCGATGCGCTGTTCCGCGTGTCGCCCTTCAGGGAGCGCGCGCCCGACTTCAACGTGTGGGCACTCACCGTGCCGCTGCCGGAAAGCGGCGTCAGCCGGCCGTCCACCGGCCAGCACCGCGCCAGCGCCACCGGGCTGCGCTACGACATCTTCGGCAGCGAACGCTACGCGCTCACGCTCGACAACCGCGCCTGGCGCGACCTGGCCCAGCACGCGCCCTACGACGTGGTGGAGATCCTGTTCAACAGCGAAACCTACGGCGGCGGCGGCATCTTCGGCCAGTTCAGCACCGCCGCGGCGGGCAACGACTGGGCCGACTACCTGTTCGTGCACGAGTTCGGCCACCACTTCGCCGGCCTGGCCGACGAGTACTACACCTCGGCCGTGGCCTATGAATCCGGCGGCGAGCGGCCCGAACCCTGGGAACCCAACGCCACGGCCGACCCGCGCGGCGGCAAGTGGAAACATCGGGTGAGCCCCGCCACGCCGCTACCCACGCCCTGGCCCAAGGCCGAGTTCGAGGCCTTCCAGCGCGACAACCAGGCCCGCCGCGCCAAACTGCGCGTCGAGCGCCGCCCCGAAAGCGAAATGAGCCAGCTCTTCCGCGACGAACAGGCCTTCGTGCAGGGCCTCTTCGAAGGCCGGCCCCACGCCGCCGCCGTGGGCGCCTTCGAAGGCGCCAACTACCAGGCCACCGGCTACTACCGCCCGCAGCTGAACTGCCTGATGTTCACCCGCACCGATGCGTTCTGCGACGTGTGCCGCGAGGCGGTCTCGCAGATCATCGACCTCTACTCCCGCCCCGCCCCCGATTCCCTGTAGGAGCGGCTTCAGCCGCGACCCCGCCATGGACCAGAAGACCACCCCCCGCCTCGCCGACGACAGCCACCACCTCGCCGTCCTCATCGACGCCGACAACGCCCAGCCCTCGGTCATCGAGGGCCTGCTGGCCGAAGTGGCGAAGTTCGGGGTGGCCAGCGTGAAGCGCATCTATGGCGACTTCACCTCGCAGCGGCTGCAGGGCTGGAAGCAGGTGCTGCTCAAGCACTCCATCCACCCGGTGCAGCAGTTCGCCTACACCTCGGGCAAGAACGCCACCGACAGCTCGCTCATCATCGACGCGATGGACCTGATGTACACCGGCCGCTTCGACGGCTTCTGCCTGGTGTCGAGCGACAGCGACTTCACGCGCCTGGCCCAGCGCCTGCGCGAAACCGGGCTCACGGTGTACGGCTTCGGCGAGCGCAAGACGCTCGACCCGTTCGTGCAGGCCTGCGACAAGTTCATCTACACCGAGGTGCTGCGCCAGGAAGCGGTGGACATCGAAAAAGCCGAGCCTTCGAAGCCCGCCGGCAAGACGGCCGCGAAATCCGCGGCCAAGGCCGCCGCCGCGCCGCCCGCCGCCGACAAGCCCAAGCCCGCCCATCACGCGCCGCGCAAGCTGCTCAACCAGGCCATCGAGGAAGCCAGCGACGAGGAAGGCTGGGCGCACCTGGGCGCGGTGGGCAGCTACCTCAACAAGCTGCGCTCGGATTTCGACCCGCGGCTGTACGGCCACCGCAAGCTCAGCGACCTGTTCAAGGCGCATCCGAAGTGGTTCGAGCTGAAGGAAGTGGCCAGCAGCGCGGGCGGCAAGGATCTTTACGTGCGTGCCAAGGATTGAAAGCGGTCGCGGCTCAAGCCGCTCCTGCAAGAATCCCGGTCAGCCCTTGGGGGTTTCGCGCGGGCGCCAGAGGTCCACGGCGAAATCGCTTTCGTAGGGCGGCACGTTGCACTCGATCACGTCGTCGGGGGCGATCTTCAGGGTGACGCCCACGATGTCGGCGCGCATGGGCATGCGGTAGCGCTGGCGGTCCACCAGCACGGCGGCGTGCACGTGGGCGGGCTTCTGGGTGGACAGCCATTCGAACACGCGCATCAGCGAATAACCCTGGTAGAGCACGTCGTCCACCACGATCACGCGGCGGTTCATCAGGTTGGCGCCGGCCGGGGCTTCGAGCGCGGTTTCGGGGTGCAGCAGTTCCAGGTTGTCGGCGTAGCGCTTCACCTTCAGGTCGAGCCGGCTTATCTCGGCCCAGGGCGCATGCACCCGGATTCGCGCCAGCAGGCGGTCGGCCAGCGGCGCGCCGCGGCGGAGCATGCCCAGCAGCACGGTGGGCGTGGCGTCGAGGAGGGCGGCGGCCTGGCGCGCCATGTCGTCGATCACCAGCTCGAGTTCGACTTCCGAATACAGGCGAAAACGATCGGCGGGCATGGCGGTCTCCGGCGGCGGTGGCCGGGCTAGCCTAGCGGTTTTGCGAAGCCGCGGCGCACCCAGCTTTCGTCCAGGCCCATGCGGCGGCAGGCGTGCTGGGCCGGGCCGTCGCGCAGGCCGGCGCGGAACAGCGGCGCCATGGCCACCAGGGTGCGCGCCCCCACTGCCGCCTGCAGGCGCTGGCGCGGCGTGCGCTGCAGCCGGGCCTCGGCCCAGGCGGGCAGCAGGGCGGCGCCGGCGCCCAGGAACACGTCGCGCGACAGGCCGGGCAGCGGCACCGGCAGGCGCATCGTGGCCAGCACGCCGAGCACGGTGCGGGAGCGGGCGGTGAAGGCCAGGTCGGGCTGCACGCCGCGGAAGTACTCGGCCACCTCGCCTTCGCTGCGCGGCACGTCGCGCGCGCCCAGGGCTTCGGCCACCACGCGGGTTTCGTCGAAGTAGCGGTCGGCGTCGGCCGCGGGCACCGGGCCGGCGTAGCGGCGGTAGCCCTGCAGGAAGCCGTAGGCCTCGGTCACGTGCACCCAGGTGAGCAGGGCCGGGTCGTCGGCCGAGTAGGGGCGGCCGTCCTCGGTGGCCCCGCGCACCTTCGAATGGATGCGGCGCACGCGTTCGATCAGCCGCAGCGCCTCGCCGCGCGGCGCGTAGCTGGTGCCGGCCACGAAGTGCGTGGTGCGGCGCAGCCGGCCCACCAGGTCCTGGCGGAAGTTCGAGTGGTCCCACACGCCGGCCAGCGCGGCGGGGTGCAGGGTCTGCAGCATCAGCGCGCACAGGCCGCCGGAAAGCATGCCGGCGAAGTCGGCGTGCACCTGCCAGGTGGCGCTGTCGGGCGCGAACAGTCCCGGGTCGTCAGCAGGGCTGTCGTAGTCAATGCCACTCTCGCCGCGCGGGAAGGCGCGCAGCACCCAGGTCTGCAGCGGTCGGGCCAGCGGGGAAAGCATGCAGGCAGTGTAGGCAGTGGCCGTGAAGGGTCGGTGGTGCGGGGCCGCCGCCGCCCGTCGGAAAGCCACGAAACCCCGTGGCGCCGGCCTCCCGGCAAGATTAGTGTCACGTCCGCCGGTGAAAATCCGACGGCACTCTGGGGAGAACTCTTACATGAACTTCAAGAAGAACGGACTTCTGTCCGCGCTGTTGCTGTGCCCTGCGCTGGCCCACGCCGGCGTCTGGATCAACGAGATCCACTACGACAACGCCGGCACCGACGTCGGCGAGCGCATCGAAGTCGCCGGCGACGCGGGGACGTCGCTCGCGGGCTGGTCGCTGCACCTATACAACGGCGCCGACCGCAAGGTCTATGCCACCCGCAGCCTGTCCGGCACGCTGGGCAGCACCTGCGGCGCCTACGGTTTCGTGAGCGTGGACGTGGCCGGCGCGCAGAACGGCGCGCCCGACGGCGTGGCCCTGGTGAATGCCTCCGGCACCGTCGTGCAGTTCCTGAGCTACGAAGGCAGCTTCAAGGGCGCCGACGGCCCGGCGCGCAACAGGACCTCGGTGAACATCGGCGTGTCCGAGACCGAGGCCACGGCGGTCGGCCATTCGCTGCAGCTCAAGGGCACGGGCACCGCCTACGCCAACTTCAGCTGGGCGGCGGCCTCGGCCAGCAGCTTCGGCACCTGCAACGCCGGCCAGAACTTCCCGGTGCCCGACGCGGCGCCCACGATCACCGCCACGTCGCCGGCCAACGGCAGCGCGTCGGTGGCGCTCGATGCCAACCTGTCGGTCACCTTCTCCGAGCCGGTGAGCCTGCAGGCCGGCGCCATCACCCTGGGCTGCGACACCAGCGGCAACGTGGCGCTGGCGGTCAGCGGCGGCCCGACCACCTTCACCGCCGACCCGCAGGCCACGCTCGCGGCGCTCGAGGACTGCCTGGTGGACGTGGTGGCCAGCAAGGTCAGCGACCTCGACGGCGTGGCCACGCCGATGGCGGCCGGCTACAGCTTCGTGTTCACCACGGCGTCGGCGCCGGGCAACGACTACTACTCGTCGGCCAATGCCACCAGCGCCAGCGCCCTGCGCGCCAGCCTGCACGCCATCATCGACGACCACCAGCGCTTCCCGTACAGCTCCAGCACGGGCACCGACACCTGGGACGTGCTCGAGTTCGCCGACGAAGACCCGCTGAACCCGAACCGCATCCTCGACGTGTACCGCAACGCCAGCTACCAGAAGTACAACGCGGGCAACACCGAGTACAACCGCGAGCACACCTGGCCCAAGAGCTACGGCTTCACCAACGACGGCAGCACGAACTACCCGTACACCGACACGCACATGCTGTTCCTGTCGGATTCGGGCTACAACAGCTCGCGCGGCAACAAGCCCTACGCCGATTGCCTCACCGGCTGCACCGAGCGCGTGACCCTGGCCTACAACGGCAAGGGTGGCGGCAGCGGCGTGTTCCCGGGCAATTCGAACTGGTACGACACCACGTACTGGCAGACCTGGGGCGACCGCAAGGGCGACGTGGCGCGCGCGCTGCTGTACATGGACGTGCGTTACGAAGGCGGCACGCACGGCGTGACTGGCGCGGCCGAGCCGAACCTGATCCTCACCGACGACCCGGGCCTGATCCAGGCCTCCAGCAGCAACCTCAGCGTGGCCTACATGGGCCGCCTGGCCGACCTGCTGCGCTGGCACGCCGAGGACCCGGTGGACGACAAGGAGCGCCTGCGCAACGAGGCGGTGTATTCCTACCAGGGCAACCGCAACCCGTTCATCGACCACCCGGAGTGGGTGGCCTGCGTGTTCCAGAACCAGTGCAATTGACTCCATTGCACTGACGGAGCGACGGATCGGGCCCGGGCAACCGGGCCCGATTTTTTTCGCCGCCGCCGCCACATAATGCGGGGATGGCCGAGCCGTTCAAGAACCTGATCAATGCGGGGCTGGTGCGCGCCTGCGGGCAGCACCTGCAGCGGGCGTGGCGCGGCTTCGACCGAAAGGATTTCGAAGCGCGGGCGTTGCCCGGGCTGGACGCGCTGGAAATGAAGGCGCGCGCCATGCACATCGCCGACGCGCTCGAAGCCACGCTGCCCGGCGACTTCGACCGCGCCGCCGGCATCATCGAAACCGCGCTGGCGCCGCCCGCGGTGGACGACCGCCTCGCCTTCGGCATCACCGACGCCGGCCTGGCCGGCTGGATCGGCTGGCCGCTGGGCGAATTCATCGCCCGCCGCGGCCAGGCCGAACCCGAGCGGGGGCTGCTGGCCCTGCGCGAACTCACCCAGCGCTTCACCAGCGAATTCGCCGTGCGGCCGTTCCTGCTCAACCACTTCACGCTGACCTTGGCGCACCTGCAGCGCTGGAGTGCCGACCCCAGCCCGCACGTGCGCCGCTGGACCAGCGAAGGCAGCCGTCCGCGCCTGCCCTGGGGCCTTCAGGTGAAGGCGCTCATCGCCGACCCCACGCCCACGCTGCCGCTGCTGCGCGCGCTGCAGGACGACCCCAGCGCCTACGTGCGCCGCAGCGTGGCGAACCACCTCAACGACATCGCCAAGGACCATCCGGGCCTGGTGGCCGGCTGGCTGGAAGAACACCTGCCGGGCGCGCCCGCCGAACGCACGACGTTGCTGCGCCACGCCAGCCGCACCCTGGTGAAACGGGGTGACCCGCGCGTACTCGGGGCCTGGGGCCTGGGCCAGCGTTTCCGCGGCGAGGCGACGCTGGTCGTTTCGCCCAGGCGCGTGGCGGTGGGCGGCAACGTGACGCTGGTGGCCACGCTGGCCTCGTCCTCGCCGCGCGCACAGGCGCTGGTGGTGGATTACGTGGTGCACCACGTGAAGGCGAACGGCAGCAGCTCGCCGAAGGTGTTCAAGGGCTGGAAGCTGGAACTGGCTGCGCGCGAGACGCGTCGGCTGGAGAAAGTGCATTCGCTCAGGCCCATCACCACCCGGGTGTATTACCCCGGGGTGCATCGCGTGGAGTTGCAGGTGAACGGCAAGGTCGTGGCCGAGGCGGCGTTCACGCTGTCCCGCCCCTCCCTGTAGGAGCGGGGGGTGCATCCACTTGCACGAGGTGGGCCAGGAGCTGCAGCAGGCTGCGCACGTCGGTGTGGTTGTGGGCGAGCACGCGGCGCAGGTCGGTGGCGGGGCCGCCCTGCAGGTAGTCGCGCCACGCGCGCGGGGCTTCGCTGCCGGGCAAGTCGTCTTCGCGCAGCACGCGCAGCAGTTGGCGTTCCACCGTGGCCAGGCGGCAGTTTTCCCACTGCCCGCGGTAGCGCCGGCGCACGGGATGCAGCAGGTCCAGGTGCGCCAGCGGCGTGATCGGGCAGGGCAGGCGCGCCAGCCGGTAGCGCGCCTTGAGCAGCGGCGCGTCGTAGCTGCGGCCGTTGTAGCTCACCAGCACCGTGCCGGGCGGCAGCCAGCGTGCGAAGGCTTCGAGCATGGCGGTTTCCGCGGCCAGCGTGGTGGTCATCAGCTGGCGGATGCGCAGCTGGCCGTCCACCAGGTCGGACGCGCCCACCATGAAGGCGCGCGTGCCGGTGCCGCCGGAGAGGCCGGTGGTTTCGGTGTCGAAACAAAGCAGCTGCGCCGCCTCGACCGTGCCGAAGTCCTTGGCGAAGCTGGCGTCGAGCGTGGCGGGCAGCGGCGGTGCTTCGTGCCGCGATTCGAAGTAGCGCAGGCCGGGGGCGATTTCGTCGCCGGGGAGGTGGCGGTCGAGCGCGCGCGGCGTGGCGGGCACGGCCGCCAGGGTGCGCGTGCGCAAGCCAAGCAGGCGGCGGATGTTCTCGGGCACTTCGGGGCGGGGGGGCTGCGGCGAGGTTGGCCCCTCTCCCCGGCCCTCTCCCGCAAGGGGAGAGGGAGACAAGCTGAGCCCCTCTCCCCTTGCGGGAGAGGGGTTGGGGAGAGGGGGTGCTTTCCCCGCCTGGCGCTGCAATGCCCGCAGCCTGTCCGCCAGCGCCGCGCTCACGCCGCGTCCCCCAGCAGCGCCAGCACCTTCGCGGCGAGCGCCTTCGGCGTGCCCTCGGGTTTGTCCTCGTCGCCGGCCAACACCGGCCCCACGCAGGCGGGGCAGCCGGCGCGGCAGTCGCAGGCGGCCACCAGGGCCAGCGCGCGCTGCACCAGTTCCGCCTGTCGCCGCCACAGCGGTTCGCTCAGGCCGATGCCGCCCGGGTAGTTGTCGTACAGGTACACGGTGGGCGTGAAGCGCTCGGCGGCCTCGGGGCTGGCGGTGTCGCCGCCGGCGCCGCGCAATTGGCCGCGGCCGCGGCCGTCGGCGTGCGCGAACCAGGCGCCGTCGCCGCTGCCCACGGCCTGGCGCAGGTCGCGGCCTTCGGCCATCACCGCCACCGTGGCCACCACGTGCAGCGCGTGCGCGGCGCCCAGGAAACCGTCCAGCGCGTCCTGGCGCGAACCGAAGGCCTGCTCCAGCGTGTCCTGCGGCAGCTGCCACCACAGCGAGGTGGTGTGCATTTCCTGGTCGGGCAGGTTCACCGGGCCGTAGCCGATGTTTTCGTGGGTGTAGTAGCGAATCTTCTTGTAGCCAGGCACGCGCCGCACCACGTGCACCTCGCCGTGCTGGGCACTGCCGGCGCCGGCGCGCACGCCGTCGAAGCGCTCGAGCACTTTGAGCTTGGTGTAATCAATCGCGTCGGTGTAGTAATCGACGTGCGTGCGCGTGACGTAGGCCTTGCGGCCCTCCCAGTCCAGCCGCTCCACCTGGAAAGGCACCGACTGCACCATGTGGATGGCGCCCTCGTACAAGGTGAGCGCGGCGGCGGAATAGTCGACTTCGGCGATGATCTTCCGCGCGCCGTCGGTGCTGTCCACCACCACGAAGTTGCCGTCGGCCACCGAACGCAGCGACACCGCGTTGGCCGGGTAGCTGTCGGCGATCCAGTCCCAGCGTTCGCCCTCGGCGTGCAACACGCCGGTTTCGGCCAGTACGTCCAGCCAGGGTGCCGGGTCCATCGGCCCGTAGGATTCGCCGCGCAGGAAGGGCAGTTCGAAAGCGGCGCAGCGCAGGTGGTCGAGCAGAATGAGCGGCTGGTCGGGCGCGATGCGCGCGTGCTCGGGGTTGGCCTGGGCGAAGAAATCCGGGTGCCGCACCAGGTACTGGTCGAGCGGGTCCGACGAAGCCACCAGCACGCCCAGCGACGGTTGCTGGCGTCGTCCCGCGCGCCCCACGCGCTGCCACGTGGCGGCCACCGAACCGGGGTAGCCGTTGAGCACCACCACGTCGAGCGCGCCGATGTCCACGCCCAGCTCCAGCGCCGAGGTGCTGACGATGCCGTCCACCGTGCCCGCGCGCATCGCCCGCTCGGCCTCGCGGCGCTCGTTCGGCAGGTAGCCGCCGCGGTAGGCGCGGATGCGTGGCGGCTTGCGCGGGTCGTGGTCGAACACGTCCTTGAGGTACTTGGTGAGCACCTCGACCATGGTGCGCGACTGCGCGAACACCAGGGTCTTGAGCCCCGCGCGGATGGCGAGCCGGGCGATGCGGTTGGACTGCGAGCGCGCCGAGGCGCGCAGGCCGAGGTCCGGGTTCACCACCGGCGGGTTCCACAGCAGCAGGTGTTTTTCGCCCACCGGCGCGCCAGATTCGGTGATGGCCTTCACGGGGGCTTCCACCAGCGCCTCCGCATGCGCGCCCGGGTTGCCGATGGTGGCCGAGCACAGGATGAACTGCGGGTTCGCGCCGTAAAACGCGCACACGCGTTTGAGCCTGCGGATGACGTTGGCCAGGTGCGAACCGAACACGCCGCGGTAGGTGTGCACCTCGTCGATCACCACGTAGCGCAGGTTCTCGAAGAACTGCGCCCATTTCGTGTGATGCGGCAGGATGGCCTGGTGCAGCATGTCGGGGTTGGACACCACCAGGTCGGCGTGCAGGCGCACGGCCTGGCGGGCGTCGCCGGGCGTGTCGCCGTCGAAGGTGTGGCAGCGCAGGCCCAGCTGGCCGGCGCGGTTGAGTTCCAGCAGCTCGGCCACCTGGTCCTGGGCCAGCGCCTTGGTGGGGAACAGGAACAGCGCCTTGGCCTGCTGGCGCATGGCCGCCGACACCACCGGCAGCGTGTAGCACAGGCTCTTGCCCGAGGCCGTGGGCGTGACGACCACGAAGTGCCTGCCCGCTTGCGCGGCCTCCCAGGCCTCGGCCTGGTGGCTGTAGAGCTGGCCGATGCCGCGTTCACGCAGCGCGCCGGCCAGGTTCGGCGGCAGGTCGGCCGGCAGCGGGGCGTAGCGGCCGTCGCGCGCGGGCTGCACGAAGTGGCCGGTCACCCGGTCGCCGTACTTCGACTGCAGGCGTTCGGCCAGCTGGCGCGGGTCGCGGGCGCGCGGGCTGCCGGGCAGCCCGGCCGGGAGGGCGGGGTCGAGCGCCAGGGCGCGGGCGTCGTGGCGGGCGAGGGCGGTGGAGGGCATGGCGGCGGCGTCCGGGGCGGGAGGGCCATTGCAGGCCCCGCCTGTCTCATCGCCTGAGACGGCCGTGCGGCGTAGGCTTGACCGAGGTCAACGCACCCGGTCCGCCGCGGCGTAGCGTGGCCGCAAGCGCCCGCTTCCTGGCGTTGTCCCGAAGGCATCCCGGAGGAACTCCCATGATCCGCGACTTGTTCGTCTTCCTGCAGGGCACCCCCGCCGACGCCGGCGCGCTCGACGCCGCCGCTGCTTTCGCGAAGCAGCACGACGGCCACGTGGCCGCGCTGTCGGTGGTGCACACGCCGGTGCCTTTCGCCACCGAGTGGGGCATCACCGGCGCGGGCCTGGACCAGGCCGGCTACGACCTGCTGCGCAAGCTGGCCGAAGACACCGCCCAGGCCGCGCGCGACCGCTTGGCCGCCGCCGGCGTGCCGCACGAGGTGCGCGTGGTGGATTCACCGCTGGCCTGGCCCGAGGAAGTGGCCGCCCTGCATGGCCGCTACGCCGACCTGTGCGTGTTCGGCGGCCCGCTGGCCGACGACCGCACGGCGCGTTTCGCCGTGGGCTTCGACGCGCTGCTGATGCATAGCGGCCGGCCCGTGCTGCTGGTGCCGGAAAAGGTGAAGGCCATGGTGCCGCCGCGCCGCGTGGTGCTGGCCTGGCAGCCGCGCCGCGAAGCCAGCCGCGCCCTGCACGACGCCCTGCCCTGGCTGCCGCGCGACGCCCGCGTGGACGTGGTGGTGGTGGACCCGGAACCCACCGCGCTCGGCCACGGCGAAGCGCCCGGCGCCGACATCGCCCGGCACCTGGCGCGGCACGGTTGCCACGCCCAGGTGACGGTGGTGGAACGCGGCGTGCGCAGCACCGGCGAAGCCATCCTCGACCACGCCCGCGAGTGCGTGGCCGACCTGCTGGTGATGGGCGGCTTCAGCCATTCGCGCTGGCGCGAACAGGTGTTCGGCGGCGTCACCCGCACCGTGCTGCAGGGCGCGCGCCTGCCGGTGCTGTTCTCGCACTGAAGCCGGGCCGCGGCCCGGCGTCGGCTCAGCCGCAGCGCACCGTCAGCACGCGGTTGTCGGCGTCCACTTCCAGGTTCAGGCGGTCTTCGCGCCAGTCCATGGTGACGGCCATGCCGGGGCGGATCACGCGCACCCGGTCGGAATGGGTGTCGGCGCGCACCTTGGCCACCAGCGCCTCGTCGGCGATCTGGCCGACGGCCCACTGGCCGGGGGCGGGGTCACAGGTCATCGGGGTTTCCTCGGGGGCGGGTGCGTCCATGGCCGGCGGCGGCGGCGCTTGGGCGAATTCCGGCGCGGCGGCCGCGTCGGCGGGCGGGGCGGTTTCCTGCGGCGGCGTGGCGCAGGCGGCCAGCGCGACGCCGGCGGCAAGGGCAAGGCTCAAGGGGCGGAACAGGGACATGCGCGGGCTCCGGAGCGGGGGCTGGCGACCAGACTAGCGCAGGCCCGGGCGGAGCGTCTTCAGCGCCGCGCGCCGGTTCCCGTGGCGCGGGCCAGCGCCGGCGTGGCGCCGAAGTGCGCGAGCACGGCATCGGCCGTCGGCCCGGCGTGGGTTTCCATGGGGCAGTGGCCGGCGCCGGCCACGGTAACGCGGCGCGCCGAAGGCAGGGCTGCGTGCAGGCGGTCGGCCACTTCGGGCTTCACCCAGGCGTCGTTTTCGCCCCACAGGATCAGGCTGGGCACGCGGTCGAGGTCTTCGCCGCGCGGCGTTTCCGGCCAGCGCGCGGCGTAGCCGTTCATGATCGCCAGCGCGGTGCCGGGCTTTTGCAGTGGCGCCAGGTAGCCCGCCACTTCCTCGGCGCGTGGCTCCCGGCCATACGCTTTCTCAAGCAGTTCGCCGATCTTTTCCTCCCCCAGGTAGCGGCGTTCCACCCAGCCGGCGAACCATTCGCGCAGCTTGGGCGAGCGGAAGCGCTCGCGGCCGCGCAGTTCGCGCGCGGAAGGAATGGGGTTGCCGGCCACGTAGGCCACGGCCGCCACCCGGCCGGGCAGGGCCAGCACCAGTTCGGCCACCACCCGCGTGCCCATGGAATGGCCCAGCAGGCACCAGGCCTGGTCGCCGGCCTGCGCCTGCAGCCACGGTGCCAGCGCCGCGCCGGCGGTGTCGGGGAAGGGGCGGCGGGCGCTGTAGCCGTAGGCCGGCAGGTCCAGGGCCCAGACCGGGTGGCCGGCGGCGGCCAGGGCCGGGGCCAGCGCCCGGAAGGAATACGTGGAGCCGCCCAGTCCGTGCAGCAGCAGCACCGGGCAGCCGGCGGCCGGACCGGCGGCGGGCCAGTGCCGAACGTGCACCTGCACCCCCGCCAGGGTTTCCAGCCGGGAATTGGCGAAAGGGGCTGCCGCGGCGGGGCCGGCCAGCAGGAGGAGCCCGAGCAGGAGGAAGGCGCGCATACCTCATTGCAGCGCGCGGAGTGTCGGCGTCGCGTCACGGATTCGTGCTGATTTGGAAACGATACGTGTCGTATCGGGGTCTTTGTTACCCGGACGGCGACACCCATCCTAATCGCCATCCCACGGAGGCTTCCCCATGACCACCCGCCTGAACACCCCGCACACCCTGGCCGGCCTGACCCTGCGCAACCGCGTTGTGATGGCCCCGATGACCCGTTCCCGCGCCGAGGGCAACGTGCCCAACGCGCTGATGGCCGAGTACTACGGCCAGCGCGCCGGCGCCGGCCTGGTCATCACCGAAGGCGTGTCGCCCTCGCCGAACGGCCTGGGCTACTCGCGCATCCCCGGCCTCTTCAATGCCGAACAGGCGCGCGGCTGGGCCGACGTGGCCAAGGCCGTGCACGCCGGCGGCGCGAAGATCTCCATCCAGCTGATGCACAGCGGCCGCATCGGCCACGCCGCCAACCTGCCGGCCGGCGCCGAAGTGCTGGGCCCCTCGGCCATCGCCGCCGCGGGCCAGGTATGGACCGACACTTCGGGCATGCAGCCGCACCCGGTGCCGCGGGAAATGACCGCCGCCGACATCGCCGCCACCCGCCAGGAATACGTGCGCGCCGCCATCCTGGCGCGCGAAGCCGGCATCGACCTGGTCGAGGTGCACGCGGCCAACGGCTACCTGCCGGGCCAGTTCCTGAACCCGAAGTCGAACCAGCGCGGCGACGAATACGGCGGCAACGGCGCCAATCGTGCCCGCTTCCTGCTGGAAATCGTCGACGCGACCATCGCTGCCATCGGTGCCGGCCACGTCGGCGTGCGCGTCTCGCCGTTCAACCCGTTCAACGACCTCGAGGCCGGTTTCGAGGGCGAGCGCGAGGACTTCCTGGCCCTGGTGGACGAACTGGCCCGCCGCGGCATCGCCTACCTGAGCCTCATCGCCACCCCGGGTGCGCTGCCCGAGGGCCTGGTGGCCGAGGTGCGCGCGCGCTTCGAAGGCACGCTCATCCTGGCCGGCGACTACGACGCCGCCCGCGCCGAAACCGACCTGGCCGCCGGCCTGGCCGACCTGATCGCCTTCGGCCGCCCCTTCATCGCCAACCCGGACCTGCCGGCCCGCCTGTTCGCCGGCAAGCCGCTGGCCGAGATGGACGCGACCAAGCTCTACAGCCCCGGCCCCGAGGGTTACACCGACTACCCCGCGCTGCGCGAAACCGCCGCCGCCTGAGCCCATCCGGGACTTATGGCGGTGCCGGCGTTCACCGGCCGCGTGTGAAAATCCGCGCCCCATGACACTCCGTCTCCGCCAACTGCTGATGATCGTGCTCGCCAGCCTCGTGCTGGCGGGCTGCACCAGCACGGGCAAGCGGCCCGACCTGGCGCGGCTGTACGAAACCCAGGCCCTGGACCCGGCGCAGCCGCCGGTCATCCTGATCCACGGCCTGATGGGTTCGACGCTGGTCGAGCGCGACACCGGCAAGGAGTACTGGCCGGGTTCGCTGGGCACGCTGGCCTTCAGTGAATACCGCGAGCTGGCGCGCGTGCGCGAAGTGGAAGCGCGCGGCGGCGGCCTGGTACCGGGCGACCTGTTCTACGGCGTGGCGCGGGTGGACTACTACGAGGCGCTGATCGACGCGCTCGAGCGCGTGGGCCGCTTCCAGCGCGGCACCCCCGGCGTGCCCGTGCACGGCGACGACGACCGCCGCCGCTACTACGTGCTGCTCTACGACTGGCGCAAGGAAAACATCCACGCGGTGCGCCAGCTGCACGAACTGATCGAGCAGATCCGCCGCGACTACGGCGATCCCGACCTGCCGGTCGACATCCTGGCGCACAGCAACGGCGGCCTGATCGCCAACTACTACCTGCGCTACGGCACCGCCGACGTGCTCGACCAGGCCGAATTCACGCCCTGGGACGAGGGCGGCAAGCGCATCCGCCGCATGGTGCTGCTGGGTACGCCGGCCATGGGTTCGGTGGTGAGCCTCGAGCGGCTGCAGCAGGGCGTCAAGATCGCGCTGCGCACGGTGCCGGTGGAAGTGCTGGTGACCTTCGCCACCCCCTTCGAAACCCTGCCGCACCCGGACGCCGGCGTCATCTACAGCGCCGACGGCGAGCCGCTGGACTTCGACATCTACGACGCCGACGCCTGGCGCGTGCGCCGCTGGGGCATCTTCTCGCCCGAAGTGGAGGCGCGCGTGCTGGCCGCGGCGCCCGACCACGAAACCGGCGCGCTGCAGATGGCCGAGCTGCAGGCTTATTTCGTGCGCCACCTGGCGCGGGCGAAGCAGCTGCAGCTGGCCCTGGGCCAGCCGGCGCCGCCCACCGGCACCCAGGTCTCCGTGCTGGGCGGCGACTGCACGCTCACCCCCGGCCGCGCCGTGCTCGACCGCGACCCGCGCAACCCGCGCAGCGAGCGCCTGGTGATCCGCCCTGGCGAGTTGCGCCACAAGGTGGCCGGGGTGGACTACGAGCGCCTGCTACTGGTGCCCGGCGACGGCCTGGTGACGCGCGAATCGCAGCTCGGCCGCGGCCAGTTCGAAGGCGTCGGCGCCGGCATCGAGGCCTTTTCGGCGGCCAGCAGCTTCTTCCTGTGCGAACGCCACGACCAGCTGTCGGTCAATCCCTACGTCCAGAACAACCTGCTGCACTTCCTGCTGGCGCCTTGACGCCCGGGCGCCCCGGCCCGGCATAGAATGCCGGCATGAAGGACCTGCGCCCCCTGCTGATCGACTGCCGCATCGAGCTGCGCAAGCTCGCGCGCGATTTCCAGAAGACCGAGCTGTGCGAGCGCCTGGACCTGGCCATCCAGCAGGTCGCCAACGCCAACCTCGGCCCGGCGGCCGCGCCGGTCAACGAAGCCGCGCCCGGCACGCCTTCGGAAAAAACCCAGACCGTCAGCCAGGTGGCCCTGGCCTGGCAGACCGCCGCGCGCGACCTGAAGTTTTCCGACCCGGCCATCCACGCGCGCCTGAGCGAAAAGGTGATGCGCCTGCTCGGCGCCAAGTCGCTGGCCGACCCGGCCACCGAGATCCTGCAGCTCGAGGGCATGCTCAAGGCGGCCGAACAGCGCATGCACCAGCTGGAGAAGGCGCAACAGGCGCTGGAAGTGGAGCGCGACGCCCTGCTTGGCGCACTCGCCAGCGCCGTGCCCAGCCTGCGCGATGCCGGCGACCGCCTGGCCGTGGGCCTGGCGCGCGTGGCCTGGCTCAAGGCCGAAGCCGACAAGGCCGCCAGTGGCACCAGCCCGGTCAAGCGCGCGCCCGAACCCCAGGACACCGTGCCCACGCCGGAACTGCTGGCCGCCGCCGCCGCCGGCGCCGTGTCGCTGAGCAAGGAACAGCGCGAGTGGTGCGTGGGCGAAGCCATGGTGGTCACCGGCTTTCAGTACACGCCGGTGGAGCTGATCGAGAAGGGCGACGCCGCGATCGCGCGGCTCATCCTCGATGCCCGCAAGTCCGCCTGAGGCCTGCCCCTGCGGCCGCGGCGCCTACGCGCGCTGCTGCGGCCCGCTGCATGCGGGTTCGCCCGCGCCCGACGCCGAGGCGCTGATGCGCTCGCGTTACAGCGCCTATGCGCTGCAGCTGGCCGATTACCTGTTGGCCACCTGGCACCCGTCCACGCGCCCGGCCGTGCTGGCCTTCGACGAACAGCCACCGCTGCGCTGGCTGGGCCTGGACGTGAAGCGCCACGTCGCCGACGGCGACCGCGCGGTGGTGGAATTCGTGGCGCGCTACCGGCAGGGCGGCGGCAGCGCCGGCCGCCTGCGCGAAACCAGCCGCTTCGTGCGCGAAGAAGGGCGCTGGGTCTACGTGGACGGCGACGTCGGCAACTGACGCGCGGCTCAGGCGCCGGCTTCGAAGCTCTTGTCGCCCACCAGCACGCGGCCGTCGGCGTCGCGCACCACCACGTCCACCTCGATGCCGTCGCGCACGCTCTGCGTGACCACGCAGAAGTCCTCGAACTGGGCCAGGATGCGCTCGAGCGATTTGTGCGCGCCCGGGCCCTCGGCCATGTCGATCTCGGCGCGCACGCGCGGGATGCGCCAGCGGCCGGCCTCGTTGCGGGCCATCTCGCCGCTGATCTTCGCGCGCAGCGGGCCCGGCGCATTGCCGAACTTGCGCAGCGCGAAGGTGAGGCTGGCGGCCAGGCAGTTGGCGATGGCCGCCAGCAGCAGCCTCGACGGATTCGGGCCGGCGCCGGCGCCCAGCGGCGCGGGTTCGTCGGTCATCAGGTCGTCGATGCCGTCGCCGAAGCTCACGCGGAAGGCGTAACCCTCCTGCTGTTCCAGGTGGACCTCGATGGTCTTGGTTTCCATGGCTTCCTCCAGGGTCAGGAGGCCAGTGTAGTCTCGAAGAAGGGCTGGTCGTCCTGCTTCGCGCGCCTCTTGGCCTGGGCGGCGGCGGTGGCCACCTGCTCCGGCGTGGCCGACAGGCCCGGTGAAACCACCACCGCGCCCACCGCGAGCGTGGTTATCGGGAAGAATCCGGGGTGCCCGGCGCGGTCCTCGGCCTCGATACCGCCACGCTCGAGGTCGGCCGGGTCGAACAGCCGCCGGGCCGCCTCGTTGAAGCCGGCGATGATGGCGCGGCAGCGCTCCCGCCAGTCGGGGCTCTGGAACATCACCACGAAGTCGTCGCCGCCAACGTGGCCGAGGAAATCGATGCGTGCATCCACCTGCGCGCGCATCGTGTTGGCCAGCAGCTCGATCATCGCGTCGCCGCGGAAGTAGCCGTACTGGTCGTTGAAGGGCTTGAAGTGGTTGAGGTCGGCATAAGCCACCACGAAGCCCGATGGCCCCTTGAGCAGCCGCTGCAGGTGCACGGTGATCGGGATGTTGCCGGGCAGCAGGGTGAGCGGGTTGGCGTAGCGGGCGGCTTCGATGCGGATCTCGGACACCCGTCGCACCAGCGATTCACCGGTGCCGAGGCCGGCATAGCTGCCGTCGCGGGTGATCACGAAGCCGTCGGCCAGGTAACGCTGGTCCTCGCCGCGCAGCACATCCAGAAGCGCGGCGACCGGCGTGTCGGCGTCGCACACCACCGGCTGGGCATGCATGAACTCGACGCAGGACTTGGCGCCGAAGATCTCGCGGGCGAAAGGCTGGCCCAGCCGCTCCATGAAAACGCGCCGGTTTATCAACCCGACGGGCCTGCCCTCGTCGAGTACGGCCAGGGCGTGCAGGCCCTCGTGTCGCTTGAAGACCGCGCCGACCTGGTGGTTGCTGGTGGCCAGGCCCACGGCCGGAGCTTCAATCAGCAGGTTCGACACCAGCACCTCGCGGGCCAGGATCGCCGGCGACGTGGTGGGCCGCACCGGCACCGGCCAGGCCTGCATGCGCGCCCGGGCCTCCGGAACCGCGGCCACCGGCTGGCGCACCGGGCGACCCAGCGAATAGCCCTGGCCGCAGCGGATGCCGAGGTCGCGCACCAGTGCCAGGTCGGCGTCGTCCTCGATGCCCTCGGCGATCAGGTCGGTGCGGAACTCTTCGGCCACCTGCATCAGCGCGCGGATGATGGCCAGCTGGCGCGAGCTGCGTGAAACCCCGTGCACGATGCTGCGATCGAGCTTGACGTACTCGGGGCCCAGCGCCTGCCAGAGCGAAAAATTCGAATGGCCGCTGCCGAAATCGTCCAGCGCCAGTTGGGCTCCCGCCGCGCGCAGTCCGCGGATGGGTTCGGCCAGCACCGCCATGTCCTCGACCACGTCCCGTTCCGAGAGCTCGATGATCAGCCGGGACGCGTCCACGCCCGCGGCCCGTACGATGTCGCGCAGGTGCGAAAGCCGTAGCGTCGGGTCCATCAGCGCGGTGGCGCTGAGGTTGACGAACAGGCGGCCGTGGCCTTCGGCAAAACCATAGCCGGCCACAACGGTGCGCGCCGCGAGCAGCTCGATTTCCGGCAGGCGGCCGAGCTGGCGGGCGGCGTCGAAGATCGCCGGAGGCGGCAGCGACGGTTCGCAGGCGCAGCGCACCAGGCCTTCGTGCGCCCGCACGGACATGTCCTCCAGCCGAACGACGGGCTGGTACACGGGGAACAGCCCGCCAGGCGCAGTGACGGCATCGAGGATGGCCTGCGACGTCGCCGCGGGCGGTGGGGATTGGACGGTCATCCCGCCAATCTTCGACGGCAATGTGACGTGGTGAAGACGCGCGCCCGCGATCAGCGGCGCCCGGCCGACTCCAGCAGCACGGCGATGCGGGCCGGCGACAGCTCGCCCACCGCGCGCGCGGCGACGCGGCCATCGGCGTCGAGCAGCAGCAGGGTGGGGTAGCCGACGGCGCCGGCAGCCTGGCCCCACTGCAGCGCGGGGTCGAGCAGCACGTCTTCGGCGGGCAGGGCGTGTTCGTTCGCATACGCCTGCACCTCGGCGCGTGTTTCGCCCTGGTTGAGGTAGACGATGCGGATGCCGGGGTGCCGCGGCGCGGCTTCGCGCAGGCGTGGCATGGTGCGGCGGCAGGACGGGCACCAGGTGGCCCACAGCATCACCAGCACCGGGCCGCGGCCGCGCAGGTCGTCGGGCGCGCCGTCGGACAGGCGCTCGAGGGCGAAACGTGGCGCCGCCGGTCGCGCGGCGCCGGACTCGAAGGTGAACGCGCCAACCACCAGCAGCACCAGTGCCGCGCCCAGCGCGCCGGCACGCAGGCCGGGCCG
>NZ_AVCH01000176.1 GCF_000747075.1 Arenimonas malthae CC-JY-1
GAGCCGAACACGACGGACATGTCTTCCAGGTCGCCGCCCTTGACTTCGGTCGAACCGATGCCGTAGCGGAGCTCGGCGCCGTTGAAGTCCTTGCGGGTGATGACGTTGACCACGCCGCCGATGGCGTCGGAGCCGTACACGGCCGAGGCGCCGTCAGACAGGATCTCGATGCGCTCAACGGCAGCCAGCGGGATGGCGTTGAGGTCGGTGCCCGAGGAAGCGGACATCGGGTTGGTCGGGGCGCGGCGGCCGTCGATCAGCACCAGGGTGCGGCCCGAACCCAGGCCACGCAGGTCGATGGTGGCCAGCGACTGGGCCGACGAACCGGACTGCGGGCGGAAGTTACCGAACGACGCGAACGTCGAGTCGCGCAGCACGTCGGCGACGGAAACGTCACCCGAGGCGTCGATCTGGGCGCGGTCGATGACGATGACCGGAACGGCACCCTCGATCTCGGCGCGCTTCAGGCGCGAACCAGTGACCTCGATGGTCTCGAGGGTAGCGGCGTCGTCTTCCGACTCCTGCGCGAAGGCGGGAACCGCCGCGAAGGTGGAAGCGGCGCCGGCGAGGAGCGCGAAACGGATCGCGCCGGACAGCTGATTGAAATTAGACATTTACTCTCTCTCCAACGTCAGAGTGATGGTGACTCTAGAGTTCGGGACATAAAGCCTAGAGGCGACTTTCGTCATTGAAGGACGCCTTGGCTCCCGGAGCATAACGCAATCTTTACGGCCCGCAAACTGGGTTAAGGCGGCGTATAGGCAAAAGTGCGACCCAGTAAGCGGAAAGCCCGGGGCGATCGCTCGCCCCGGGCTTTATTAATCCTTTATTTTCAATCACTTGTCGCCGACGCTGATCCTCACGTTGCCGGAGAAGGACTCCAGCTTGACCAGGCCGTCACCCTGCCCCAACCGTGCCTGGAGGGACTTGCCGGGGCCGTATTTTTCGGTTTTGACCTCCCCGACCGGGCTGCTGATGCCCCCGCTGAAGGTCTCGACCTCGATCCGGGCCGAGGCGGCGGCCGGCAGCGCCACCCGGATGCCGCCGCTCACCGAGTCGGCGCGGATGCTGCCCCCCGGCGCCAGGCCGGCGGCTACGCCCAGGTCGCCCGAAACCGAGTTGAGGGTCAGCGAGCCGACCGGGCCGAGCTCGAGCTCGGCGTCGCCGGAAACCGTGTCGACCCGGACCCGGCCGCCCAGGCGCCCCGCCACGCGGATGTCGCCGCTGACCGAGTCCACGCCGATGTCGTCGCTCTCGACCTCGGCGTCCACCGAACCGCTGACGTTGTCGAAGCGCGCCTCGCCGACCCGTGCCGCGCGCACCCGCACGTCGCCGCTGACGCTGTCCACGCCCAGCCGCGGGCCCCGCACGCCGGACACGTCGACCCCGGCGCTGACCGTGTCCACCGACACCGAGGCCGTCGCGGGCAGGCTGATCTCCAGGGTGCTGGGCTCGGAACGGTCGCCGCCGCCGAACCAGCCGCCGTTGTTGCTGGGGTATTTGACCTTGATGTCGAGCTCGTCGCCGTCGGCGTCGATCTCGAGCTTTTCCACGCCCTCGCCCAGGGTGCCGGTGATGCGCACCTCGGGCCGGTCCCAGGCACGCACGATGACCTCGCCCTTGAGGTTCTCGATGCTCACCTCGCCGCCGGCGGGCAGCGGGCGGGTTTCATTGATGGGGGTGCCGGCGAAGGCCGGCGCGGAGGCCAGCAGGGCGGCCAGGAAAAGGGGGCGCGGGGTCATGGGTTTCTCCTTATATATGGACGCTGGCGGCCTCAGCCGACCACCGCCCGCTGGGTCAGGGCCAGGCGGCGGGTGTAGGTGCGCTTGAGCTGGTCGAGCAGGCGTGCCGAACCGGGCTGTTCGGACAGGGCCTCGCGGATCTCCGCGGCGCTGTCGTCGAGCGTGGCCAGGGCGGGCGCCAGGGGTTCCGGAAGCGGCGCGCCTTCGAATTCGCGCAGGGCGGCCTGGTATTCGCGGGTCAGCGCTTCGGCCTCGCGCTGCACCAGCTCGGCCTCGAGGCCGGGGGCCGGGGCGGCGGGACCGCGCAGGTAGAAGGCGACGCCGACTGCCAGGCACAGGCTGGCCGCCATCGCCAGCACGCCCAGCCACGGCCGGCGGCGGCGCGGGGCCGGCGCCTGCAGGCGCGCGGCGATGCCGGGCCACAGGTCGCGCGGCGGGTCCAGTTCGCGGGGCAGCTGGCGCAGCTGCCAGCGCAGTTCGTTCTCATCCATGGTCTTCTCCCAGGCGCGTCCGGAGCAGCTGGCGCGCGCGATGCAGTTGGGCCTTCGAGCTTCCGACCGCCATGCCCAGCTCGGCGGCGATCTCCTCGTGTTTCCAGCCCTCGATGTCGTGCAGCACGAGCACGGCGCGGGCGCGCGGCGGCAGCGTGGCCACGGCGCGCTCGAGGTCCAGGCCCAGCGCGGTGCGGTGGCCGGCGCTGTCGGGCGTGGCGTGGCTTTCCAGCGCCTCGTCGTCGGTTTCCAGGGCGGCGCCACCGCGGCGCGAGCGCAGTTCCATCAGCGCGGTGTTCACCGCCAGCCGGTGCAGCCAGGTGCCGAAGGCGCTTTCGAAGCGGAACGCCGGCAGCGCCTGCCAGGCCCGCACGAAGGCTTCCTGCAGCAGGTCCTCGGCCCGGGCCTCGTGCCCGCACAGCCGCCAGAGCACGGCGTACACGCGGCGCGAATGCTTGCGGTAGAGCTGCTCGAAGGCGCCGGTGTCGCCCGCGCCGGCGGCGCGCACCAAGGCATGGTCCTCCTCGCGCGGCGGCGGGGCGGCGGCGAGGCTGGCGGCGGGCTCGGACATGGCGAGGGTCAGCATACCCACTGGGATGCCGGCGAAGGCCCCGGGGTTTAGACGGCCGGCGAACCCGTGGCGCGGCGCCAGTGCGCGGCGGCCTGGCGCACCGTGGCTTCGTGGATGTCCACGATGTCCTCGACGTCCGGGGCATAGCCGCCGGCCATGCACACCGCCAGCGGCAGGCCGTGCCGGCGGCAGGCGTCGAGCACCTGCCGGTCGCGCTCGGCCAGGCCGGGTTTGCTCAGCGCCAGGTAACCCAGGCGGTCGCCCTGGAAGGGGTCGGCGCCGGCCAGGTAGACGACGGCGTCGGCGCGGGCGCGGCCGATGGCCTGGGGCAGGTGCACGGCCAGCGCGTCGAGGTAGGCCGCGTCGCCGGTGCCGTCGGGCAGGGCCACGTCGAGGTCGGAGCAGGGCTTCACCGCCGGGTAGTTGCGGGCGGCGTGCATCGAGAAGGTGAAGATGGACTCGTCGCCGGCGCAGATTTCGGCGGTGCCGTTGCCCTGGTGCACGTCCAGGTCCACCACCAGCACGCGGCGCGCCAGCCCGTGCGCCTGGACGTGGCGGGCCGCCACCGCGGCGTCGTTGAACACGCAGTAGCCGCCGCCGCGCGCGGGGCCGGCGTGGTGGGTGCCTCCGGCCAGGTTCACCGCCACGCCCTCGCCTCCCAGCGCGGCGCGCAGCGCCATGATCGTGCCGCCGGAGGAGCGCCGCGAACGCTCCACCATCGCCGCCGACCAGGGGAAGCCGATGCGGCGCATCATCGTCGCGTCGGCGCTGCCTTCGGCCATGGCGCGCACGTAACCGGGCTCGTGCGCGCGCAGCAGGTCGTCGTCGCTGGCGGCCGGCGGCTCTTCAAGGCGGATGCCCAGCGCCGGCGCCATCGCCGCCACCCGCTCGTGCAGCCGCGCGTACTTCGCCATCGGGAAGGCATGGCCTTCCGGCAATGGCAGCACGAAGTGGTGGCAGTAGAAGGCCTTCAGAGCTGGGCGGCGATCCGGGCGCGCTCGGCCTTGAGGACCTCCGGCGTACGGTCGCCGAATTCCTCGAGGTACTCGCCGATGCTTTCCATCTCGGCCTTCCAGCCGGCGCGGTCGAGCGTGAGCAGCTGCTCGAGCGTGGCGGCGTCCAGGCCCAGGCCCTCGGTGTCGAGGTCGGCCGGCAGCGGCAGGTTGCCCACCGGCGTCTCGACCGCGTGGGCCTGGCCGGTGACGCGCTTGAGCATCCACTCGAGCACGCGCATGTTGTCGCCGAAGCCCGGCCACATGAACTTACCGTCGGCGTCCTTGCGGAACCAGTTCACCTGGAAGATCTTCGGCAGCTTGGCGCCGGGCTTGTCGAACGACAGCCAGTGCGCGAAGTAGTCGCCGAAGTTGTAGCCGGCGAAGGGCTTCATGGCCATGGAGTCGCGGCGCACCACGCCGACCGCGCCGGTGGCGGCGGCGGTGGTTTCGGAAGCCATGGAGGCGCCCACGAGCACGCCGTGGGTCCAGTCGCGGGCCTCGAGCACCAGCGGCACCAGCGAGGCGCGGCGGCCGCCGAAGATGATGGCGCTCAGCGGCACGCCCTGCGGGTCTTCGGCCTTGGCCGTGTAGCTCGGGCACTGCTTCGCGCTCACGGTGAAGCGCGAGTTCGGGTGCGCGGCGGGACCCACGGCCTTGTCGTAGTCGCGGCCCTGCCAGTCCTTCGCGGGCGTGCCCGAGGTCATGCCTTCCCACCAGGGCTGGCCGTCGGCGGTGACGCCGGTGTTGGTGAAGATGGCATCGTGGTCGAGCATGGCCATCGCGTTGGCGTTGGTCTTCTCGCTGGTGCCCGGGGCCACGCCGAAGAAGCCGGCCTCGGGGTTGATGGCGTACAGGCGGCCGTCGGCGCCCGGGTGCATCCAGCAGATGTCGTCGCCCACGGTCCAGACCTTCCAGCCGGCGCGGCGGTAGCCTTCCGGCGGGATCAGCATGGCCAGGTTGGTCTTGCCGCAGGCGCTGGGGAACGCGGCGGCGACGTAGTGGGTTTCGCCCTGCGGGTTCTCGATGCCGACGATCAGCATGTGCTCGGCCAGCCAGCCCTCGGTGCGGGCCTGGTAGCTGGCGATGCGCAGCGCGTGGCACTTCTTGCCCAGCAGCGCGTTGCCGCCGTAGCCGGAGCCGTAGCTCTGGATCGAGAGCTCTTCCGGGAAGTGCATGATGAAGCGGCGGTTCGGGTCGAGCTCGCCGATCGAGTGCAGGCCCTTCACGAACGAACCCTCGCGCTCGATGCGCGCCTGCGCGGCGGCGCCCATGCGGGTCATGATGCGCATGTTGGCCACCACGTACGGGCTGTCGGTGATCTCGACGCCGCAGCGCGACAGCGGCGAATCGATGGGGCCCATGCAGTAGGGCACCACGTACATGGTGCGGCCGCGCATGCAGCCGGCGTAGAGCGCGTCCATCTCGCGGTGCGCTTCCGCCGGGTCCATCCAGTTGTTGTTCGGGCCGGCGTCGGCGGGGTGGCGCGTGCAGACGAAGGTGAGGTGTTCGACGCGCGCGACGTCGGACGGGCTGGAGCGGTGCAGGTAGCAGTTCGGGTGGGTCTGCTCGTTGAGCTTGACGAGGTCGCCGTTGGCGAGCATCAGTTCGACCAGGCGGGCGTTTTCGGCGTCGGAGCCGTCGCACCAGTGGATCGCGTCGGGCTGGGTGAGCTGGGCGACCGAAGCGACCCAATCATTGAGGCTGGCAAGCTGGCTGGACATGGCGAACGGGGCTCCTGGCGGGGCCTATCAAGGGGAAACCGGGAGGCAGCGCATGGCGCCGGCCTATGCCTGCGTATTCTAACGGCTTGATGACAGCCTGTCCCCCGAATTTCCCTTGGGAAACCGCTATTCCGGGATCAACGTCGCCATCACGTGGCCGACGTAGGCTTCGAATTCATCGTGGTGGAGGCGCGGCTGCCCGAGCTGCAGCGAAAGCTGCAGGAAACCGACGTAGGCCGCGTAGGTGAGGCGCGCGCGGTTCTGCGCGTCCAGGCGCGGCAGGCCGGCCTGGCGGAAGCTGGCGGTGAGGTAGTCGAGGCGGCGCTGCGAGACGCGGTGCAGCACCGGCTGCACCACCGGGTGGTCGAGCGCCTTGAGCAGTTCGCTGTAGATGATGTGTGGCTTGAGCTCGTACGCCACCAGCTGGAACAGCGCCTTCAGGCGCGCGCGCGGTTCGGGCACGGCCTCGAGCTGGCCGAACACGGTTTCCTGCTCCATCACTTCCCAGCGTTCCAGCGCCGCGACCAGCAGGGCTTCACGCGACGGGAAATGCCAGTAGAAGCTGCCCTTGGTGACGCCGAGGCGGCGCGCCAGCGGCTCCACCGCCACGGCCGCCAGGCCCTGCTCGGCGATCACGTCGAGCGCGGCGAGCGCCCAGTCCTCCGCGCTCAGGCGGGAGGGGCGGTCGTTCTTGGGGGCGGCGTTTACCATACGGTCGGCAAGTCTACGGGATGGAACGATCATGCACCATACGGATTGGTATTGACAGGGGCGAAAATCGCACCCCATACTCGGCCGTATGGTCATCCTTGCCCAAGAACGCGCCGTGCCCGCGCCCCCGCCCTTGCCCCTGCAGTTGCAGGCGGACGACGGCCTGCGCCTGGCCGCGGCACGCATGCCGGGCCGCGGCCCCGGGCTGCTGCTGGCGCATGGTTTCGGCCAGACCCGCCAGGCCTGGAGCGCCACCCAGCAGCGCCTGGCCGAAGCCGGCCACGCCAGCCTGGCCTGGGACGTGCGCGGCCATGGCCAGTCCGGCCGCAACCCGGCGCACCAGCCTTATGCCGGCGAGCAGTTCGTGTCCGACGTCGGCACGGTGGCGCGGGCGCTGGGCCCCGCCCCGATCCTGGTCGGCGCCTCGATGGGCGGGCTGACCGGGCTGATGGCGCAGGCCCGCGACCGGGTGTTTTCGGCGCTGGTGCTGGTGGACATCACGCCGCGCTGGGAAGCCGCCGGCGTCGAGCGCATCCTCGGTTTCATGACCGCGCACCCCGACGGCTTCGAATCCTTCGAACACGCCGCGGCGGAAATCGCCGCCTACCTGCCGCACCGCCGCGAGCGCAAGACGCCCGGCCAGCTGGCGCACCTGCTGCAGCCGCGCGACGATGGCCGCCTGGGCTGGCACTGGGACCCGCGCCTGCTCAGCGAATTCATCCCCGGCACGGAGGCGCTGCAGGCGCCGATCGAACAGGCCTGCCGCGAGCTCGACGTGCCGGTGCTGCTGGTCAGCGGCGGCCGCAGCGACCTGGTCACCGACCACACGGTCGGACACTTCCTGGAACTGGCGCCGCACGCCCGCCACGTCCAACTGCCACACGCCACCCATATGGTGGCCGGCGACGACAACGACGCTTTCACCGACACCCTGCTGCAGTTCCTTTGCGACCTGGCCGCCCCCCACGCGGCCGCCCACGGAGACACCCGATGAGCATCCTCGCCCCCTTCCTCGCGCTGCTGCTGGCGACCCTGCTGGTGGCCTACCACCGCTGGAGCCTGGCGGTCTTCACCGCGCTTTCCGCCACCGCGCTGGTGGCCGTCGCGCTCGCCGGCGCCAACATGACGGCCACCACCGTCGCGGCCGTGCTGCTGGCCGTGGTGGCGCTGCCGCTGCTCATCACCCCGCTGCGCCAGGCGGTCATCACCCGCACCCTGCTACGCATCTACACGAAGATGCTGCCCAAGCTCTCGGACACCGAGAAGACCGCGCTCGACGCCGGCACCGTGGGCTTCGAAGGCGAGCTGTTCTCGGGCATGCCGAAGTGGGAAACCCTGCTGGCCCAGCCCAAGCCGGAACTCACCGCCGAGGAACAGGCGTTCCTGGACGGCCCGGTCGAGCAGGCCTGCCGCATGACCAACGACTGGGAAGTCACCCACGTCCGCAACGACCTGCCGCCGGAGCTGTGGGACTACCTGAAGAAGAACAAGTTCTTCGGCATGATCATCCCGAAGGAGTACGGCGGCCTGGGCTTCTCGGCGCTGGCGCACCACAAGGTGATCCAGAAGCTGGCCTCGGTCTCGGCCACGCTCAGCTCCACGGTCGGCGTGCCCAACTCGCTGGGCCCGGCCGAACTGCTGCTGCACTACGGCACCAAGGAGCAGAAGGACTACTACCTGCCGCGCCTGGCCGACGGCCGCGAGGTGCCCTGCTTCGCGCTGACCGGCCCGAGCGCCGGCTCCGACGCCACCTCGCTGCCTGATTTCGGCATCGTCTGCGAAGGCGATTGGAACGGCGCGCGCGTGCTGGGCGTCAAGCTCACCTTCGACAAGCGCTACATCACGCTGGCGCCGGTGGCCACCGTCATCGGCCTGGCCTTCCGCCTGCACGACCCGGACAAGCTGCTGGGCGACCAGAGCGACCGCGGCATCACCCTGGCCCTGATCCCGCGCGATACCACCGGGCTCGAGATCGGCCGTCGCCACTTCCCGCTCAACTGCGCCTTCCAGAACGGCCCGGTGCGCGGCCAGGAAGTGTTCCTGCCGCTCAGCCAGCTGATCGGCGGCGAGGACTACATCGGCCACGGCTGGCGCATGCTGGTCGAGTGCCTGAGCGTGGGCCGCGCCATCACCCTGCCCTCCACCTCGGCCGGCGCGTCGAAGCTGGCGGCCGTGGTCACCGGCGCGTACGCGCGCATCCGCAAGCAGTTCGGCCTGTCGATCGGCCGCTTCGAGGGCGTCGAGGAAGCGCTGGCGCGCATCGCCGGCAACGCCTACGCCTGCGCCGCGCTGTCGCAGGCCACCGCCGCCGCCGTCGACCGCGGCGAGAAGCCGGCCGTGCCCTCGGCCATCGCCAAGTACCACGCCACCGAACTCGCCCGCGAAGTCGCGCGCGACGCCATGGACATCCACGGCGGCAAGGGCGTCATCCTCGGCCCCATGAACTACCTGGGCCGCGGCTGGCAGGCGGCGCCGATCTCGATCACGGTCGAGGGCGCCAACATCATGACCCGCACCCTGATGATCTTCGGCCAGGGCGCCATCCGCTGCCATCCGTGGGTGCTCAAGGAAATGCAGGCGGCGCAGAACCCCGACCAGGCCGCCGGCCTGCGCGAGTTCGACCACAGCCTGTTCGGCCACATCGGCTTCGCCATCTCCAACGCCGTGCGCAGCTGGGTGCTGGGCCTGGTGGGCGCGCGCATCGGCAAGGTGCCGGGCGACGCCTACACCCGCCGCTACTACCGCAAGCTCAACCGCTACTCGGCCAACCTGGCCCTGGTGGCCGACGTCTCCATGCTCACGCTGGGCGGCAAGCTCAAGTTCAAGGAGAAGATCTCCGGCCGCTACGCCGACGTGCTCAGCCAGCTCTACATCGCCAGCGCCATGCTCAAGCGCTACGAGGACGAGGGCCGCCCGGCGGCCGAGCAGCCGCTGCTGGCCTACGCCTTCCACGACGCCGCGCACAAGATCGAACTGGCGCTGTCGGGCGCGCTGCGCAACTTCCCGATCCGCCCGGTGGGCTGGCTGATGTGGATGCTGGTGTTCCCGTGGGGCCGCCGCGCCCAGCTGCCGTCCGACCGCCTGGGCCGCCGCGCCGCCGCGCTGCTGATGTCGCCTTCCGACGCGCGCGACCGCATGGCCTCAGGCGTGTTCCTGACGCCCTGCGAGAACAACCCGGCCGGCCGCATCAACAGCTACCTGCCGAAGGTGATCCTGGCCGAGCCGGTCGAGCGCAAGTTCCTCAAGGCGCTCAAGAACAGCGACATCGAGGCGCTGGACTTCGCCTCGCAGCTGGCCGAGGGCGTGGCCGAGGGCTGGATCACCGCCGAGGAAAAGGCCCAGCTCGAGGAGCTGCGCGCCCTGACCTGGGACGCGATCAGCGTGGACGACTTCGACCCGTTCGAGCTGCAGGCCGCCTCGCTGCACATGGACAAGCCCAAGGCCGCCCAGGCCACCCGCGCCGCCTGAGACCGACACGACGATGGCCGACACGCCGCTGCTGCGCCTGTACCGCAAGTTCACCCGCTGGCCGGCCGGCCACTGGCTCTTCAGCCGCGCCGTGTGCTTCAAGGCGCCCTACTTCGGCTCCGTCTCGCCCACCTTCCGGGTACTCGAAGCGGGCCGCTGCGAGGCCACCATCCCGCACAAGCGGCGGCTGCAGAACCACCTGGGCACGGTGCACGCGATCGCGCTGTGCAACCTGGCCGAACTGGTGGGCGGCGTGATGACCGACGCCTCGCTGCCCAAGGGCATGCGCTGGATCCCCAAGGGCATGACCGTGCAGTACCTGAAGAAGGCGGTCGGCACCCAGCGCGGCGTGGCCACGCCCTTGGTGCCCATCGTGGCCGCGGAGGCCGGCTACGACCTGCCGGTGAACGTGGATGTGTTCGACCCCGCCGGCGAGAAGGTCTTCAACGCCGTGATCACCATGTGGGTCAGCCCCAGGCCGGGCCGCGATCAGAAATAGTGCACCGCGATGGCGGCGAGGATGGCGGGCAGCGCCTGCACGTACAGGATGCTGCGCTTCACCGTGGCGGCGCCGAACAGGCCCGCCACCACCACGCAGCCCAGGAAGAACAGGCAGATGCCGCGGTCGCCCAGCCACAGGCCCCAGAGCAGGCCGGCGGCCAGGAAGCCGTTGTAGAGGCCCTGGTTCATCGCCAGCTTCGCGGAATCCCTGGCCACCTGCGGGTCGAGCCGGAACACCTTGCGGCCCAGGGGCTTGGTCCAGAAGAACATCTCCAGCACCAGGAAGCCCAGGTGCAGCAGGGCGACCAGGGCGGTCAGCGCGATCGCGATCGGTGACATGCAGCCTCCGTCAGTCGGCGAGCAGGGCGGCGTGGTGCCGCAGGTGGTCCTCGATGAAGCTGGCGATGAAATAGTAACCGTGGTCGTAGCCGGCATGCCGGCGCAGCCGCAGGCCCTGCCCCGCCTCGGCGCAGGCGGCCTCGAAGCGCTCGGGCTGCAGCTGGGTGGCCAGGAATTTGTCGTCCAGCCCCTGGTCCACCAGGATCGTGCCGCCGAACGGGCGGCGCTTCACCAGCTCGCAGGCGTCGTGCTCGGCCCAGGCGCGCGGGTGCTCGCCGAGGTAGCGCGAAAACGCCTTCTCGCCCCAGGGCACCCGGCTGGGCGCCACGATCGGCGCGAACGCCGACAGGCTGCGGTAGCGCTCCGGGTGCCGCAGCGCCAGCACCAGCGCGCCGTGGCCGCCCATGGAATGGCCGGAGATGCCCGCGCGCCCCGGCGCGGCCGGGAAATGCTGCAGCACCGCTGCCGGCAGCTCGTGCACCACGTGGGTTTCCATCCGGAAGCGCGAGCTCCACGGCGCCTGGGTGGCGTCGAGGTAGAAACCCGCGGCCTCGCCGAATTCCCAGTCGCCGGTGGCGCCCTCGATGCCGGTGCCGCGCGGGCTGGTGTCGGGCATCACCAGCATCAGGCCCAGTTCGGCGGCCACGCGCTGGGCGCCGGCCTTCATGGTGGCCGTCTCCTCGCTGCAGGTCAGGCCGGCCAGGAAATACAGCACCGGCACCTTGCCCGAACGCGCCTGCGGCGGCTGGAACACCGCGAAGCGCATGTCGCCGCCGCAGGCCGGCGAGGCCATGCGGTAGAACCCCTGCACGCCGCCGAAGCAGCCGTGCTCGGAGAGCAGCTCGATCGCCATCAGTAGACCACCACGGAGCGGATGGATTCGCCGCGGTGCATCAGGTCGAAGGCGTCGTTGATCTTCTCCAGCGGCATCGTGTGGGTGATCAGCGAATCGATGTCGATCTTGCCGTCCATGTACCAGTCCACGATCTTCGGCACGTCGGTGCGGCCGCGGGCGCCGCCGAAGGCGCTGCCGCGCCAGTTGCGGCCGGTGACCAGCTGGAAGGGCCGCGTGCTGATCTCGGCGCCGGCCGGGGCCACGCCGATGATGACGCTGGTGCCCCAGCCCTTGTGCGCGCACTCGAGCGCCTGGCGCATCACCTGGGTGTTGCCGATGCATTCGAAGGTGTAGTCGGCGCCGCCCTTGGTCAGCGAAACCAGATACGGCACCAGGTCGCCTTCCACGTCCTTCGGGTTCACGAAGTGGGTCATGCCGAACTTGCGCGCCATGGCCTCGCGGCCGGGGTTGAGGTCGACGCCCACGATCATGTCGGCGCCGGCCAGGCGCGCGCCCTGGATGACGTTCAGGCCGATGCCGCCCAGGCCGAACACCACCACCTTCGAGCCCACCTCCACCTTGGCGGTGAAGATGACCGCACCGATGCCGGTGGTGACGCCGCAGCCGATATAGCAGACCTTGTCGAAGGGCGCGTCCTCGCGGATCTTCGCCAGCGCGATCTCAGGCACCACGGTGTAGTTGGCGAAGGTGGAGGTGCCCATGTAGTGCAGCACCGGCTTGCCGTCGAGGCTGAAGCGGCTGCTGCCGTCGGGCATCAGGCCCTGGCCCTGGGTGCTGCGGATGGACTGGCAGAGGTTGGTCTTGGGGTTGAGGCAGTACTCGCACTCGCGGCACTCGGGCGTGTACAGCGGGATGACGTGGTCACCCTTTTTCAGCGACTTCACGCCCGGGCCGACGTCGACCACCACGCCCGCGCCCTCGTGGCCCAGGATGGCCGGGAACAGGCCCTCCGGGTCGGCGCCCGAAAGCGTGAACTGGTCGGTGTGGCAGACGCCCGTGGCCTTGATCTCGACCAGCACCTCGCCGAAGCGCGGGCCCTCGAGGTCGACGGTTTCGATGCTCAGCGGTGCACCGGCCTTGTGCGCGACGGCGGCTCTGACTTTCATGGGCTTGCTCCCGGGCTTGGAACAGGGAGGTTAGCGCAAGCGCCGGCAAGGCGGCGTCCACACCGCCGCAACGCTCATTCCCCGGCGGCGCCTTCGACGCGGAAGCGCCATTCGCGCGGCACCAGCCATTCGCCGTCTTCGCCGCGGAAGCCCTGGCCGGGCGAGAGTTCGTCGTTGAGCCACAGCACGTGGGTCGCGCCTGCCGCGAAACGCACGGGGATCACCAGCACCCGCCGCGACGCGTCCCAGGCCGGCCGGCCGGTCACTTCCGGCGGCTCGCCCTGCACCGACACCGACGGCGCCATGGCGCGGTCGAATTCCAGCCGCAGCTCGCCCTCGCCCGGCGCGACCACGCCCCCTTCCAGCGCCGGCGTGGCCGACACCAGCTGCACGCCGGTGGCCTGGCGTTCGCGCTGGCGCTTTTCCAGGCGCGCGTCCTCGGCGGCGATGCGCGCGGCCGGTTCGCGGCCCCAGTGGTCGAAGAAGGCGAACACGGCGGCCTCCGCGGCCGGACCGAAGGCGGGCGCGCCTTCGGGCGCCTCCGACTGCGCTGCGTCCAGGGCGTCCGCCAGCGCGGCCACCCAGGCGAAACCGCGGCCGCGGTCTTCGCGCAGGTTGCGCTGGTACGCGCCCTCGTTGCCGCGGGCGCGGTAATAACGCAGCACCTGGGCGCGCACCAGGCTTTCGTTGAGCATGTAGTTCCACTGGCCGTAGGCAGCCGCGGTCATCTGCGGCCGCACCGCTTCGAACAGCGCGCTGGCGCCTTTCTCCAGACGCGCCGCGTTGGCCTCGACCCAGGGGTTCACGTACGGATGGTGCAGTTCGTGGATGAGCAGGCTGGCGACCTGGTCGGCCGGATACGACGGCGCGCTGCCCGCGGGCATCGGCGGCGTGGCTAGCACGGCGTAGGTTTCGCGGCGGCCGCCGGGCAGGTCCAGGTGCGGGCCGTAGCTGTTCGGGCCGTTGAGCAGCCCCGCCACCACCACCAGCCGCCGGCGCGGGTCGACGCCGTACTGGCGGTCGAACCAGGACGCGTCCAGGCGCGGGCGCAGGGTTTCGGAAAGCACCGACTCCACCTCGCGGAAACGCGGCGCCTGCGTGGCGAAAAAAGCCGGGGCGTCGGCGTCGCGCCACAGCGTGGCGGCGGCCTGCAGGAAGCGGTCGGCGGCGGCGGGCGTCCAGCGCGCGTCCAGGGTCGAGCCGGGCGCGCCGGGTCGCAGGCGCAGCTTCCAATCGTTGTCGCCGGTGGCCAGCGCCAGCTCCACCGGCATGTTGTAGGCCAGGCCCACCTCCTCGCGCAGCGCGCGCACGGTGGCGATGGCCGGGTGGTCGCGGAAGCGGGAGAAATGCGCGTCCACCGCGGCGTCATAGTCGGCGATGCCGGGGCCCTGGTATTCCTCGAAACCGGCCAGCCGGCACATCAGCGCCGCGAATTCCACCCGCGGGTCCACCCGCACCTCGACCGCCAGCGCGGCCGGCGGCAGCCAGGCGCAAAGGAGGGCCAGGGTCAGGGTCAGCAGTCGAAGGACGCGAGCCATGCGGGCTCCCGGGTTTCAGGGCGGCGAGGCGGGCAGCTTGGCCTGTTCGCGGATCAGGCGCCACGCGCCAAAGGTCATGGCACCCGCCACCAGCAGGCCGGCGCCGAACACCACGCTCGAGCCGAAGGCCGCCAGGAACTTGTGCGTCCAGACGAAGAACAGGTCGCCGCCGCGGTACACGGCCGTGTCGATGACCGCCTTGCCCTTGTAGCGGATCTCCCGGTCCACCCGCGTGTAGATCGTCTCGCGCGCCGGCTTGGCCAGCGAGAACTCGCCGGCGCGCGTGGCCACCTGCACGACCGCCACCAGCAGCGGCAGCGGCGACGCGGTGAGCGCGGCGAAGCCCAGCAGGATGGCCACTGCCGGGATCAGCAGCACCGGCGCCACGCCGAAGCGCACCAGCAGCGTGCGGGTCAGGAACACCTGCACCAGGATCGTGACCAGGTTGATGGCCAGGTCGATGTTGGCGTAGTAGGCCGTGCGCGCCTCGTCGCCCGGGTAGAAGGCGCGCGCGATCGCCGCCTGCTCGTTGTAGAGCAGCGTGCCCACGCCCACGCCGAAGAACATGATCACCGCCATCGCCCGCAGCAGCGGCTGGTCGCGCAGCAGGCGCAGCCCGGCCAGCATGCTGCCGCCCATGGCCTGCTCGTTGCCCTCGCGGCCGCGTTCGAGCTCGCGCAGGCGCGCCCAGCGCCCCAGGCGCAGGATGCACACCACGGCCAGCGCCAGCAGCGCCGCCGACACCAGCAGCAGGTTGGCCACGCCCACCTGGTTCACCAGCACGCGCGTGATCAGCGGCCCGGTGAAGCCGCCGATGGTGCCGCCGGCGGCGATGAAGCCGTACAGGCGGCGCGCCTCGGTGTCGCTGTAGATGTCGGCCATGAAGCTCCAGAACACCGACACCGCGAACAGGTTGAACACCGCCACCCAGATGAAGAACACCGCGCCGCGGCCGGGCACTTCACGCCCGAACAGGATGTAGAATCCCAGCAGGCAGGCGATGAACAGCAGGTACAGCACCGGCAGGAACACCCGGCGCGGGAAGCGGCTGACCAGGGCGCCGTAGGCCGGCTGCAGCAGCAGCATCACCAGGAAGGTGCCGGTGAACAGCACCTGCAGGGTCAGGTCGCCCAGGGCCACGCCGCGCGCCGCCGCCCAGTCCACCAGGCCCGCCGGGAACACCGCCTGCACGTCGCCGGAGGCGCCCATGGCGTCGCGCACCGGCCGCAGCACGTAATAGCCGGTGAGCAGGAAGAAGAAGTACAGGAACGACCACAGCAACGGCGGGAACTCCCGCAGCGCACCGCGCAGGTGGTCGAATCGGCCGGCGGTGGGCGGGGCCTGGGTCATCGTGGTTCCGGTCGGGGTGCGCGCACGATAGCCAACCCGGCCGGTCGCCGCCAGCCGCGCGCACAGTGAACCTGTTCACGGTTAGCGGGAACGGACGCCATCCCCGAGTGTTTGCTCTAGATGCGGGGCCTAGCCTCGGTCGGTCAACGAAAAAGAAGCCGAACGCGTGTACGACTACATCATCGTGGGTGCGGGATCCGCCGGCTGCGTGCTGGCCAACCGGCTCAGCGAGGACCCGGATTGCCGCGTCCTGCTGCTCGAGGCCGGCCCCAGCGACTGGCACCCGTTCATCCACATGCCCGCGGGCCTGGCCAAGCTGGTCGGCAAGAAGGGCGTGAACTGGGACTACAGCACCGCGCCCGAACCCGCGCTCGACGGCCGCCTGCTGTGGTGGCCGCGCGGCAAGGTGCTGGGCGGTTCGAGCTCGATCAACGCCATGTGCTACATCCGCGGCCACGCCCGCGACTACGATGAGTGGGCCGCGATGGGCGCCGAGGGCTGGCAGTGGTCGAACGCCCTGCCCTACTTCCGCCGCAGCGAAGGCAACGAGCGCGGCGCCAGCGAACTGCACGGCGGCGATGGCCCGCTGGGCGTGTCCGACCCGCGCCACCGCAACCCGCTGTCCGAAGTCTTCCTCCAGGCCGCCCGCGAAGCCGGCCACGCCGCCAGCGACGACTTCAACGGCGCCCGCCAGGACGGCTTCGGCTGGTACCAGACCACCACCCGCGACGGCGCCCGCAGTTCCAGCGCCCGCGCCTACCTGGCGCCGGTGCGGCACCGCCCGAACCTCAAGGTGGTCACCCACGCCGCCGCCAGCCGGGTCACCTTCGACAAGGGCCGCGCCACCGGCGTGGTGTATTCGGTGAAGGGCCGTGGCGCCTTCTGCGAGGGCGCGAGCCGCGAGGTGATCCTGTGCGGCGGCGCCATCAATTCGCCGCAGCTGCTGATGCTCTCGGGCATCGGCCCGGCCGCGCACCTGCGGCAGCATGGCATCGGCGTGGTCGCCGACCTGCCGGGCGTGGGCGGCAACCTGCACGACCACCTCGACATCTGCACCCTGCAGCGCTGCACCCAGGGCCTCAGCTACGACCGCCTGAGCGACGCGGCGGTGGCCTTCCAGTACTACCTGATGGGCCGCAGGGGCCCGGGCAGCAGCAACATCGCCGAAGCCGGCGGTTTCCTGCGCAGCCGCCTGGCCGAGGACGAACGCCCGGACATGCAGTTCCACTTCGTGCCGGCCCAGCTCGACGACCACGGCCGCAACCGCCTGCCCGGCAATGGCTACACCCTGCACGCCTGCGGCCTGCGCCCGCGCAGCCGCGGCCGGCTGTCGCTGGTGAGCGCCAGCGCCGCCGACAAGCCGCGCATCGAAGCGGCCTACCTCAGCGACCCCGAGGGTTTCGACCTGCAGGTGATGGTGGAGGCGCTGCGCATTTCGCGCGAGATCCTGGCCCAGCCGGCCTTCGCGCCCTACCGCGGCGAGGAACTGTTCCCCGGCGCGCGCGTGCAGGAGGAAGCCGACCTGGTCGCCTTCATCCGCCGCAAGGCCGAGTCCATCTACCACCCGGTGGGCACCTGCCGGATGGGCGACCCGAAGGACGCCGGCACCGTGGTCGACCCGCAGCTGCGCGTGAAGGGCGTGGACGGCCTGCGCGTGGTGGACGCCTCGGTGATGCCGCGGCTGGTGGGCGGCAACACCAACGCCCCGACCATGATGATCGCCGAGCGCGCCGCCGACCTGATCCGCGGTCTGGCGGCCTGAGCGACGCGGGGCTCAGCCCCGCTGTTCCAGCATCGGCGGCAGCGGGCAGTGCAGCGAGGCGCAGACCGCACGCAGCAGCTCGGCCTCGGCCACGTTCAGGCGGCCGTCGTGGCTCACTGCGGCCACCAGGCCTTCCAGCAGCAGCTCCTTGCCCATGGGCTCGAGTTCGTCGAGCACGGGCCAGGCTTCGTCGAGCGCGCGCAGCGGCTCCGCCGGCGGCTGGTAGGGCGAATCGACGCGCGGGAACACCCGCGCCATGCCGGCCAGGTAGGCGCGCCGCGCCGAATCGGCGTCGGCGTGGCCCGCCTGCGCCAGCACCGCCATCAGCGCGATCGCGTGCGGCGCGCAGCGGGACAGGTGGCGGTGGCCGGGCACCCAGGCACCGGCGGGATCCAGCGCGTCGCGCACCTGCACCCGCAGCAGGCGGCCCAGGCAGTATTCGAACAGGCTCACCTGGCCGTCGGCGTGGGTGAGCGCGAAGCAGCCGTCCATGAAGCGCTCGAGCTCCGGGCGCGGCCGCTTGCGCAGCGCCGGCATGGCCATGGCCGCCAGCGGCAGGTGCAGCAGGCGCGGCAGTTCCGAGAGGCGGTCGGCGTAGTCGAGCGCCTGGCGCGCCACGCGCTCGTCGTTGCGCGCGGCCAGTTCGAACTGCTGGCGCTCGCGCACCGGGCCGGGCGCGGCCATCAGCAGGCCGAACAGCAGCGGCACGGCTTCCTCGCGCTCGTGCGCGGCGCGGCGCAGCACGTCCGGCATGGCCTCCACCAGGGCGCCGGCGCGCACGTAGTCGTCGCTGCGCGGCGCGCCCACCTGGGCCACCACCGAGGGCGGCGTCACCTGCAGCTCGGCGTGCTCGCCCGGCAGCGGCGGCGGAACGGGCCCTGCGAGGCCCAGGGCCAAGTCTTCGTCAAGGCCCGAGGGCGGGTGCATCTGCCAACGCGCCACCAGGTCGGCCACTGCGGATGGCTTGAACGAGGGCTCCAGCGCCTGGATGCGCGCGACCAGCGGCGGGTGGGTGGCGAACAGCGACGAATACCCCACGCCGTCGCCAAACAACATGTGCGCCACTTCCTCGGTGTCGCGGCTGGCCAGCTTCGAACCGTCGGGCAGGCCGGCGATCTTCTTGAGAGCGCCGGCCAGGCCCTTGGTCTGGCGGGTGAACTGCACGGCCGAGGCGTCGGCCAGGAATTCGCGCTGGCGGCTGACGCCGGCCTTGATCAGGCGGCCGAAGAACAGGCCGATGTAACCGACCACCATCAGGCCCAGCGCTGCCAGCAGCACCGGCCCGGCGCCCTTGGAATTGCGGCTGCCGCGGCCGCCGTGCTGCAGGATCTTCCGGCCCACCACCGCCAGCACCAGGATGCCGAACAGCACGCCCATCAGGCGGATGTTGAGCCGCATGTCGCCGTTCAGCACGTGGCTGAACTCGTGGGCGATGACGCCCTGCAGCTCGTCGCGGTTGAGCTTGTCGAGCGCGCCGCGGGTGACCGCCACGGCGGCGTCGCTGGGCGCGTAACCGGCGGCAAAGGCGTTGATGCCCGCTTCCTGCTCGAGCACGAACACCTGCGGCACCGGCACGCCCGAGGCGATGGCGATCTCCTCCACCACGTTGCGCAGGCGCCGGTAGTGGAAGTCGTGGGTGTCCTCGGGCACCGGCGTGCCGCCGAGCTGGGTGGCGACCGCGGCGCCGCCCTGGCGCAGGCTGGAGATGCGGTAGAGCGAACCCAGGCCGATGATCGACAGCGTCAGCAGGGTGGCCATCACCAGGCCGGCGCCGGTGGACCCCGGCGCCGACACCCCGCCCAGGCCGCCGAAGGCCAGCAGGAAGAACACGTCCACCGCCACCACGATCGCCACCACGGCGAGCGTGAACAGCAGCACCAGCCGGCGCGACTGGCGCCGGGCCTGGTCCTGGCGCGCGAAGAAGTTCAAGCCTAGAACGAGACCTTGGGCGCCTCGCGCTTGGCCGGCTCGGTGATCTCGAGCAGGGCGGCGTGGGCGAAGTTGAACATGCCGGCGATGATGTTCGAGGGGAACACCTCGCGCTTGTTGTTGTAGGCCATCACGCTGTCGTTGTAGGCCTGGCGCGCGAAGGCGATGCGGTTCTCGGTCGAGGTCATCTCCTCGGTGAGCTGCATCATGTTCTGGTTGGCCTTGAGGTCGGGATAGGCCTCGGCCACCACCATCAGCCGCGACAGGGCGCCGGCCAGGCCGCTCTCGGCGCTGCCGAGCTGCGCCATGGCGGCGTCGTCGCCCGGGCGCGCCTTGGCGGCGGCCAGGCCGCTCACGGCTGCGGCGCGGGCCTGGATGACGGCCTCGAGCGTCTCGCGTTCGTGCTTGAGGTACCCCTTGGCCACCTCGACCAGGTTCGGGATCAGGTCGTAACGGCGGGTCAGCTGCACGTCGATCTGCGCGAACGCGTTCTTGAAGGCGTTGCGGGCGGTGACGAGGCCGTTGTAGATGCCAACGCCCCAGAACAGGAATGCGGCCGCCGCGACGACCAGCACTAGCAGAGTCATTGCCATTTCTTTGCTCCCCGGTTGCGGCCGCTGCGCACCCACCGCGCTAGAATGGCCGTGTTCGCCAAGCATACGTTGCCCATGCCACGCACGAAAGCCGGTTCCGCCCCCCTCCTCGCCCTGCCGCTGCTCGCGCTGGCCGGCCTCGCCTGCGCCACCGGCGCCCGCGCCGCCGACGACTTCAGCGACGAGGCGCGGGAGATGGAGCGGCTGGCCGAACAGGTCGTCACCCGCGCCCGCATCCCCGGCCTGGCCATGGCCATCGTCGAAGACGGCAAGGTGGTGTCGCTGCGCGGCTACGGCGTGGTGGACAGCAAGCTGCGCCAGCCGGTCACGCCCGACACCGCGTTCCGGGTGGCCTCGCTGTCCAAGGCCTTCGCCGGCACCCTCAGCGCCCTGCTGGTGAGCGAGGGCGCGATGAGCTGGGACAGCCCCATCGTCAACCAGCTGCCCGCGTTCACCCTGCGCGACGGCGCCGCGGCGCAGAAGATCACCGTGCGCCAGGTGCTCAGCCACCAGGTCGGCCTGGCCTACAACACCTACGACCGCGACCTCGAGGCCAACCAGCCCTACCCGCTGCTGGCCGAAAAACTTTCCGAGGCGCCGCTCACCTGCAGCCCGGGCGAGTGCTACGCCTACCAGAACATCGCCTTCAGCCTGGTCGGCGACATGGTGTTCGCCGCCACCGGCGACTTCTACGCGCACCAGGTCGAAAAGCGCCTGTTCCACCCGCTGGGCATGTTCGGCGCCACCTTCGGCCGCGAAGGCCTGGAGTCGAGCCCGAGCTGGGCGCGCCCGCACGTGCGCAGCGGCGGCACCTGGGTGCCGGTGCGGCCGAAGGAAACCTACTACCGCATCCCGCCGGCGGCCGGCGTCAACGCCTCGGTGCGCGACATGGCGAACTGGCTGGTGGCGCAGATGGGCCACCGCCCCGACGTGCTGCCGCCCGAGGTGCTCAACGAGATCCAGACCCCGCAGGTCGCCACGCCCGGCGAAGTGCGCGGCAGCGGCTGGCGCCGCGACCGCCTGCGCAGCGCCTACTACGGCCTGGGCTGGCGCATCTACGACTACGCCGGGCACACCCTGGTCTTCCACGGCGGCGCCGTCCAGGGTTACCGCGCGCTGGCCGCCTTCCTGCCCGAGAAGGACATCGGCGTGGTGATCCTCTGGAACAGCGAGAGCGCGATGCCCACCGGCCTGCTGCCGACCACGCTCGACAAGGCCCTGGGCCTGCCGGCCCGCGACTGGCTCGGCCCGATGCAGGCGCCGGTGCGGCGCGGCGCCCGCCGGCGCTGATCCCCGCGCGCGGCGCGGATTCCCGAACCCCACAAAAGCGAACGCCGGCATTGAGCCGGCGTCTGCGTGCCTTTGGAAAGTCTCCCTCCCCGCCTGGGCAACACGGGGAGAGAGTCCAGACTTGTAGCTTTTGGTTGTGGCGCCTTACAGCGCCGGGGCAACCGGGGCGGCCGGCATGGCAGCCGGCTTCTTGGCGGCCGGCTTGCGCGCAGCCTTCTTCTTGGCAGCCGGCTTCTTGGCAGCCTTCTTGGCCGCCGGCTTCTTGGCAGCCTTCTTGGCAGCCTTCTTCTTGGCCGGCTTCTTGGCAGCCGACTTCTTGGCGGCCGGCTTCTTGGCGACCTTCTTGGCAGCCTTCTTCGCAGCCTTCTTGGCGGTCTTCTTGACAGCCTTCTTCGCGGCCTTCTTGGCCGGCTTCTTGGCGACCTTCTTCGCAGCCTTCTTGGCCGGCTTCTTGGCAACCTTCTTGGCGGCCTTCTTCACGACCTTCTTGACGGCCTTGGCGGCCTTCTTCACGGTCTTCTTCGCGGCCTTCTTGGCCGGTTTCTTCGCAGCTTTCTTAGTAGCCATGGTCAACTCCTCGTCAGTTGGCTTTTGGACTGCCCAGTCACAAAGGCACCGCCACGGGACGATTCCCGGGGCGTACCGCCGTCGCGCTCGAGGCGCGACGGGCGGATTTGGGCCGGCGCGGGGCGGCGCCGGAAACGGAAACGCCCGGACCGAAAGCGGCCCGGGCGTCGGAAATTCGCTGTTTGCGGAAGGACGATTTCGATTTCGCGGAGGGATGTTGGCCCTGATCCACCGTGATGAGTTCCGGGGTGGAGTTGGGTGTCGTGGCTCGCGTTGTCGACTCGTTCCTGATCACTCGCTTCCGCAGTTGATGTCTGCTGGGCGAAAGCTAATCACGGGATTTCGCCCTGTCAACAACTTCGCAAAAAAAAATTCAAGGGCTGGCCGGGACTTGCGCCTGCGATGGCGGCGCGCGAACGGGTCGTCGTTACACCCTTGGTGCGCGTCGGAGAAACACGCATGAAAAAAAACATCGGAAAAATGGCTCTCCGATTACAAACCCGTGTCGGCGCGCGACTTCGGCGCGGTGTTTCCGGAACCGCTTCCCGATGCTCCCGGACGGCGCCCGGCGAGCACCTGGCGGGGCGAAAAAAAACTCCGGCCGGAACCGTTTTGCGCACCGCAAAAAGCAAAAGTGCGCGAAACCGGGACGGCGTCGCGCACTTTCGGGTGCCGGAAAAAGCACCGGCCGCACAGGGCGGCCGGTGGCTTCGACGGGTGGGGCGATGGCCTCAGTGGCCTTCGTCCTCGAGCAGCTGGGCGTAGTCGTCCGGCGACAGCAGCTCCTTGAGCTGCTCCGGCTCGGACGGCTCGATCACGAAGATCCAGCCCTCGCCGAAGGCGTCCTCGTTGATGGTCTCGGGCTTGTCGGACAGCGCCGAGTTCACCTCGACCACCTTGCCCGACACCGGGGAATAAACGTCGGAGGCGGCCTTGACCGACTCGACCACGGCCGTGGCCGCGCCCTGCTCGACGCTGTCGCCGACGTTGGGCAGCTCGACGTAGACCAGGTCGCCGAGCAGGCCCTGGGCGTGGTCGGAAATGCCGACGGTGACGCGGCCGTTGTCTTCGACACGGGCCCACTCGTGGGACTTGAGGAACTTCAGGTCGCCGGGAATCTCGCTCATCGTTGGGGCCTCGGGATCGGTGGTGCGAACAGGGGTGGGGTTAGTTTAAACGCGGCCGGGCCGGCGTGGCACCCGGCCGTCGGCTCAGGCCAGCACGCCTGGCTGGGCGGCGCCGTCGCGGACGAACGGGTACTTCACCACGCGCACGGGCAGGCGCTTGCCGCGGATGTCGACCTCGACCGCGCCGACCTCGCCGGCCGGCACGCGCGCCAGCGCGATGGCCTTGCCCAGGGTCGGCGAGAAGGTACCCGACAGGATCTCGCCCTCGCCGCTGGCGCAGAACACCGCCTGGCCGTGGCGCAGCACGCCCTTCTCGTCCAGCACCAGGCCGATCATCTGGCGCGCGGCGCCGGCGGCCTTCTGCGCCTCGAGCGCGGCGCGGCCGGTGAAGTCGCGGCCCTCGTCGAGCGCGACCGTCCAGGCCAGGCCGGCTTCATAAGGCGTGGCCGACTCGTCCATGTCCTGGCCGTACAGCGCCATGCCCGCCTCCAGGCGCAGGGTGTCGCGCGCGCCCAGGCCGGCCGGCTTCACGCCGACGGCCAGCAGGCGGTTCCAGAAATCCACCGCCTGCGCCTCGGGCACCATCACCTCGAAGCCATCCTCGCCGGTGTAGCCGGTGCGGGCGACGAACAGGCCGTCGGCCTCGCAGGCCACGAACTTGCCGAGCTTGCCGGCGGCCTGCGCGGCCTCGGGGCTGAGCAGCTCGATCACCTTGGCGCGGGCGTTCGGGCCCTGCACGGCGACGATGGCCAGGTCGCGGCGCTCGGTGATGGCCACGCCGAACGGGGCCGCCTGTGCCGTGATCCAGGCCAGGTCCTTGTCGCGGGTGGCGGCGTTCACCACCAGGCGGAAGAAGTCCTCGGCCAGGTAATAGACGATCAGGTCGTCGATGACGCCGCCCTTCTCGTCGAGCATGCAGGCGTACAGGGCCTTGCCCTTCGCCTTGAGCTTGTCCACCGAGTTGGCCACCAGCTTGCGCAGGAAGGGCCGCACCTGCGCGCCGTGCAGGTCGAGGATGGTCATGTGCGAGACGTCGAACATGCCGGCGTCGCGGCGCACCTGGTGGTGTTCCTCGATCTGGGAACCGTAGTTGATCGGCATGTCCCAGCCGCCGAAGTCCACCATCTTGGCGCCGAGCGCCCGGTGGGTGTCGTTGAGGATCGTCTTCTTGCTCATCGCCCTGCCCTGGTGGCCCGGAAAAGACCCCCATTATCGCAGACGCGCCGGCCTCAGCGCTGTTGCCGGACCAGCCACCAGACGGGCAGCAGGCCGACCAGGCACAGCCACAGCGCCGGCCAGGCGGCCTGCGCCCACAGGCCTTCGCTGGTGTAGCCGTGGATCTTCACGGCCAGCGTGTCCCAGCCGAAGGGACGCAGCATCAGCGTGGCGGGCAGTTCCTTCACCACCTCGACCAGCACCAGCAGCAGCGCCGCCACCAGGCCGGGGCGAAGCAGCGGCAGCGCGACGCGGTGGAAACGCTGCCAGCGCGGCGCCCCCAGCAGGCGCGCGGATTCGAGCAGCGAGGGTCGCAGCGCCTGGAAAGCGGTTTCCGTGGCCTCGTGGCCCACGCGCAGGAAACGCGCGCACAGCGCCAGCAGCACGCCGGCCACCGACGAACTCAGCGCCAGCGCCGACAGCCAGGGCGCGGCCTGCTCCACTGCCACCAGCAACCACATCGCACCCACCGCCAGCACCGTGCCCGGCACCGCGTAACCCAGGCCCGCGGTGAAACCGGCGGCACGCACCAAGGGGTCGCCGCCGCTGCGCCGCGCCAGCCCGGCGAAGGCCAGCGACAGCAGCAGCACGCCCACCGCCGCCATCGCGGCGAGCAACGCGGTGTTGAGCGCCGCCTCGCCGACCCCGGGCAGGTCCGCGCGCGACTGCCAGGACCAGGCCAGCAGCTGCAGCACCGGCACGCCGAAGCCCAGCAGCACCACCACCAGCGCGGGCAGCGCCACCGCCCAGCCGCGCCAGCCGCGCAGCACGCGCCG
>NZ_AVCH01000177.1 GCF_000747075.1 Arenimonas malthae CC-JY-1
CGGCCCTGGCCCGGGATCTCGCCCAGGAAGTTGCCGCCGGCCGCGCGCTCGCGGCTGTTGGGGCCGCCGGCGAAGATTTCGGCACAGCGGCTGGCCAGCGGACTGCCGGGCGCGGCGCCGGCGCACAGGGTGTTCCAGAGCGCGGCCAGGGCTTCGTCGGGCGACTGCGCCCGCGCCGGGCCGGCCAACGCGGCCAGCAGGCCGCCCACGAGCAGCAGTGCACGCATAAGTCCCCCTCGTTTGTCCCCTGTCGAAAGTCTATACCCGCGTGCACGCCCCGCAAGCGCCGCCGCTGCTAGGCTTGGGAATTCGACAAAACACGAGGTCCCGCCGATGCGTCTTGCCGTCCTAGCCGTCGCCCTGTCCCTCTCTTTCGCCGCGCAGGCCAAGGAGGGCATGTGGGTTCCGCAGCAGTTGCCCGAGATCGCCGGCCCGCTCAAGCAGGCGGGCCTGGAGCTGCCGCCCGAGCAGCTCGCCAACCTCACCGGCGACCCGATGGGCGCCGTGGTGGCGCTGGGCGGCTGCACCGCTTCGTTCGTCTCGCCCGAGGGCCTGGTGGTCACCAACCACCACTGCGCCTACGGCGCCATCCAGCTCAATTCCACCGCCGAGCGCAACCTGATCAAGGACGGCTTCAACGCCGCCACCCTGGCCGATGAAGTCTCCGCCGGCCCGAACGCCCGCGTGTACGTGATGGACCGCATCACCGACGTCACCGACAAGATGCAGGCCGCCGCCGGCAGCACCGCCGGCCTGGCCCGCCAGCAGGCGCTGGAAGCCGCGCAGAAGGCGCTGATCGCCGAGTGCGAATCGGAAGCCGGCTACCGCTGCACCCTGTACAGCTTCTTCAGCGGCCAGACCTGGCGCCTGTTCCGCCAGATCGAAATCAAGGACGTGCGCCTGGTCTACGCGCCCCCGGGCAGCATCGGCAACTACGGCGGCGAGGTGGACAACTGGATGTGGCCGCGCCACACCGGCGACTTCTCCTTCTACCGCGCCTACGTGGGCAAGGACGGCAAGCCGGCGGCGTATTCGCAGGACAACGTGCCGTTCAAGCCCGCGCAGTACCTGCGCTTGGCCACCGACGCGCTGGAGGCCGGTGACTTCGTGATGGTGGCCGGCTACCCGGGCACCACCAACCGCTACGCGCTGTTCGACGAATTCCAGGCCGTGTCCACCTGGCAGTACCCGGTGGTGGGCCAGCACCTGAAGAACCTGGTGGCCCTGGTGGAAGCGGCCGGCAAGGACGACGCCGAGCTGGCGGTGAAGTACGCCGCCACCATCCGCGGCTGGCAGAACGCCATGAAGAACTGGGACGGCCAGCTTGAAGGCTTCGCCCGCATCGATGCCTCGGCCACCAAGCGCGCCGAGGAAGACGCGGTGCTGGCCTGGCTGCGTGCGCAGGGCAAGCAGGGCGAAGCCGGCCTGTCCGCGCACGCGCGCCTGGTGGAACTGGCCGCGGAAGCCCGCGCCACCCGCGAGCGCGACCTCGTGGTGGGCCAGATCGCCGGCACGGGCCTGCTGGGCAACCTGCGCATGCTGCACCGCCTGGCCATCGAATCGGCCAAGCCCGACGCCGAGCGCGCCCCGGGCTACCAGCAGCGCGACCTGCCGGGCATCCAGGGCGCCATCCAGCAGCTCGACCGCCGCTACGACCCGAAGATGGAAAAGCAGCTCCTGGCCTACTGGCTGCGCGAGTACCTGAAGCTGCCGGCCAACCAGCGCGTGGCCGCCATCGACGCCTGGCTGGGCGGCAACGACGAGGCCGCCATCACCCGCGCGCTGGACGCCACCTACGCCGGCACCACGCTGGCCGGCACCGACGCCCGCCTGGCCCTGATGACGGCCAGCCAGGCCGACGTCGAGGCCCACGCCGACCCGCTGCTGAAGCTGGCCGTGTCGCTGGCCCCGGTGCTCAAGGAGATCGAGGACGCGGGCAAGGCGCGCAGCGGCGACCAGAACCTGCACCGCCCGGTCTACCTGGCCGCCGTGCAGTCCTACAAGCGCAGCCAGGGCCAGGGCGTGTACCCGGACGCCAACCTCAGCCTGCGCATCACCTACGGCAACGTGATGGGTTATTCGCCGAAGGACGGCGTGGCCTACACCCCGTTCACCTCGCTCGACGGCCTGGCCGCCAAGGCCACCGGCGTGGAGCCGTTCGACGCCCCGAAGAACCAGCTCGACGCCATCGCCGCGATGTCGGCGCAGCAGAAGGCCGCCATCCCGGTGAACTTCCTGTCCGACCTCGACATCACCGGCGGCAACTCCGGTTCGCCGGTGCTCAACGGCAAGGGCGAACTGGTGGGCCTGGCCTTCGACGGCAACTGGGAATCGGTGAGCTCGAACTGGGTGTTCGACCCCGCCATGACCCGCATGATCTCGGTGGACCACCGCTACATGGTCTGGATCATGGACAAGGTGTTCCCGGCGCCGAACCTGCTCAAGGAAATGGGCGCCACCCGCTGACGGCGGGGCAGGGGTCCGACGCGACGGCCGGGACCTCCCGGCCGTCGTTGTTTCCGGGGTACATTGGTGGGAAATCCCGACGGGAGAGCCCATGAAAGTCCGATTCCACGGTGCCGCCGGCGAAGTCACCGGCTCCTGCCACGAGGTCGAGGCCGCCGGCCACCGGCTGCTGCTCGACTGCGGCATGATCCAGGGCAGCATCGAGGACGAGCACCGCAACTTCGAGCCCTTCCCCTTCGACATCGAAGGCCTGTCGGCGGTGGTGCTCAGCCACGCCCACATCGACCACTGCGGCCGCCTGCCGGTGCTGGTGGCGCGCGGCTACAAGGGCCCGATCTGGACCCACGTGGCCACCGCCGACCTGCTGCGCATCATGCTCGAGGACGCCGCCTCGCTGGCCGAGATGGACGCCGAGCGCGACAACAAATACCGCCGCGAAGGCCACGCCCACCACAAGCCGCTGTTCACCCGCGGCGACGTCGGCAAGGTGCTCAAGCTGGTGCGGCCCATCGGCTACGGCAAGCCCACGGAAATCCTGCCGGGCATCACCGTGACGCTTCGCGACGCCGGCCACATCCTGGGTTCGGCCAGCGTGGAGCTGCGCGCGAAGGAAGGCGAGCGCGAGCGCGTGCTGGTGTTCTCCGGCGACCTCGGCCCCAAGGGCACGCCCATCCTGCGCGATGCCCAGCCGGTGCCGCACGCCGATTTGCTGCTGCTCGAATCCACCTATGGCGGCCGCGCCCACCGCGACCGCGAGGCCACCCTGGTGGAAATCGCCGAAGTGCTCGACAGCGCCTGGGAAGCGGGCGGCAACGTGCTCATTCCCGCCTTCGCCGTCGGTCGAAGCCAGGAGCTGCTGTACTGGTTCGCGCGGCACTGGGACGACTGGCGGATGTCGCGCTGGAAGATCTTCCTCGACAGCCCCATGGCCACCAAGGTGGTGGAGGTCTACGACGGCCACGAATCGCTGTTCGACGAGGATGCGCAGGAAGTGTGGCGGGGCCGGCCGCATCCGTTCCGCCTGCCGAACCTGAACTTCACCGCCGAAACCGAAGAATCGATGGCGATCAACCGGCACAAGGGCGGCGCGATCATCATCGCCGGCTCCGGCATGTGCAACGGCGGCCGCATCCGCCACCACCTGCGCCAGAACCTGGGCCGCAAGGAGGCGCACGTGATGTTCGTGGGCTACCAGGCGCAGGGCACGCTGGGCCGCCGCCTGGTGGACGGCGCGCGCGAGGTGAAGATGTTCGGCGAGGTCATCCACGTCAATGCGCAGCTGCACACCGTGGGCGGCCTGTCGGCGCACGCCGACCAGCCCGGCCTGGTGGACTGGTACCGGCAGATCCCGAACCGCCCGCCGGTGGTGGTGGTGCACGGCGAGGACGACGCCCGCGAGGCGCTGGCCAAGGTGATGCGCGCGGACCTGCAGGCCGAGGTGATGCTGTCGCGGCCGGGCATGGAAGTCGAGGTCTGAGCGTTCGATGCTTGAGCTGAACGATCTTCTCACTAAGGCGGGGATTGATCCGGCTGAATGCATGGTCATGAGACACCGCCCGACCGAGCGCGCCTTGAGGCAAGCGCTGATGTGGCTCGCTGAGGATCAGCCTCAGATTTACAACGCTTATCAGTGCAGTCATGGGCCGGTTGTTGAAAAGTCACTTGCCAAGGCCAAGTGGCTTGTCTCATTCATCGGACACAAGGCTGGGCAGGCGATCTTCGTTGGGCTCTATTCCGTGGATGGATTTCGCGAAGTCACTGCGGATCAGTTCTGGAGGACCCGGGAGAACAAGCAACTAAAGGAGCTTGGAACGCGCGGCCCGGTTGAGAGGCAGACCACCAGGTGGTTCGATCTACGGCTGAGCTCCAGGATGTCCGAATGGAAAGGACGGCTCGTCGTAACGTGGCCGGGTATAGAGCGATCCTGGTGGCGTTGGTCGGATAGGAATTCCATTCCAGTGCTGGCGATTCAAGAAGACAGTGCCCTCGTGAAGGAAATGCCAGATTGGAGCGAAATGGTGCTCCAGTGGGCCGAGCTGGAATCATTGCCATCGCGCTGGCGTGGTGCCATGGCCCAGTGGCGCGGGGTTTACCTGATCATTGATGAAGCCTGCGGAAAGCAGTACGTCGGCAGCGCTTATGGCAAAGAGAACATCCTTGGGCGCTGGCTCTCGTATTCTCGGTCCGGGCATGGTGGCAATGTCGAATTGCGTGATCGGGATCCGAGGCGATTCCGATTCACCATTCTCCAGTTGGTTGCACAGGACATGCCTGCTGAGGAAGTCATCAAGATTGAAAGCCTCTGGAAGCGCAGGCTTGGTTCGATTGATTTCGGACTCAACAGGAACTAGTCCCATGAGCCAAAACGAACGCGACGAATCGACCATAGAACGCCCGTTCGCGGTGCCCTGCGCCACGCTCGACGCCGGCGCGCCGCTGCGCTGGCTGCGGGCGGGCTGGCGGGATTTCCGGCGGGCGCCGGGGCTGAGCCTGCTGTTCGGCGGCGTGGTGCTGCTGGTGAGCGTGGCGGTGTCGGCGCTGGCATGGTCGCTGGGGCGGTTCGCGCTGCTGGCGGCGCTGCTGTCGGGTTTCGTGTTCGTGGCGCCGCTGATCGCCGTGGGGCTTTATTGCGTGAGCCGTGAACTGGAGGCAGGGCGCCGGCCCGAGCTGCGCGATTCCTTCGTGCTGGCGCGGCGCGTGGCGGGGCAGGCCGGGGTGTTCGCGCTGGCGCAGCTGGTGGTGCTGATGCTGTGGTCGCGCGCCGGCATGATGGTGAACGCGCTGGTGCCGGTGGAGAACAACGACCTGGTGACCTGGGTCGAGTTCCTGCTGATCGGCTCGGCCGCGGGTTCGGTGTTCGCGGCCTTCACCTTCGCCACGGCGGCGTTTTCGCTGCCCATGATCGCCGACCGCGACGTGGACATGGTGACCGCCGGCGTTTCCAGCGTGAATGCCGTGCTGCGCAACAAGGGCGTGATGCTGCAGTGGGCGGCGCTGATCGCGCTGCTGACGGCGGTGGGTTTCCTCACCGCCTATCTCGGACTCGTGGTGGTGATGCCCTGGCTGGCGTATTCGGCCTGGCACGCCTACCGCGAAACGCTGGACGCCACGGCCTGGCCGCGGCTGGACTGAGCGGGGTCAGTTGCCCGCGTTGTCGATGCGCTGCGGGGCCATGGCGGCCACCGAGCGCGTGACCAGGTCTTCCAGCACCGCCATGTCCACGTCGGCCAGCCGCTTGAGGTAGAGGCAGCTCTTGCCGGTCTTGTGCTTGCCGAGTTTCGCCATCAGCGCCGCCTGCTGCTCGAAGCCCGGCATCAGGTACAGCGTGAGGTCGTTCTTGCGCGGCGAGAAGCCGGTGACCATCCACTCGCCCTCGCGTCCGCTGTCGTAGCGGTAGCGGTAGCGGCCGAAGCCGACGATGGACGGGCCCCACATCACCGCGGGCGCGCCGGTGGCGGCTTCCATCAGGGCGCGCACGCGGCGGCAGTCGTCGCGGCGCTGCGGGTCGGCGATGGCGTCCAGGAAAGCGTCCACGCTGGCCGCGGTGGCCTGGGTCTTGTTCTCGGATTTGCTCATGGCGGGCCTCCGGGGGGCAGCTTACACGCCATGTGCAGCACGCCGTCCAGCTCGGCCACGACGGCGAAGCCAAGGCGTTCGTAAAGCCGCCGCGCGGGGTTCTCGGGGAACACGCGCAGGCGCAGCTCGGGCTTGCCGAGTTCGGCGGCGCGCCGGAACGCCTGCCGCACGGCCCAGGCGCCCAGTCCCCGGCTCTGGTAGGCAGGCAGCAGCTGCAGGTCGCGGATCTCGAGGGCGTCGGGCAGCGCATGCAGGCGCAGCACGCCCACCGCAACGCCCTGGGATTCGATCACCCGGTTGTCGAAGCTCGCCCAGCTGGCCTCGAAGCGCGCCGGGTCCCAAACGATGCTCCGCGACGTGCGGTACGCCGCCATGTTGTCGTGGCTGAGCCGCTCGGCAAAGGCGCGGTCCGCCGGCGTGGCGGGGCGGAGGGTGGCCGGTTCCACGTCTACGCTCAGCGCAGGACTATCTTCGCCAGCAGGAGCAGCAACGCGAACAGGCTCATCAGGAACCCCGCGCGGTTGGCGGCGTACTCGGTTGGCGTGAACGACTCCTTTCGCGCCCAGAACCCGCCGCCATCCGAGACGCCGCGATGCGCCCGGGAAAACAGGCTGAAGGCCATCATCGCGAAGCCGACGGCCGCGCAGGACGCGGCGAAGTGCATCAAGAGCGAATAGGGCATGGCGGGGTTCCTTTGGTCACGGCCCAGCGCGCGGTGCGCCGGGCCTTGATGGCCGGCTCGATTTCTCCCGCGAGCCGTTGGCGGAATGTCTGGGTGAGGCCTCAGGCCGCGCTCGCCACCCACCCGCCCACGTAGGCGGCGATGGAGAGGCTGACGCCGCGGAACGGCACGCTGAACCAGTAGCGGCGCGCGAGCACGGCCATGGCCAGCAGGTAGGCCAGGCCCAGGCCGAGCAGGAAGCGCGAACCGAGCAGGAAGTGGCTCGGCTCGAACGCCAGGTAGAAGTATACGAAGCCGAACAGCATGGCGCCCAGGCTGTGGCTGGCGTGGAAACCTTGGCCGGCGCGCCACAGCGTGGTCTGGCGCGAGATGACCGGGGAGACTTCCTTCATGCGCGCGAGCAGGTCGGCGTCCCGGGGCTCGAAGCGGCGGCTGCGGAAAGTGAGCACCAGGTGCAGCGTGCCCAGCACCAGCACGATGGCCGCGCTGGCGGCGAAGAGGATCTGCGGGACGGTAGGCATGGCCCGAGTCTGGCGCCACGCCCCCGGTCCGATCAAGGCCGGGTTTGGCGCGCCCTGGCCCCGGTGTTCACTCGTCGCCCGGCAGCGTGTAGTCGAAGCGGTAGAAGTGCGCGCCGCCGGTGATTTCGATTTGCATGCTGCCGCGCAGGCCGGCCAGCTGGCCGCTGCCGGAATCGGGCACCACGTGCAGGTCCAGGTGCTTCGCGCCGCGGTCCAGGGTGCCCGAGTGCTGCAGCACGAAGCCGCCCACGCGACCGTCCAGGCTGCCTTCCACGCGCTCCATGGCCACGTAGCCGGCCGAGCCTTCCACGCCGCTGCGGAAGGCCAGCATCTGGCCTTCGCTGCGGGCGTCGAGCGCGCCGTGGAATCGTTTGTCGAGCGTCATCCGGCCGATGGCAGCCCCCAGCTCGCGTTCGTCGGCGGGCTGCGGACCCAGCACCACGTCGAACGCGCCGTCGACGTGCCTGCTCATTGCGCGCCCTGCGGTTTGCACAGGCAGGTGCCGTCGTCGAACACCACTTTCCAGCTTCCGTCCGCTTCGCGGCGCCAGGTGGAACGGAATTCGGCGATGGGCTTGCCGCTGGGGTCGAACACCGGGCCCTTGGTCGCCGCCAGCTGGCCGGCGGCGCTCACCACCACGGTTTCCGGGCGCCAGGAAAACGGCGCCTGTTCGCCTTCGAAATACTTGCTCCACGCCGCCAGCACCGCCGCCTTGCCGCGCAGCGTATTCGGGCCCGGCGAGAAGATGGCGTCGTCGGCGATGAAGCTTGCGAAGGCCTCCAGGTCACGGTCGGCCATGGACTGCGCGAACGCGGTTTCGGCCGCCGTGGCCTGGCGCACCAGTTCGGCGTTGTCGTTGGCGGGCATGCCCGGGTCCACGGTGGCGCAACCGGCGAAGGCGAGGGCAAGGGCGGGGAAGAGCAGGCGGGTCTTCATGCTCAGCCGCCGATGAACTTGAACAGCAGGCCGATGTTCTGGGCCCGCAGTTCGGCCAGGCGGGACTGCTTGGCGCGCAGGGCCTCGGCCAGGGCGGGATCCATGCCGTCGAAGGGATCGGGCACGCCGGCCATCATCTCGGCCATGTTCTTCTCGGCCTCGGCGCGGGTGGCTTCGTCCATGCCGGTGGTGTCGGAGTCGCTGACCTGCTTGGCCATCATTTCGCGCATCTCGATGGCGCCCAGCACTTCGAACAGCTGGTCCTTGAGCATCGAATACTCGTCGGCCGAGACGTCGGCGGCGTCGGCCGCCTCGGCGTCGATGGCTTCCATGTCGATCTCGCCCAGCGCCATCAGCTTGCCGGCGTCGGTATCGGCTTCGGCCAGCTTGTCGAGCGCGGCCTGAAGGCCTTCGTTTTCCTTCACGAGGCCAAGTTCGAGGTCGTCGAGGTTGTCGGCGGTGAGCAGCAGCGCCGGCGCCTCTTCGCCGTCCTCGTTCATGGTCTCGCCGTCGTCGGCGTAACCGTCGCCGGAATCTTCCAGCGCCACTTCCTCGGTGTCCTCGGAAACGTCGGCGTCGTCGCCGCCGGCGCAGCCACCCAGGGCAAGCAGCGCGGCCAGGGCCAGGGCGAGGGGGGTCTTGTTGAAGCTCATGCGTTCGGTCCTTTTGGGGGGTCAGTTCTTGCGGGAAGCGATCCAGCGGTCCACCTTCGCCTCGAGCACCGCCAGCGGCACCGAGCCGTCGCGCAGTACTTCGGCGTGGAAGCCGCGGATGTCGAAGCGGTCGCCCAGCTCGCGTTCGGCGCGGGCGCGCAGCTCCTTGATCTTGAGCTCGCCGATCTTGTAGGCCAGGGCCTGGCCGGCGATGGCGATGTAGCGCTCGGTTTCGGCCACGGCCTCGGTCTGGCTGGTGGCGGAATTGGCCAGCATGTACTCGATCACCTGCTCGCGGCTCCAGCCCTTGCTGTGCAGGCCGGTGTCCACCACCAGGCGGATCGCGCGCCAGAGCTCGGCCTGCAGGCGGCCGAAGTACTGGTAGGGGTCGGTGTAGACGCCCAGTTCCTTGCCCAGCGATTCGGCGTAAAGGCCCCAGCCCTCGGCGAAGGCGGTTTCACCGCCGAAGCGGCGGAACTTCGGCAGCTCGCCCAGCTCCTGCTGCAGCGCCAGCTGGAAGTGGTGGCCCGGGATGGCCTCGTGCAGGTACAGGCTTTCGCTGTCCCAGCGCTTGCGGGTGGGCAGGTCGTAGGTGTTGACGTAGAAGATGCCCGGGCGCGTGCCGTCCTCGCTGGGGCGCATGTAGCTGCCGCCGGCGGCCGACTGGGCGCGGAAGGCTTCCACCGGGCGGATCTCGAACGGCGCCTTGGGCGTGAGCGAGAACAGCTCGGGCACGCGCTCGTTGATCTTCGCTTCCAGCGCGCGGTAGGCCACCAGCAGCTCGTCCTCGCTGCCGAACTCGAACCGCTTGTCCTTGGTGACGAACTCGAAGAACTGCGCGCGGTTGCCGGTGAAACCCACCTGCTTCATCACCGCGTCCATCTCGCCGTGGATGCGCGCCACCTCGGCCAGGCCGATGTCGTGGATCTGCGCCGGGCTCATGTCGGTGGTGGTGGACTGGCGCACGCGGTAGGCGTACCAGGCCTCGCCGTCGGGCAGGGCCGACAGCGAAACGGTATCGCGCGCCGCCGGCAGGTATTCGTCGTTCACGAAGCGGCGCAGTTCGCGGTAGGCGGGCATCAGCTGCGTGGCGATCAGTTCGCGGTAGGCGGCGGTGAGGCGGGTCTTGTCGGCCTCGCTGAAGTCCGCCGGGAACTCGGCCACCGGGCGCCAGAACAGGGTGTCCTCGGGCTTGTCCTTGATGAGCGCGTCGATCTGCGGGACCACCTTGGCCATCAGCACCTTCGGCTGCACCACGCCGTTGGCCATGCCGGTGCGCATGTTGGCCTGCATGCTGCGCATCAGCGCCGGGAACTGGCCGGCGCGCCTGAGCCAGTTGTCGTAGTCCTGCACGGTCTTGAACGGCTGCGCGCTCGAACCCGAGCCCAGCTGCGCGAACAGGCCGGTGACGTTGTAGAACTGGTTCAGCGGCTGCTGCCAGTCGGGGAAACGTTCGCCTTCGATGCTGGCCTCGAGGTCGCGCACGAAGATCTGGTAGCTCAGCAGGTCCTGGCCCTGCAGGCCGTCGCTGCCGATGGCCTGGGCGCGGCCCAGCCACTCGCGGTTGAAGGCGGCTTCCTTCGCGCGGAATTCGGCGGCGAAGAAGTCCGGCATCTGGTCGTTGTAGCGCGGGTCGCCGACGAAGGTGGCGTTGAGCGGGTTCAGCGCCAGCGAGGCTTCCCAGTAATCGGCGTAGAGCTGCGAGAGCTGCGCGGCGCGTTCGCCGGGCTGCGGGGCGGCGGCCGGCGCGGCCGCAGTGGTGTCGGCGGCGGGCGTGGTGGCGCAGGCCGACAGGGCGAGGGCCAGGGCAAGGGCGAGCGGGCGCAGGGTCATGGAGTTTCCTTGGCGGGGAGAAGGGGCGGTCAGGGCGCGAGCAGCGCCTGGCCGTCGACGACGTCCACCCAGGGCAGGGCCCGGAGCGACGCCTGGAGGAAGGGGCGGTGGGCGGCGCCGATCAGCAGCAGGGTGCGGCCGCCGTCCTGGCGCGCCAGTTCGCGGGCCAGCCGCGCGGTGATCTCGGCGTTGCGCGCGTGCCACAGCATCAGGCGGCGCCGGCCGGCGTCATGCTCGCCGGCGGCGTTGTCGAACACCGCCCATTCGGCGGCCAGGTCGGCGCGCGCATAGTCGTCGGAGTTCATCCAGCGCAGCAGCCCCAGCAGCCCGTCGGGCTGGTCGGCGCGCCAGTGTTTCGCCTGTTCGGCGTTGAGCGCGTCCAGCCCCTGCTGCACGGCGGGCGTGGAGAGGCGCGGCAGCAGGTCCTCGGCCAGCGCGTTGACGCCGAGCTCGTCGGCGAACGGGTCCACCGCGCACAGTTCGCGCTGCCCGAGCCGGCGCGCCAGGCGCAGCGCGATGGAGGCGATCTCGTTGTCGCTGGCGGCCAGGGCCTCGAGCCGCGCCACCGCGGTCGCGCCCAGCAGGGCCGCGGCCGATTCGCGCGTCGCCGGCGAAAGCGCGCTCCAGTTCAGTGCGGCCGACCAGGGTTCGTAGGCGGCCAGCTGCAGCGAGACCAGGGTGAGCCGCTGTGTTTCGTCGAGCGAGGCCCGGGCCACGAGGCCGGCCGCTTCGATGCGGGCCTGCGCGGCCGCGCGCTGCCGCCGCACCTGCTGTTCGCCGGCCAGGCGAACGGCATCCATGGCGAAGGTGGAGAGCAGCTCGCCGTAGCGCGTCGGGTCGGCGGCGAAGGCTTCCACCGACTCGCCGGGCACGGCTTCGATGCAAACGCGGGTGGGCGCGAACCCGGCCAGACGCTCCACCACCACCGCCTGCTGCGCCGGCGTCGAGGCGGGCTCGAGCTGCGCCAGGTGGGCGCTGCCGAGCACCAGCACTTCGGCGCCCGCGGCCAGTGCAGGCGCCAGCGCGGCGACCAGCAGCAGGGCGAACCGGCGGGACAGCGGCAGGGAATGGCGGGGCGTGGCCATGGCAGGGCTCGGGTCGGGGTGCAGGGAACTCACCCCGCAGTCTGGCGCAGCCGGGGCCGCACTGGCCCGGGCTGGAAGTCACGCCGGCTCAGCCCCGGGCGGCGGCGGCGCGCAGCTGCGCGGCCTGGTCCCGGCCCAGCCAGGCGGTGATGCCGCGCCGCACCAGGTAGAGCAGGGGGATCAGGGCGATGGCGCAGGCCATCTTGTAGGCGTAGTTCATGGTGCCCACCGCCAGGAACAGCGAGGTGGGCCACTGCTGCGGCCCCAGCACGAAGGCGATGTAGAGCACGATGAAGCTGTCCACCAGCTGCGACACGGCGGTGGAACCGGTGGCGCGCAGCCACACCCAGCGTTCGCCGGTGGCGTGGCGGATGCGGTGGAACACGCTCACGTCTATCAGCTGGCCGATGAGGAAGGCCACCAGCGAACCGCCGATGGTCCACAGGCCCTGGCCGAACACGGCGCCGAACGCGGCCTGGTAGTCGGGCACGCCCTGTGCTTCGGCCACGCCCACCCACCACGAGGCCGGCGCCAGGCCGATGGCCACGTAGGCGAACACGAAGCCGTAGACGATCACCGCCACCGCCAGCCAGCTGATGAAGCGCACGCCGCGCTTGCCGAAGAATTCGTTGACGACGTCGGTCATCACGAACACGATCGGCCACAGCAGGGTGCCGGCGGTGAAGTTGAGCGAGCCGCTCTGGCCGAACAGGTTCCACTCGAAGGGCCGCAGGCCCAGCGTGTCCTCGAGCGCGAAGATCTTGACGCCGATGAGCTCGGCCAGCAGCGCGTTGCTGACGAAGAACACCGCCAGCACCAGGAACAGGCGGTTGGCGCGTTCGGCGCTGGTCACGCGGCCGGCCCGGGGCGCTCGAAGGGAATGGTGTCGGGGCTGACCGCGCCGCCGGAGATGATGAAGGCCATGGCCTCGTCCACGCTCCAGTCGGTGGGCGTCAGGCGATCCACCGGCACCACTTCCAGGTAACCCGAGGTGGGGTTGGGCGTGGTGGGCACGTACACCGCCGCCAGCTCGCGGCCGGTGCCTTCCTCGCGCATCACGCGGGTGACGAAGCCCACGCACTTCATCTCGCGGTGCGGGAAGTCGATCAGCACCACGCGCTGGGTGCCGTCGGGCTTGGTCTGCAGCAGGTCGAGCAGCTTGCGGGCGCTGCCGTACACCGTCTTCATCAGCGGGATGCGGGCAATGAGCGCCTCGAACCAGGCCAGCATGCGCTGGCCGATGACGCGCCGCGCCAGCGCGCCCACCGCCACGATCACGAACACCGTGGCCACCACGGCGAAGGTGGCCTGGGCCCAGGGGTCGTCCATCCAGCCCAGCCATTCCGGGTGGGCGGCGGCCAGCCGGCCAGACAGCGGCGCCACCAGCGGCTGGCTCATGTCGGACAGCAGCACCAGCACGAACTTGAACACGATCCAGACCAGCCAGATCGGCAGCAGGGTCAGCAGGCCGGTGAGGAAATAGGCACGAAGTCGTCGCATGCGGGCAGTGTAGGGCAGGCCGCGTCGCGGCGGGGTCAGCGCTTGCCCAGTTCCCCGGCCGGCACGCTGCGCACGAGGCGGAAGCCGATGTCGTCGAAGCCGGTGCCGGCGTCGAAGTCGTTGCTCTGCGTCGGGTTGGCGCGGCTGGGGCCGTCGCGCCAGCCCACGCCGGCGGCCAGGCGGCGCTGGCAGCCGCGGGTGCAGTCGCTCACCCATTCGCGGGCGTTGCCGCGGGTGCCGGCCAGGCCGATCGGGCTCAGCGGGCCCTGGGCGGCATTCACCGTGCCCTCGACGCCGGCGCAGCCGATGCGGCCGTCCTGGCAGGCGTTGCCGCTGCCGCGGTAGTCGGCCAGCGGGCGCCATTCGGCCAGGGTGGGCAGGCGGTAGTCCTTGCCGCTGCGGCGGCTCAGCCACTGCGCGTAGGCCTGGGCGTCGTCGTAGCTCACGCACAGCACCGGGTGGTTGCCGCTCTGGTTGAAGCCCGGGTCGTCCCAGGTGCGCTTCTTGAGGCTGATGGGCGCCAGGCGGTTGCGGCAGCGCGTGGCCGGGCGGCCGGTGGCGCTGGCGAAGGCGGCGTATTCGGCGCGGGTGACTTCGTTGCGCATGGCGGCCAGGCCGGCGCGGCTGCCGCGCGGCGTGCGCGCCAGCACCATGGCCACCGCGGTGTCGGCCAGCGGGTCGCCGGCCTTGGGCAGGGCGACGGCCTTCGACCAGGCCGGCTCCAGGCTGGCCGGCGGCACCGCCAGCGCGGTGGCCAGCGCCTTGGTGGCTTCCACGGCGTCGGCGTCGAGTTCGGCCAGGTTGGTTTCCAGCCGCGCCAGCAGCAGCGGAGGCAGCGCGGCGGTGAGCTCGCGCCAGGGCTTGCCTTCCAGGCGGTCCATCTCGGCGGCGAAGGGCGCGGCCTTTTCGTGGTTCAGGCGCGCCTCGTCGTCCTTGCCGGCGCGCACGGCTTCCAGCACGCGGGTGGTGTAGAAGCCGATCACTTCGTCGGACAGGCGGAACAGCGCCGGCTCGCGCGGCGCCAGCTGGCGGGCGCTGCGCAGCGAATCCATGGCGTTGTCGCCGGGCGGCAGGCTCAAACGCTGGCGATCGATCTGGCGGCGGGCGGCGGACAATTCGCGGGCGCCCGGGCGGGTGGGGTCATAGTCGAGCGTGAACACCGCGACTTCGGCCCTGGCCCCGGCGAACGGCGTGGGTCCGGCGGGCGCGGCCGGGGATTCCGGCGCGGCGCCGGGCGTGGCGGGCGCGGTACCCGGCGCGGTGGTTTCGGCGGCAAGCGCGGGCGCGGCTTCCGCCGGCGCCGGTTCGGTGGCCGGGGCGGCGTCCTCGACGGTGAAGAAATCACTTTCCGGGGCGGCGGCCGGCGCCGGGTCGCGCATCAGCCAGGCGATGGCGGCGGCGGCCAGCACGGCGCCGGACACGCTGGCCAGCGCCGGCTTCCACCAGCGTTCGGCGAAGGCCTTGAGCTTGCCCGGGTCCACCAGCGGCGGCGACGGCTTGCCTTCGGCGAGCTGGTTGAGCGCGCCCAGCATCTGCTGCGCGTTGCGGTAGCGGTTGTCCGGCGACTTGGCCATCGCCCGGTCGATGAAGGGCTGCCAGTGCTTCTTGTCGGCCGGCAGGCGTGGCACCGGGTCCTGCGCGTGCATCAGCGCCAGCGCCAGCGGGTCGGCGGCCTGGAAGGGCAGCTTGCCGGTGAGCAGTTCGAAGGCCAGCACGCCCACGCTGTAGAGGTCGGCGCGGCCGTCCACCACTTCGCCGCGGGCCTGTTCGGGCGCCATGTAGCCGCCGCTGCCGACGGCCAGGCCGGCGGTGGTGATGCGGGTGGCGTCGCGCTTGCTCAGCGCGATGCCGAAATCGGTGAGCAGCGGCCGGTCGGCGTTGTCGAACAGCACGTTTTCGGCCTTCACGTCGCGGTGCACGATGCCGCGGGCGTGGGCGTATTCGAGCGCCGAAAGCAGCGAGCGCAGCACTTCGATGGCGCGCGGCTCGTCGTGGGTGAAGTCGCGCTGGCCCAGGTGGCCCTTGGCCAGGTAGGGCAGCACGTAATACAGCAGGCCCTGGCGCGTGCGTCCGACCTCGTGGATGCCGACGATGCAGGGGTGCTCGAGCTTGGCGATGGTGCGCGCCTCGTGCTCGAAGCGCTGCTTGGAGATTTCGTCGGTCAGCGCGGTGGGCGACATGACCTTGATGGCCACCTGCCGGTCCAGCGATTCCTGCACGCCCAGGTAGACCTGGGACATGCCGCCCTTGCCGATGCGGCGCAGCACCCGGTAGCCCGGGATCTCCGGCATGTAGCTGGAGAGCAGCGCGGTCAGTTCGTCAGGGGAAAGTTCTTCTTCCTGCTGCATGGCGCGGGGCGGGGTCGGGCGGGGGGCGGGGCTGTCCAGCATACGGCAGCCGCCCGTTCAGGCAAGCCATTTGTGAAAGCGTGAGCCGCGTCACGGTTTTTGCCGGCCGGGGCTCAGGCGTCCGGTTTGGGGCGCTTGCGGCGCACGTAAACCTGCTTGCGCACCCGGGCCACCACGTGGCCCTCGCCGTCGCGCACCTCGGTGTCGAACCAGTGCAGCACCTTCGAACCGTCCTCGGCGGCGGCGCGCAGCTGCTCCACCACGGCTTCGGGCAGGTCGAACTCGGCCACCACGGTGCCGCGGCCGGGCTTCTCGAACTTCACCTCGCCGGCCTGGTCCCACACCAGGTAGCCGGGGCCGAGCCGGCGCATGACCAGGATCATCCAGAACGGATCGGTCATGGCGAACAGGCTGCCGCCGAAGTGCGTGCCCACGTAGTTGCGGTTGTACCAGCGCTGGCGCAGTTCCACCCGGGCGTGGCTGAAGTCGTCGGCCAGGCGGGTCACGCGGATGCCGGCGAACAGGAAGGGCGGCCAGACGTTGAACAGCAGCCGCAGTCGGGAGGCTTTCATGGGCGGCGGCTCAGAACAGCAGCGAGGCCATCTTGCGCCGGTAGGTTCCCACCAGGTCCTCGTCCTCGACCACCCGGAAGGCGTCGATCAGCGCCTTGCGCGGCAGGCCGTCGGCGTAGGTGCGGTCGCGGCGCAGCATCTCCAGGAACTGTTCCAGGCCGTCCTGCCAGCGGCCGGCGACGATGTCGGCGGCGCCCAGCAGGTGGCGGGCGCGCAGGTCGGCCGGGTCGGCGGCCAGGGCCTGGCGCAGCACCTCGGCCGGCGGCGCGTCCCTGAGCAGGGCCAGGAAGGCCAGGCGGGCGCGGCCGCGCAGGGCGCGGTCGTCCTGGGCCAGGTTGGCGGGCAGGGCGTCGAGCAGGCCCTCGGCCTCGGCCACGGCGCCGGTGCGCAGCAGGGCCAGCGACAGGTCGAGCTTGAGCTCGTCCTTGTCCGGCTCGGCCAGCACGGCGGCGCGCAGTCGCACCACTTCCTCGTGCGGGTCGGCGGGCGCGGCGGCCTCGGGTTCGGCCGGGGCCTCGGCTGGCTTCGCGGTGACGCCGTGGTGGGCCAGGAACTGGCGCAGCTGGCCCTCGGGCAGGGCGCCCGGGAAGCCGTCGACGATCTGGCCGTCCTTCACCAGCATCACCGTCGGCACCGACTTGATCTGGAAGTAGCCGGCGAGCTGCTGCTCCTTGTCCACGTCCACCTTGGCCAGCAGGAAACCGCCGTTGAATTCGGCGGCCAGCTTCTCCAGCACCGGCCCGAGGGTCTTGCAGGGGCCGCACCAGGTGGCCCAGAAGTCCACGAGCACCGGGACTTCCTTGGACTTGAGCAGCACGTCGACCTCGAACTTCTCGAGGCCGGCGTCGAAAACGTGGGGATTGGCGGGGGTCATGGCGGGTCCGTCCGGAAAGTCGTCACCCGCAGATGGTGCCAGCAGCGGCCGGACTCAAGCCAATGCTTCAGTCGGCCTCGCGCCGCTGGAAGGCCCACAGCCCGGCCAGGCCCGCCAGCAGCGCGCCGGCCAGGCTGAAGGCCACCACGGACGCCGGGTCCGCCTTCGCCACGGCCTGCACCGGCAGCGACCACGGGAACCAGGGGCCGAAGCGCGCCGACTGCCCGATGAGGAAGCCCATCACCGTGGCGCCCATGCCCACGCCGACCGCCACGGTGAAGCTGCGCCAGCGCACGGCGATGAAGGTGTGCAGCGCCACCAGCAGCAGGCTGGCGGCGGTGACCAGCGCCAGCTTTTCCAGCAGCAGGGACCAGGGCGCCGGCCCGGCGATGCCGAAGCCGGGCCTGAGCAGGGCCAGCAGCCAGCCACCGAGCGGCAGCAGCGCCAGCATGGCCAGTTGCGCCAGCACCAGCAGCCCGGCCAGGGCCAGCAGCTTGGCCAGGTAATGCACGGCGCGCGGCACCGGCAGCGCCAGCAGGTGTTTCCATTGCTGGTTGGCGTGCTCCTGGCCGGCCAGCAGCGCCGCCTGCAGGGTCACGAACAGCGGCACCATCAGGAAGGCCCACAGCGCCAGCGTGGACTGCGCGAACGCCAGCCAGGCCTCGGCGGGCGCCGGCGGCGGCCGGTCGGCCGGCAGGCGCACCACGGTCATCTGCAGCACGTACACGGCCACCACCACGGCTGGCGCCACCCCGCACAGCCACAGCGCCAGCGTGCCGCGAAGCTTCAGCCATTCGGCCGAGAGGGCGCGGGACAGCGCGCTCACGCCGCACGCTCCCCGGCCGGCGCGGCCGTGAGGTCGAAGAACAGGCTTTCGAGCGAGGCCTGTTCGAGCGCCAGGTGGTGGACGCCGATGCCGTGCGCCACCAGCCGCCGGTTGAGTTCGGCCACCGGCAGGCGCGGTGCGAGGCGCAGGCCCTGGCCTTCGGCGATGGCCGGGTCCTCGCCGGCCTCCACCAGCACGCGCATGGCGCGGGCCGGGGCGTCGCAATGCAGCAGCAGGCGCGGGCGCGCGCGCTGGCGCAGTTCCTGCAGCGGGCCCTGGAAGCGCAGGCGGCCGCCTTCGAGCACGCCGACGTGGCTCGCCAGCTGCTCCACTTCGGCCAGCTGGTGGCTGGACAGGAACAGGGTGATGCCGTCTTCCCGCGCGAGCTGGCGCAGGAAATGGCGCAGCTCCTGCAGGCCGGCCGGGTCGAGGCCGTTGCCGGGCTCGTCGAGCACCAGCAGTTCCGGACGGCCCAGCAGGGCCAGGGCGATGCCCAGGCGCTGCCGCATGCCCAGCGAATAGTCGCGGGCGCGGCGGTCGGCGGCGTCGGACAGTCCCACGCGCTGCAGCGCTTCGCCCACCCGCGCCGCGGGCAGGCCGAGCAGGCGCCGGGTGACTTCCAGGTTGGCGCGGCCGCTCAGGTGCGGATAGAGCGAGGGGTGTTCGACCAGCGCGCCCACGCGGGCCAGCGGCGCGCGGTGCCGGCGGTCGAGGCGTTCGCCGAACAGGCGGACGTCACCGTCGTCCGGGCGCAGCAGGTCGAGCAGCAGCCGGATGGTGGTGGTCTTGCCCGCGCCGTTGGGGCCGAGGAAGCCGTAGATGGCGCCGGCCGGCACGCGCAGGTCGAGCCCGCGAACGCCGTGGCCACCGGGAAAAGTGCGGGTCAGTCCCCGGGTTTCGATGGCATCGGGCATGGGGGGCGGCAGGGAAGGGCGATGGCCACAGCTTGCCGCCGCGGCCCCGCCCCGCCATGTGCCAAGGGTTGCCCAACCCCCGTCATGCGCCGGCGCTTTACTCCGGCTGGCGGACGATGCGGCCGTCCTTCATCACGAAGTCCACCTTCTTCGTGGCGCCGATGTCGGCCAGCGGGTCGCCCGGCATGGCCACGATGTCGGCCGGCAGGCCCGCGGCCACGCGGCCCAGCTCCGGGTGGCCCAGGATTTCGGCCGCGTTGGCGGTGGCGGCGCGCAGGGCCTCGGCCGGCGGCATGCCGGCTTCCACCATGAACACGAACTCGTCGGCGTTGTCGCCGTGCAGGCCCACGCCGGCGTCGGTGCCGAAGCCGATCTTCACCCCGGCCTTCCAGGCGCGGCCGAAGGTGTCCTGGATCTGGGCGCCGATGCGCGCGGCCTTGGGGCGCACCACGTCGGGGTAGTAGCCGTCGATCTTGGCCTTCTCGGCCACGAAGCGGCCGGCCGAGATGGTGGGTACGTACCAGGTGCCGCTCTTCTTCATGAGCGCGAAGATCTCGTCGTCCATGTAGGTGCCGTGCTCGATGGTGTCGACGCCGCCGACGATGGCGCGGCGCATGCCTTCCTTGCCGTGCGCGTGCGCGGCCACGGTGTAGCCGTAGTCGCGCGCGGCCTGCACCACGGCGGCCACCTCGTCCACGGTGAACTGCGGCGCGTCGCCGCTGCGGGCGTAGCTGAGCACGCCGCCGGTGGCGGTGATCTTGATCACGTCCGAGCCGTCCTTGTAGCGCTGGCGCACCGCCTGGCGGGCTTCGTCGGGGCTGTTGACCACGCCCTCGGCCGGGCCCGGGGTGCCCAGGGCGTCGGAGATCAGGTGGTTGAAGCCGTTGGTGGGGTCGGCATGGCCGCCGGTGGTGGCGATGGACTTGCCGGCGGCGAAGATGCGCGGGCCCTCCACCCAACCCTGGTTCACGGCGTCGCGCAGGGCCAGGGTGGTTTCGCCGCCCAGGTCGCGCACGCTGGTGAAGCCGGCGCGCAGGGTGCGGCTGGCGTAGGCGGTGGAGCGCAGCACGGTGAATTCGGGGTTGAGCCGGAAGCCCTCGGAGTAACTTTGCGGGCTCGATTCGCCGCTCAGGTGCACGTGCAGGTCGATCCAGCCCGGGCTGCAGGTGTGGCCCCGGAGGTCCACCGCGGTGGCGCCGGCCACGGCGCCGTGGCCCTCGCGGACCTCGCTGACCTTGCCGTCGGCCACCACCACCGTGCGTTCGGGCAGGTTGCGCCCGGTGGCGCTGTCGAACAGCCGGCCGCATTGCAGGGCCAGGGTTTCGGCCTGGGCGGCGGCGGGCAGGGCCAGGGTCAGGGCGAGCAGCAGCGGGGTGGGGCGCATGGACGGTCTCCGGACGGGTTGCCCCGATGGTAACCGCAAGCCGGGGCCGGGCCGGAAGGGCCGCGGATTTGTTACGCTGGACGCCTGTTTTTCCGCCTCCATCCCCCATGTCCGACACCATCGAACCCAGCGCCTACGACCCGAAGGCGGTGGAAACCGCCGCGCAGACCCACTGGCAGGCCACCGGCGCCTTCCGGGTGACCGAGGACGCCAGCCGTCCGAAGTACTACTGCCTGTCCATGCTGCCGTACCCCTCGGGCGCGCTGCACATGGGCCACGTGCGCAACTACACCATCGGCGACGTCATCAGCCGGCACCGGCGCATGAAGGGCTTCAACGTGCTGCAGCCGATGGGCTGGGACGCCTTCGGCCTGCCGGCCGAAAACGCCGCCATCAAGAACAACACCGCGCCGGCGAAGTGGACCTACAAGAACATCGAGCACATGCGCGGCCAGCTGCAGCGCCTGGGCTTCGCCTACGACTGGAGCCGCGAGTTCGCCACCTGCACCCCGGAGTACTACCGGTGGGAGCAGCTGATGTTCACGCGCCTGATGAAGAAGGGCCTGGTCTACCGCAGGAACTCGGTGGTGAACTGGGACCCGGTGGACCACACCGTGCTGGCCAACGAGCAGGTCATCGACGGCCGCGGCTGGCGTTCCGGCGCGCTGGTGGAAAAGCGCGAGATCCCGCAGTGGTTCCTCAAGATCACCGACTACGCCCAGCAGCTGCTCGACGGCCTGGACACGCTGCCGGGCTGGCCCGAGGCGGTCAAGACCATGCAGCGCAACTGGATCGGCCGCAGCGAAGGCCTGGAAATCCAGTTCGCGATGGAAGCGCTGGCCGAACCGCTCACCGTGTTCACCACGCGCCCCGACACGCTGATGGGCGTCACCTACCTCGCGGTCGCGGCCGAGCACCCGGTGGCCCTGTGGGCCGCGTCGGGCAATGAGCAGGTGCGCGCCTTCATCGAGGAATGCCGCAAGGGCGGCGTGTCCGAGGCCGAGCTCGAGACCCAGGAAAAGAAGGGCGTGTTCACCGGCCTGTACGCGGTGCACCCGATTTCCGGCGACAAGGTGCCGGTGTGGATCGCCAACTTCGTGCTGATGGGCTACGGCACCGGCGCGGTGATGGCGGTGCCCGGCCACGACGAGCGCGACTTCGAGTTCGCGCACAAGTACAAGCTGCCCGTGAAGCAGGTGATCGCCATGGTCGGCGAGTCCTACGACCCGGACGCCTGGCAGGCCTGGTACTCGGACAAGAACGACGACCGCCTGCGCGTCATCAACTCCGGCCCGCTCGACGGCATGGGCTACCAGGGCGCGTTCGACCTGCTGGCCGAACAGCTCGAGGCCCGCGGCCAGGGCCGCCGCCGCGTGAACTACCGCCTGCGCGACTGGGGCGTGAGCCGCCAGCGTTACTGGGGTTGCCCGATCCCGGTCATCCACTGCGGCAAGTGCGGCGCGCTGCCGGTGCCGGAAGACCAGCTGCCGGTGGTGCTGCCGGAAGACGTGGCCTTCACCGGCGTCGCCTCGCCGATCAAGGCCGACCCGGAATGGCGCAAGACCACCTGCCCGGGCTGCGGCGGCGCCGCCGAGCGCGAAACCGACACCTTCGACACCTTCATGGAGTCGAGCTGGTACTACGCGCGCTACACCTCGCCGGGCGCCACTGACCTGGTGGACGAGCGCGCGAACTACTGGCTTCCGGTCGACCAGTACATCGGCGGCATCGAGCACGCGATCATGCACCTGATGTATTTCCGCTTCTACCACAAGCTCATGCGCGACGCGGGCCTGGTGAAGTCGGACGAGCCGGCCACCAACCTGCTGTGCCAGGGCATGGTGATCGCCGACACCTTCTACCGCGAGAACGCCGACGGCTCCAAGGACTGGCACAACCCGGCCGACGTGGACGTGCAGCGCGACGCCAAGGGCCACGCCACCGGCGCCGTGCTGCGCGCCGACGGCCAGCCGGTGCGCATCGGCGGCACCGAGAAGATGTCCAAGTCCAAGAACAACGGCGTCGACCCGCAGGTGATGGTGGACAAGTACGGCGCCGACACCGTGCGCCTGTTCTCCATGTTCGCCGCGCCGCCCGAGCAGAGCCTGGAGTGGAACGAGGCGGGCGTGGAGGGCATGGCGCGCTTCCTGCGCCGCCTGTGGACGCAGGCGCACAAGCACGTGGCCGAGGGCCCGGCGCCGAAGCTTGATGCCAGCTCGCTCGACGGCGCCCAGCGCACCCTGCGCCGCCAGCTGCACGAGTGCATCCAGAAGGTGGGCGACGACTACGGCCGCCGCCACACCTTCAACACCGCCATCGCGGCGGTGATGGAACTGCTCAACGCCATCGCGAAATTCGACGACGCCAGCGCCCAGGGCCGCGCCCTGCGCCAGGAGTGCTTCGAGGCGGTGACGCTGCTGCTCAACCCGATCACGCCGCACACCTCGCATGCCCTGTGGCAGGCGCTGGGCCACCCGGAAACCACCCTCGAGGACCTGCCGTTCCCCGAGGCCGACCCGGCCGCGCTGGTGCGCGACGCGGTGACGCTGGCGGTGCAGGTGAACGGCAAGCTGCGCGGCACCATCGACGTGTCGGTGAACGCCAGCAAGGAAACCGTCGAGGCGCTGGCCCTGGCCGAGCCGAACGTGCAAAAGTTCATGGAAGGGATGTCCGTGCGCAAGGTGATCGTGGTGCCGGGCAAGATCGTCAACATCGTCGTGGGGTGACCTGATGCGTCGTCTGCTTGTTGTGCTGTGCGTCGCCGCGCTGTTCGCGGGCTGTGGCTTCAAGCCGCGCGCCCAGCTGGCGCTCGCCTCCGACCTGGGCCCGGTGGCGGTGAGTACCGCCGACCCCTACAGCCCGCTGGGCCAGGGCCTGGCCACCGCGCTGCGCCGCGCCGGCGTGGCCGAAGCCACCGCCGGCCAGCCTTCGGCCACGCTGCAGGTGGTTTCCGAAAGCATGCGCACCCGCCCGCTGGCCGTGGACGCCACCGCCCAGGTGCGCGAGTACGAAACCCTCTACACGGTCGAGTTCGAGCTGCGCGGCGCCGACGGCGCGGTGCGCGTGCGGCGCCAGGCCGTGGAACTGTCGCGCGAATACACCTACGACGCGCTGGCCTCCGCCGGCAGCCCGGCCGAGCAGCAGCTGCTGCAGGAGGAACTGCGCCGCGAGATGCAGGCCGCCATCCTGCGCCGCATCGACGCCGCGCTGCGCGCCGACTGATGGAGCTCAGGCCGGACCGCCTCGAGCGCCAGCTCGCCGGCGAGCCGCTGCGGCCGGTGTACCTGGTCGCCGGCGCCGAGCCGCTGATCGTGCTCGAGTGCGCCGACGCCATCCGTGCGAAAGCGCGCGAGGAAGGTTACGGCGAACGCGAGGTCTACGACGTCGAGGCCGGCTTCGACTGGAATTCGCTCAGCCGCGGCCTGGCCTCGATGAGCCTGTTCTCCAGCCGCCGCCTGTTCGACCTGCGACTGCCCACGGGCAAGCCCGGCAAGGAAGGCAGCGAGGCCCTGCGCGAGTACTGCGAGAACCCGCCGCCCGACACCGTATTGCTCATCACCGCCCAGGAGTGGAGCAAGCAGCACGCCGGCAAGTGGAGCGAGGCCATCACCCGGGTGGGCCACCTGGTGACGATGTATTCGCTCAAGCCGCACGAGCTGGGCGACTGGCTGCAGCGCCGCCTGCGCAGCCGCGGCCTGGTGGCCACGCCCGACGCGGTGCGGCGCCTGGCCGACCGGGTCGAGGGCAACCTGCTGGCCGCGGCCCAGGAAGTGGACAAGCTGGCCCTGCTGGTGGCCGACAAGCGCGAGGCCATCGACCTGGCGCAGATGGAGGCGCTGGTGGCCGACTCGTCGCGCTTCGACGTGTTCAAGCTGGTCGACGCCGCCCTGGCCGGCGAATCCGCGCGCGCCGTGCGCATGCTGGCCGCGCTGCGCGCCGAGGGCGAGCAGGTGGCCGGCCTGATGCCGATGGTGGCCAAGGAAGTGCTGGTGCTGTGCGCGCTGGCCCGCGCCGGCAGCGGCGGCAACCTGATGTCGGCCATGCGCGAGGCGCGGATCTGGGAAAGCAAGCAGGCGGTGTACCGCCGCGCGGTGGAACGGCACCCGCCCTCGCGCTGGGAGGCCTTCGCCGCCGAGTGCGGGCGCATCGACCGCAGCGCCAAGGGCCGCGGCGACGGCGATCCGTGGCTGATGCTCGAGCGCCTGCTGGTGTCCATCGCCGAGGCGCGGGCGCGCAACCTGCTGGCCTCGTGAGCCTCACGGTCCTCTACGGCGGCACCTTCGACCCGGTGCATGCCGGGCACCTGGCCGTGGCCCGCGCGGCCCGCGCGGCCCTGGGCGCCGAGGTCCGGCTGGTG
>NZ_AVCH01000178.1 GCF_000747075.1 Arenimonas malthae CC-JY-1
CTCCGGCTCGGGCAGCGGCTCCACCGGCGCGGCTTCGGCCACCGGCTCGGGCGCCGGCAGCGGCGCGGCCGGGGTTTCGGGTTCGGGCACCACGTCGGCGACGGCGGTCACCTGCTCGGGTTCGGGCAGCGGCACCGTTTCGGCCGCGGGCTCCGGCTCGGCAGCCACCGGCGGCGCCACGGGGGCGGCGGACACCACCGGGGTTTCCATCGGGCGGATCACCGCCGGCGCGATGTAGGGCGGGTCCACCAGCGCGCTGAATTCGCGCACCACGCTGCCGCGGCCCCAGTTGGCCTCGACCAGGAAGGTGAGGAAGGGTTCGGTGAAGCGGTTGGGCGTGGTGACGCGGATCACCGGCTGGCCGGCGGCGTTGCGCGTCACCTCCATCTGCAGGTTCGCGGTGAGTCCGACGGGGCGCTCCAGGCCGACCCGGGCGAAGGCCTCGGGCGAGGCCAGGCGCACTTCCAGCTCCTCGAGCTCGCCGGGGCCGGCGGAGAGGATGGGGATTTCGGCGACCAGCGGCTGGTTCAGCCCGGACTTGACCTCGATGGCGCCCAGGCCGAGGGCGTGGGCGCTGGAGGCGCCCAGGGCCAGGGCGAGGGCCAGCGGTAGCTGCAGATGCCTGATGTTCACGCGTTCAATCTCCCCGGGAAAGGCGGCGCGACCACTCCCCTGCAAGCGGCCCCGTCCTTGGTATCGGCCCGAATATACCGGTCAGGAACGCTCTTTGACCACGAGTTCCGCCAGTTGCACGGCGTTGAGCGCGGCGCCCTTGCGGATGTTGTCGGAAACGATCCACAGGTCGAGGCCGCGCGGGTGCGACAAGTCCTCGCGGATGCGGCCCACGTACACCGGGTCGGTGCCGGCGGCGTGCGTCACCGGGGTCGGGTAGCCGCCGGGTTCGCGCTCGTCCACCACTTCCACGCCCGGGGCGTCCTCGAGCAGCGCGCGGGCCTCGTCGGCGCCGATCTTGCGGCGGGTTTCCAGGTGCACGGCCTCGGAGTGGCCGAAGAACACCGGCACGCGCACGGCGGTGGGGTTCACCTGGATGGACGCGTCGCCCAGGATCTTGCGGGTCTCCCAGACCAGCTTCATTTCTTCCTTGGTGTAGCCGTTGTCCAGGAACTCGTCGATGTGCGGGATCAGGTTGAAGGCGATCTGCACCGGGAACTTCGCCGGTTCGTGCGGCTGGAAGTTGAGCATGGCCGCGGTCTGCCGGCCCAGCTCCTCCATCGCCGTGCGCCCGGCGCCGGACACCGACTGGTAGGTGGCCACGTTGATGCGCTCGATGCCGGCGGCGCGATGGATGGGCGCCAGCGCCACCAGCATCTGCATGGTGGAGCAGTTCGGGTTGGCGATGATGCCGCGCGGGCGGTTCGCCACCTGTTCCGGGTTCACCTCGGCCACCACCAGCGGCACGTCGTCGTCGTAGCGGAACGCCGAGCTGTTGTCGATCACCACCGCGCCGGCGGCGGCGAACTTCGGGGCGTACTGCTTCGACACCGAGCCGCCGGCGGAAAACAGCGCGATGTCCACGCCGGCCGGATCGAACGTGGCCAGGTCCTCGACCACGAGTTTCTGCGCGCCGAAGGCCACCTTCTCGCCGGCCGAACGCTCGCTGGCCAGCAGGTGCAGCTTCCCGACCGGGAACTGCCGCTCGGCCAGGATCGCCAACATCGCCTCGCCCACCGCACCGGTGGCGCCCACAACCGCAACGCTATACGTCTTGCTCATGTTTTCCTGGGATACGCGGGAATACTGGATCCACGTCGCCGCACTGGGCGCGGTGGCGCAGGGCCTGGTCCATCAGAACCAGGGCCAGCATGGCTTCGCAGATGGGCGGCGCGCGCAGGCCCACGCAGGGGTCGTGGCGGCCGGTGGTGATCACTTCCACGGGCTGGCCCGACGTGTCCACCGTGGCGCCCGGCAGGCGCAGGCTGGAGGTGGGCTTGAAGGCCACCGAGACTTCGATGTCCTGGCCGCTGCTGATGCCGCCCAGCACGCCGCCGGCGTGGTTGCTGGCGAAACCCGCCGGCGACATCAGGTCGCGGTGCTCGCTGCCCTTCTGCGTGACCGAGGCGAAGCCAGCGCCGATCTCCACGCCCTTGACGGCGTTGATCGACATCATGGCCGCGGCGATCTCGGCGTCGAGCTTGCCGTACACCGGCTCGCCCCAGCCGGGCGGAACGCCCAGGGCCTGCACGTGCACGCGCGCGCCGGCGGAGTCGCCGGACTTGCGCAGCGCGTCCATGAAGGCCTCGAGCTCGGCCACCATCGAAGCGTCGGGCCAGAAGAACGGGTTGGCTTCCACCGCCGTCCAGTCGAAGCCGCGCGGCACCAGGTGGGCCACCTGCGACACGCAGGCGCGCACCTGCACGCCATGCCTTTCGGCCAGCCACTTCTTCGCGACCACGCCCGCGGCCACGCGCATGGTGGTTTCGCGGGCCGAGCTGCGGCCGCCGCCGCGCGGGTCGCGGTGGCCGTACTTCTGCAGGTAGGTGTAGTCGGCGTGGCCCGGGCGGAACTGCGCGGCGATGCCGGCGTAGTCCTTGCTGCGGGCGTCGGTATTGCGCACCAGCAGGCCGATGGGCGTGCCGGTGGTGCGGCCTTCGAACACGCCGCTGAGGATTTCCACCTCGTCGGCCTCGTGGCGCTGCGAAGTGTGGCGGGTCTTGCCGGTGGCGCGGCGGTCGAGGTCGGCGCGGAAGTCTTCCGGCGCCAGCGCCAGGCCCGGCGGGCAACCGTCGATGACGCAGCCGATGGCGGGGCCGTGGCTCTCGCCGAAGGTGGTGACGCGCAGCAGCCGGCCGAAGCTGTTGTCGCTCATCGGGCGTCAGCCCCGGCGGGCGTCGGCGAGCGCCTTGATGCGCGCGTGGTGCGCCACCAGGTCCTCGCGTTCGACCACGAAGATGCCCATCTGCCCGACCTTGAACTCGACCCAGGCGAAGGGCACTTCCGGCAGCAGCTCCACCAGCGCACGTTCGCTTTCGCCGACCTCGCAGATCAGCAGGCCGTGCTCCGACAGGTGCGCCGGCGCGTCGCGCAGGATTTCCAGCGCCAGGTCCAGGCCGTCCTCGCCCGCGCGCAGGCCCAGCTGGGGCTCGTGCGAGTACTCCGGCGGCAGCGCGTCGGTTTCGGCGTGGGTGACGTATGGCGGGTTGGTGACGATCAGGTCGTAGACCTCGCCGTCCAGGTTATGGAACAGGTCGGATTCGATCAGGCGCACGTTCGACGCGTGCAGCCGTTCGACGTTCTCGCGCGCCAGCGACAGCGCCTCGGGGCTCACGTCCACCGCGTCCACCCGCCAGTGCGGGTGGTAGTGCGCGGTGGCGATGGCGATGCAGCCCGAGCCGGTGCACATGTCGAGCGCGCGGTGCACCTCGCGGCCGCCGAGCCAGGGCTCGAAGCCGGCTTCGATCAGCTCGGCGATCGGCGAGCGCGGCACCAGGGCGCGCGGGTCGGTCTTGAAGCTCAGGCCGGCGAACCAGGCCTCGCCGGTGAGGTAGCAGGCCGGGATGCGCTCGTTGATGCGGCGCTCGAACAGCGCCAGCACGGCCTTCTTCTCGTCGTGCGTCAGCTTGGCCTGGCCGTAGGCCGGCCCCAGGTCGGGCGGCAGGTGCAGGGTGTGCAGCACCAGCTGGGTGGCCTCGTCCAGGGCGTTGTCGTGGCTGTGGCCGAAGGTCAGGCCGGCGGCGCCGAAGCGGCTGGCGCCGTAGCGGATGAAGTCGATGATCGTGGCAAGTTCCGCCGGCATGTTCTTGAAATCCCTTGCAATGGCGGGAGTATAGCCGCGCCGCGGCTATAATTGCCGGCCTGCCACCCTGACGGGATCGCCCGTGTTCAATCGCAACACCCTGCTCATCCTGGTCGCCGCGCTGGCGGCCGGCCTTGGCCTCTGGGCCGCGCAGATGGCCTTCGCGCCCGGCGGCGCGCCGGCGGCCGGCCCGGCGCTGGATCCGGCGCGGCTCAAGGCGGTGCGCCTGTTCCCCGCCCCGCGTGCCCTGCCCGCCTTCGCGCTGCAGCAGTCCGACGGCACCCCGCTGACGCCGGACGAACTGCGCGGCCGCTGGACCGTGGTGTTCCTGGGGTTCACCCACTGCCCCGACGTCTGCCCGACCACGCTCACCGAAATGTCGCAGGCGCAGAAGGCCTGGGACGCGCTGCCGGCCGAACGCCGCCCGCGCCTGCTGTTCGTGTCGGTGGACCCGGACCGCGACACGCCGGAGAAGACCGGCGAATACGCCGCCTACTTCCACCCCGACACCCTGGCCGCCACCGCGCCCGAGCCGGCGCTGCAGGAATTCGCCACCGCGCTGGGCATGGTCTACATGAAGGTGCCGCTGGAAGACGGCGACTACACCATGGACCACTCCAGCGCCCTGGTGCTGGTGGATCCGCAGGGCCGCCAGGCCGGCCTGATCCGGCCGCCGCTGGTGCCCGCCGACATCGCCGCCGACCTGGCCCTGCTGGCCACGGAGGCGCCATGAGCCCGAAGGTCTTGCTGCAGCACCTGCTGCCGCACCGGTTGCTGTCGCGGCTGGCCTACGGCGTGGCGCGTTCGCGCGCGGGCTGGTTCAAGGACTGGCTGATCGCGCTGGTGGTCCGCAGGTTCAACGTGGACATGGCCGAGGCCGCCGACCCGGAGCCGCGCAACTACGAGCACTTCAACGCCTTCTTCACCCGCGAACTCAGGCCCGGCGCGCGCGTGGCCGACCCGGACCCGCGTTGCCTGCTGATGCCGGCCGACGGCAAGATCAGCCAGGCCGGGCGCATCGAGGCCGGGCGCATCTTCCAGGCCAAGGGCCAGTCCTTCACCGCCGCCGAGCTGCTGGGCAGCGAGGCCATGGCCGCGCCCTACGCCGACGGCTGGTTCGCCAACATCTACCTGTCGCCGCGCGACTACCACCGCGTGCACATGCCGTGGTCGGGCACGCTGGTGGAAACGCTGCACGTGCCCGGCCGGCTGTTCACGGTGGCGCCCTGGGGCGTGCAGGCCATCCCGCGGCTGTTCGCGCGCAACGAGCGGCTGGTCTGCCACTTCGAAACCGAATTCGGGCCGATGTGCTCGGTGATGGTGGGCGCGCTGCTGGTGTCGGGCGTGGAATCGGTGTGGAACGGCGAGGAGATCCCGCCCTACGCGCATTCCCCGATCCGCCGCGACTGGCGCGGCCAGGGCATCACCCTCGCCCGCTTCGCCGAAATGGCCCGCTTCAACTACGGCTCCACGGTGATCCTGCTCTTCCCCCGCGACGCCGTGGCCCTCGACGCTTTCGCCACCGAGACCCCCACCCGCGTCGGCCAGCGCCTGGGCCGCGTCCTCTGACCCCCTCTCCCGGGCGCGGTAGACTGGGCCCATGGGCAACAGCGGCCAGCATGCGATCCGGTTGTTCCAGAGCCTCGAGCATCCCTGCGGCTACTGGCGGGAGCGGCTGGCGCGCGACCTGATCATCGACCCCACCGACCCGCACCTGGCGTCGGTGTACCCGCAGGCCCTGGCCATGGGCTTCCGCCGCTCCGGCGGGCATGTCTACCGTCCCTACTGCGCCGGCTGCCGCGCCTGCGTGTCGGTGCGCATCCCGGTCGAACGGTTCGTGCCGAACCGGGCGCAGAAGCGCTGCCTGGCCCGCAACGCCGACCTCGAACTGCGCAGCGCGCCGCCCCGGCGCACCGAGGAAAACTTCGCGCTCTACCGGCGCTACCTCGACACCCGCCACGCCGGCGGCGGCATGGACGACCCCGCGCCCGAAAACTTCGACGCCTTCCTCGCCTGCCGCTGGAGCCCGACCGAGTTCATGGAATTCCGGCTCGACGGCGAGCTGGTGGCGCTGGCCGTCACCGACGTCGTACCCGACGGGCTGTCGGCGGTCTACACGTTCTTCGCGCCGGAACTGGCCGCGCGCAGCCTGGGTACCTACGCCATCCTCCAGCAGGTCGGGCGCGCCCGGCGCGAGGGCCGCGGCTACGTCTACCTGGGCTTCTGGCTCGAAGGCCACCCGAAGATGGCCTACAAACGCGCCTACCAGCCGCTGGAGTTCCTGGACGGCGCGCTCTGGCGCCCCATGCCGGCCTGAACCCGCGTGCAGGACGCGGTCATGCGCCTCGGGCACAATCGGCATCCATGCGAATCCCCAGCCTGCTTGCCGTCCTCGCCCTCGCCCTCGCCGCCTGCCAGTCCACCGCGCCCGTCGCGCCGGAACGGGCCGGGGTGAACGTGCGCGTCGCCACCTTCAACACCTCGCTGTATTCCGAGCAGGCCGGCGGCCTGCTCGCGCGGCTCGAAGCCGGCGACGAGCGCGCCCGCAAGATCGCCGCGGTCATCCAGCGCCAGCGGCCTGACGTCGTGCTGCTCAACGAATTCGACTACGACCCCGAGGGCCTCGCCGCCGACCGCTTCCAGCGCGACTACCTGGGCGTGGGCCAGCACGGCGAAGCCGCCATCACCTATCCCTACCGCTACCTGGCCCCGGTGAACACCGGCGTGCCCAGCGGCCTGGACCTGGACCGCAACGGCGTGGTGGCCACCGAAGGCCGCGCCCGCGGCAACGACGCCTGGGGCTACGGCCTGCACCCGGGCCAGTACGGCATGCTGGTGCTGTCGCAGTACCCGATCGACGCGAAGGCGGCGCGCACCTTCCAGCTCCTGCGCTGGAGCGCGATGCCCGGCGCCATGGCGCCGCTGGACCCGGCCACGAACCAGCCCTGGTACCCGGCGGAGATCTGGTCGCAGCTGCGCCTGAGCTCGAAGTCGCACTGGGACCTGCCCATCGCCACGCCGCTGGGCACCGTGCACCTGTTGGCCGCGCACCCGACGCCGCCGGTGTTCGACGGCCCCGAGCGCCGCAACGCCGCCCGCAACCACGACGAAATCCGCCTGTGGGCCGAATACCTCACGCCCGGCGACCGACCCTGGCTGTGCGACGACCAGGGCCGCTGCGGCGGCCTGCCCGCAGGCGAGCGGTTCGTCATCGTCGGCGATTACAACGCCGACCCGGCCGACGGCGGCAGCCTGCCCGGGACCATCCAGCAGCTGCTCGAACACCCGCGCGTGCTGCGGTACGCCACGCCGCGCAGCGAAGGCGCGCTGGCCGCCGCCATGGCGAACCCCGCCAACGGCAGCCACCGCTCCGCGCCTGCGCACGACACCGCGCAGTTCGGCCCGCGCAACGGCAACTTCCGGGTGGATTACGTCCTGCCCTCGGTGGGGCTCGCCGTGGCCGGCAGCGGCGTGTTCTGGCCCGCACCGGGCGACGCCGGCGCCGACTGGCTCGACGCCACCGACCACCGCATGGTGTGGGTGGACCTGCAAGCCCCGCAATAATCCCTGTAGGAGCGGCTTCAGCCGCGACCGCCCTTTCGCCAAAAGCGGTCGCGGCTGAAGCCGCTCCTACAAAGTCAAAAGCGTTACAGCGGATCCAGGCTGACCTGCAGCGCCGCGGCCGCACGGCGCGCCTTGGCGCGCGCGGCGTCCACGTCCACGTCGCGGGCCAGGGTGACGGCCACGCGGCGGTGGCCTTCCACGCGCGGCTTGCCGAACAGGCGCAGCTGCGTGTCCGGCTCCGCCAGCGCGGCGTCCACGTGCGAGAACACCGGCACGCCGTGGCCGGTGGCCAGCACCGCGCACGAGGCCGAGGGCCCCAGCGCGCGGATGTTCGGCACCGGCAGGCCCAGGATGGCGCGCGCGTGCAGCCCGAACTCGCTCAGCTCCTGCGAGATGAGCGTGACCAGGCCGGTGTCGTGCGGGCGCGGCGAGACTTCGCTGAACCACACCTGGTCGCCCTTCACGAACAGCTCCACGCCGAACAGTCCCCAGCCGCCGAGGTTTTCGGTCACGGCCCGGGCGATGCGCTGCGATTCGCGCAAGGCCGCGTCCGACATCGGCTGCGGCATCCAGCTTTCGCGGTAGTCGCCGTCCACCTGCAGGTGGCCGATGGGGTCGCAGAAGGAAGTGCCGTCGCGGTGGCGCACGGTGAGCAGCGTGATCTCGTAGTCGAAGTCGATGAATCCCTCGACGATGCAGCGCCCCTGCCCGGCGCGGCCGCCGGACTGCGCGTACTCCCAGGCGCGGTCGATGTCGGCCTCGCCGCGCACGGTGCTCTGGCCCTTGCCCGACGACGACATCACCGGCTTCACCACGCAGGGCAGGCCGATGGCGGCCACCGCGGCGCGGTATTCCTCCCGCGTGTCGACGAAACGGTAGGGCGAGGTCGGCAGGCCCAGGGTTTCGGCGGCGAGCCGGCGGATGCCCTCGCGGTCCATGGTCAGGCGCGCGGCGCGCGCGGTCGGCACCACCCGCTGGCCCTTGTCGGCTTCCAGTTCCACGAGGGTCTGGGTGTGGATGGCCTCGATCTCGGGCACCACCAGGTCGGGCTTCTCGTGCGCGATGAGGTCGCGCAGCGCCGCCGGGTCGAGCATGTTGAGCGTGTGGCAGCGGTGCGCCACCTGCATGGCCGGGGCGTCGTCGTAGCGGTCGGCGGCGATCACTTCCACGCCCAGGCGCTGCAGCTCGATCACCACTTCCTTGCCCAGCTCGCCCGAGCCGAGCATCAGCACGCGCCAGGCGGAGCGCGAAAGCGGGGTTCCGAGGGTGACGGGGCGCGGGTCGGTCATGGCGGCGGCAGCGTGGGCGGAGGAAGCCGCGATTGTAGCCGCTGGGGGCACGCTGCCGGCCCGCCGGGCTTTCTGTCATGCTCGGTGTCCACCACGTCGAACCGCCATGCGCCGCTTACTTCCCGCCTTCCTGCTCCTGCTGCTGCCCGCGTTCGCCCATGGCGCCCGCTGGAGCGAGCCCGACATCGCCGGCCTGGTCACCGACGGCGCCATCGACGAGATCAGCGGCCTCGCGGCCTCGCGCACCCACCCGGGCCATTACTGGGCCATCAACGACAGCGGCAGCTCGGCCGAACTGCACCTGGTCGACGGCCGCGGCCGCCACCGCGGCAGCGTGCCGGTGGAAGGCGTGCCGAACGTGGACTGGGAAGACCTGTCGAGCTTCGAACTCGACGGCCGGCGCTACCTGCTCATCGCCGACACCGGCGACAACGGCGGACTGCGCCAGGAACTGCAGCTCTACGTCGTCGAAGAACCCGCCAGCCTCGACCAGCCCGCCCGCCTGGCCTGGACCCGCCGCTTCCGCTGGCCCGACGGCCCGCGCGACTGCGAGGCCGCCACCGTCGACCCGGTCGCCGGCGACGTGCTGCTGGTGTCGAAAAAACGCGTGCCACCCGAACTCTTCCGCGTGCCGCTGCGCGGCGGCGACGCGGTGGTGGACGCCGAGTTCCTGGGCACCCTTCGCGGCATCGCCCAGCCCTCGTCCGGCGACCTGCTCAAGAACCCGGTGTACGGCCGCTACCGCGCCCAGGTCACCGGCGCCAGCCTCAGCCCGAACGGCCGCGTGCTGGCGGTGCTGAACTATCGCGCCCTGCATTTCCTGGTGCGCGAGCCGGGCGGCTCCTGGCGGGACGCGCTCGAGGCCGAGGTCTCGGCCCTGGCCCTGCCCTGGCTGCCGCAGGCCGAAGCCGTGGCCTTCGACGCCGACGGGGCCGGCCTGGCCATCGGCAGCGAACAGCTGCCCTCGCCCTTCCTGCGCTACCGGGTGAAGCCCGCGCCCCGCTAGCGGCCCCGCGGGGGGCTGACTTCCGGCCTGTTGACAGCTGATATCACTTCGATATCATCTTCTCGACACCCAGGAGAGCCCCCATGAAAGAACAGTCCAAGCAGTCCCTTCCCGGCATTCCGACCCTGCTGGCCGCGATCGCGCTGTCGGCCGCCACCCTCTGGCTGCTGGTCGGGGGCATCCAGCAGGAGGACCCGGTGCGCACCATCGCCGCCATCGTGCTGGGCGTGCTGCTGACGGTCGGCCTGGGCGGCTTCTTCATGGTCGAACCGAACCAGGCCGCGGTGCTGAGCCTGTTCGGCAAGTACGTGGGCACGGTCAAGGAGCAGGGCCTGCGCTGGAACAACCCCTTCTTCGCGGCCAAGAAGGTCAGCCTGCGCGTGCGCAACTTCGAGAGCGGCAAGCTCAAGGTCAACGACCTCGACGGCAGCCCGATCGAGATCGGCGCCGTGGTGGTGTGGCAGGTGGTGGATTCGGCCGAGGCCGTCTACAACGTGGACGACTACGAGAGCTTCGTGCACATCCAGTCCGAGGCCGCGCTGCGCGCCATGGCCACCAGCTACCCCTACGACCAGCACGAGGACGGCAAGATCTCGCTGCGCAGCCACGCCGCCGAGATCGCCAAGCACCTGACCGAGGAGATCCAGGAGCGCCTGGCCCAGGCCGGCGTGCACGTGATCGAGGCGCGCATCAGCCACCTGGCCTACGCCCCGGAAATCGCCCAGGCGATGCTGCAGCGCCAGCAGGCCAGCGCCATCATCGCCGCCCGCACCCGCATCGTCGAAGGCGCGGTGAGCATGGTGGAAATGGCGCTCGAGCAGCTCTCGGCCCGCAACGTGGTGGAACTCGACCCCGAGCGCCGCGCGCACATGGTGTCGAACCTGCTGGTGGTGCTGTGCGGCGAGCGCGGCACCCAGCCGGTCGTCAACGCCGGCAGCCTCTACTGAGGCCGGCCATGGACGAGATGATGCTGGCCGGCATCGTGGTGATCGCCAGCGCCCTCCCGGGCCTGGTGATCGGCCTGATGCTGCTCACGGGCAAGTGGGACCCCGTTTCGATCAAGGCCGCCCGCGACCCGGCACGGGCGCGGGCGGCCACGGCGCGTTTGCTGCTGGTCATCGATGCGCTGCTGATTCTGTTGGGCCTGGCCCTGTTGTTCTCCCCGCGCGAGCACGCCACGGTGCTCGCGGTGGGCGGCGTCGGCGCGGTCACGCTGGCGGCGACGGTGCTGGCCATCGCCGCCGTGCGGGCGAACAAGGCCTGACCGGTGGCGGAGAAAAAAGCCTACCCGCTGCGCATCAACACCGAGGTGCTGGACGCCGTCCAGCGCTGGGCCGACGACGAGTTGCGCTCGGTCAACGCCCAGATCGAATACGTGCTGCGTGACGCGCTTCGCAAGGCCGGCCGCCTGAAGAAACCCGACGAGGACAAGGACGCATGAGTTTCCGCAACTTCGCCATCGGCCCGGTCGGCAAGGGCGCGCTCTGGTTCGCCATCGGCTTCGGCACGCTGGTGCCGCTGGGGGTGGCCGGCATCGCCATCGCCGCCGCCCGCAAGTCGGGCGCCGATCCGCTCGGCCTGCTGGCCATGCAGGCGCTGGTGGCCGTGGCCATCCTGGCCGTGCTGCTGCCGATGTGGCGGCGCCAGGTGGCCTTCGACGGCAGGCAGCTGCGCGTGAAGGCCACCTATTACTCGCGGCAGGCGCCGCTGTCGGATTTCCGGCTCGACCAGGCCCGCGTCGTCGACACCCGCGAGCACACCGAATTCAAGCCGCTGCTCAAGACCAACGGCTTCGCCCTGCCCGGCTACTGGGCCGGCCACTTCCGCCTGCGCGACCGCCGCAAGGCCTTCTGCCTGGTGACCGACCCGTCGAAGGTGCTGGCGCTGCCGCACGCCGACGGCCGGGTCTGGCTGCTGAGCTTCGAACACCCCCAGGCCGTGCTCGACATCCTTCGCCGCGCCGCCGCCTGACCCGCTAAGCTGCGCGCATGTCCCGCGCGCTCCCCCTGCTGCTGGTCCTCGCCCTGTCGCTGCTCAGCCTGCCCGGCGGCGCCGTGGACCGACGCGAAGCGCTGCTGCTGGGCAATGCCGAACGTTTCATCGACGCCCTGGAGGCGGGCGACTACGCCGCGGCGCACGCCCTGCTGGCGCCGCGCACCGGCCAGGACCTGCCCGTCGAAAAGCTGCAGGCCACCTGGGAAGGCCTGCCCGAGCGGCTCGGCCCGCTGCGCCTGCGCCGCCCCGCGCGGCTGGAAACCCTGGGCGGCCGCCCCGCCGCCGTGCTGCGCCTGGAGTTCGAGAAGCAGGCGGTGGAAGCGCGCCTGGCCACCGACCGCAGCGGCCGGATCGACGGCTTCTGGCTGGTGCCGGCCGACCTGCGCGCGCCATCCGTGCCGCCGCCGCGCGAGCCCGAGCCCGCGCCCGCCTACGCCGCGCCCTTCAGCGAGCGCGAGTTCCCGGTGGGCGACCTGGGCGGCACGCTTACCCTGCCGCGCGGTCCCGGCCCCTTCCCGGCCATCGTGCTGGTGCACGGCTCCGGCCGCGCCGACCGCGACGAAACCCTGGGCCCGAACAAACCCTTCCTCGACCTGGCCTACGGCCTGGCCGGGCGCGGCGTGGTGGTGCTGCGCTACGACAAGCGCACCTGGCTGCGCAGCGGCACGCTGTCCGCCGACGCCACGGCGGAGGAAGTGACCATCGCCGACGCGGTGAAGGCGGTTTCGCTGCTGCGCGCCCTGCCGCAAGTGGATGCCGGCCGCGTTTTCGTGCTCGGCCACAGCCTCGGCGGCTTCCTCGCCCCGCGCATCGGCGAGCGCGCGCCGGAAGTGCGCGGCCTGGTGCTGATGGCGGCGCTCTCGCGCCCGCTCTACGACGCCGTGCCCGAGCAGATCCGCTACCTGGCCGAACGCGACGGCCTGGTCACCGAACTCGAGCGCGTCACCGTGGAAGCCGCCTTCCAGCAGCGCGACGAACTGCGCGCCATGATGGCCGGCGGCCCGCCGCCGCGGCAGCCGATGATGGGCATCCCGCCGGCCTATTGGCGCGACCACGCCGCCACCCGCCCGGTCGAACGCGCCCTGGCCCTGGGCAAACCCATGCTGCTGCTGCAGGGCGAACGCGACTACCAGGTGACCGCCGACGGCGACCTGCAGCGCTGGCGCGACGGGCTGGCCACTCACCCGGACGCGCGCTTCATCACCTACCCCGACCTCAACCACCTGTTCCAGCGCGGCCACGGGCCGCCGAGCCCCGAGGAATACCGGCGCGAGGGCCGGGTCGAGGCGCAGGTGGTCACCGACATCGCCGACTGGATTGGGCAACACTGAGCCGCCGGGCTAAGCTTCGCGCATGCACGCCCTGGACTGGCACCTGGTGAACAGCGCGGAAGTCGAGGCCTGGCCGGCCCGGCTGCTGCGCCCGCGCGCGAACGCCGATGCCCGCGCCCTGGCCCGCGCCCGCTGGTGCCTGCGGCGCAAGCGCGACGGCCGTTTCCTGGCCGCGTTCGACGATGCCGGCCGCCTGCACGCGCTGCAACCCGGCCTGGCCCGCGAACCCGGCGTCGGCGAGGCGCTCTCGGCGCTGCATGCCCTGCACGAACGCGCCGGCGAAGCGCTGTTCCTGCCGCTCGACGGCCTGCTCGGCCACCTCGCGGCGCTCGGCCTGGACGAGGCTTACGGCGAACGCACCGGCCTGCCCCTGGTGGCCGAACCGGCGCGGCTGGAATTCGCCGGTTTCGACCGCTACCGCCGGCCGCTGTGGCTGCTGGCACCGGCCGCGCGCGCCTGGCGGCGCATGCAGGCCGCCGCGCGCGACGCCGGCGTGGCGCTCGAGGCCATCTCCGGCTACCGCAGCCACGCCTACCAGCTGGGCATCTTCGAACGAAAGCTCGCGCGCGGGCTAACGGTGGAACAGATCCTGGCGGTGAACGCCGCGCCCGGTTACAGCGAACACCACGGCGGCTGCGCCATCGACATCGGCTGCCCGGGCGAACCGCCCGCCGAGGAAAGTTTCGAGGCCACGCCCGCCTTCGCCTGGCTGCGCGAACACGCCGGCGGCTTCGGGTTCGCCATGAGCTACCCGCGCGGCAATCCGCACGGCATCGTCTACGAACCCTGGCACTGGTGCTGGCACCCGGCCGGCAAGGACGACTGAACTTGGCCAAGGATTTCCTGCGCGCGGAAATCACGCGCCAGCTCGTGCCCCTGCTCTCCGACGCGGGCTTCACCCGGACCCAGCCCAAGGTCTTCCTGCGCCGCCATGGCGACCTGGTGCACGTGCTGTCCTTCGCGGGCTCCTGGTCGGGCGGGCAAACCTTCACGCTGTCGTTCGCGGCGGCGCTGCTCTGCGACCCGTTTTTCCAGCTGCACTCTCTGAAGGTGGGCCACGCGCACCAGCGCGGGCCGGAGGAGCCTTGCGTGCCCTGGGAGGGCCGCACCGAGGCGTCCGCCGCGGCCGCCATCGCCAGCGCCGCCGGCGTGGTGCGCGACGCCGCCCTGCCCTGGCTCGACGGCGTACGCGACCTGCGCGGCTATGTCTTCGCCTACCTCGCCAACCCGGACAATGGCATCGGCGACCTGGCGCTGGCCGTGGCCATGGCGCGCGCCGGCGAACACAACCGGCCGTGGTGGATCTGCGAGCGGCTCGCCCCCCGGGTGCCCGACGGCAGCGATTACGAAAAGGCGCGCCGCGAACGCGCGCTGGAACTGCAGGCGGCGCTCGAACGCGGCACCGTGCAGGGCCTGCTCGACCACTGGCGCGACCAGGCGCTGGCCGGCGCGAAACTCGGCGAACTTCCCGACCGCGGCTAATCCTGCGAGCGTTTCACCGGCGGTTTTTGCGGCGCGGCGAAATCGGCGATGCGCCAGAGATAGAGGCCGGCCAGCGTGCGGTACGGGCCCCAGGCTTCGCCGCGTTCGGCCAGCTCGCGCGGCTTGGGCATCTCTTCGAGCTTGTCGAGCAGCTGGGCGCCCTTGCGCACGCCCAGGTCGTCCACCGGCAGCACGTCGGGGCGGCCGAGCTGGAACATCAGCATCATCTCCACCGTCCAGCGGCCGATGCCGCGCACGGCGGTGAGGCGTTCGATGATTTCGTGGTCGTGCAGGCGCGCCATTTCGGCCGTCGATGGCACTTCGCCGGCGGCGGCGCGGGCCGCCAGGTCACGCAGGGCCAGGGTCTTGTTGCCGGACACGCCGCAGGCGCGCAGGCCGGCGTCGTCGATGCGGGCCAGCGTGTCGGCGTGAAGCTTGTCGGCGCCGATGGCCGCCTCGACCCGGCCGACGATGGTGGCCGCGGCCTTGCCCGACAGCTGCTGGTAGAGGATGGCGCGGGCCAGCGCGTCGGTGGGGTCGAAGCGCTTGCGCCAGCGTTCGCCGACCTCGAGCGGGCCGATGCGGTCGATCCAGCGGCCCAGCTTGCGGTCGCGCCTGCGCAGGTGCGCCGCGGCGGTGTCGAGGTCGAAGCCGCGGGTGTAACGGGGCATGGCGGGCCTCAGCGGCGCAGGGTGTCGACGGCGATGATCAGCCAGCCGAGCATCAGCAGCAATCCGCCCGCCGGCGCCAGCGCCGTGGGCCAGCCGAAGAACACCGCGCCGCACAGGCTGCCGGCGAACAGCAGCAGGCCCGCCAGCAGGGCCACGCCCGCCGCCAGCCGGAGCCGGCCCACGTCGGCGCGCAGCAGCACCTGCAGCGCCAGGCCGTGGCCGAAGGCGAACAGCGCCGCCAGCCCGGCACGCCTGGCGTTTTCGCCGTCCAGGCCGTGGCTGGCGTAGGCGCCCAGCGCCACCGCCAGGCCGCAGGCCAGGGCGCCGGCGGCCGCCAGGGCTCGCGCGGCGGCGGACATCAGGGCGACTCCAGGTAGTCGTCGCGGGATTTCAGGAGGTTGGCGGCCTTGTGCGGTGGCAGCAGGAAGCGCCGGCCCTCGAAGGCCGCCTGCCACGTCGCCACCTGCGCTTCCAGCGCGGCCAGTCGCTTTGCGGGCGGATCGGCCGTTTCGTCGGCCTTGGCGAACCAGGCCAGGGCCACGTCGCGGTCCAGCGCCACCGACAGGCGCGCCCAGAGCCCGCGTTCGTCCTGCCAGCTGGCCAGGGTGAGCGCCACGCCGTCAACGCTTTCGAACACGGCCGTTTGCGCCGCGGCGGGCTTGCCCTCGTCGACGGCGAAGTCGTCCAGCGCCAGCTGTTCGACCGTGCCGGCGGTGGCCGTGGCGGCGTCGGAAGCGCGCGCCGCGCCATCCAGCGCGAAGCCGCCGTCGCCGCGCACCAGGCGGAAGTCGCGGCCCTTGGCCGGCGCCACGCGCACGCGTTCGATGCGCGCCAGCGGCAGGTCGACGAGGCGGCGGTCGAGCCAGGCGGCGGGGTCGCGCGCGGGCGCCAGGTCTTCGTCGAGCAGCCAGGCCTGCGGGTCGCCGGCCAGGCGGGCGTAACTGCCGCCCAGCACCGGGTGGTTGCTGCCGACCACCAGCGCCATCGGCTCGCCGCCGCCGATGAAGCGAAGCTCGGCGCCCTTGGCCCCGGGACTGGCGATGTCTTCCACGCCCAGGCGCGCGTGCAGCGCCGGGTTGTCGGTCTTGGCCTCGACCCGCTGCGCTTCGCCCAGCCGGAACAGGGCGCGGCTGATCTCGCGTTCGTTGGCGGGCCAGCCGGCGCGCTCGAGCACTTCCCAGCGGCCGTTCGTGCGCACCAGGGTCACCAGCGGGGCGTCACCGGCGCCACGCACCTCGATGCGCTCCAGCGCCCCGATGCGCGCGGCGAAACCCGGCAGCGCCTCGCCCGCCACCGCGGCGTCGGACGGCGCCTGCCGGTCCAGCGCCCACCAGGCCAGGCCGGCCAGCGCCAGCACCGCCACGCCCCAGGGCAGCAGCTGCCTCGCGCGCATGGTTCAGGCCTCCGCCGCGCGCCGGCGCGACCAGCGGCGCCAGGCCACCAGCAGCGCCACCAGCACCACCAGCGTGGGCATGCCCAGGATGTTCACCAGCTTGAGCCGGTCGCCCAGCGCGTCGATGTCGGCGTTGAGGCGGTGCTGCACGTCGCGCAGCTCCTTGCGCATGCGCAGGCGCTCGTCCTGGAAACGCAGGATCTCGGCCTGCTGCTCCGGGCTGATCGCCTGCGCCTGGCCCTCGGCGCCCGGCTGCTGCAGCGCGGTGAGCTGCTGCTCGAGCGCCTCGAGCTGCTGCTGCAGGCGCTGCTCGGTGCTGCGGTAGCGCTCCTCGGCGCCGCGGCGGATCTCCTCGACCCGCTTGAACGGCCGCGCCGACGGCGCCCGCGTGCGCACCGCGATCAGGTCGGCGTTGCCGACCAGGTTGTCCACCGCGTTGAAGACGAAGTCGCCGTTGTTGGCGAAGGCGTTGTAGACCGGCTCGCCGATGAAGTCCTGCACCTGCACCCAGAGCCGGTCGGTGAGCACGTCGGTGTCGGCGACCACGATCAGGTTCACGGGGCCCTGGCTCCTGGCCAGGTGGCCTTCGCCCTTTCCGTCCGGGAAGGCCGTGGCCAGTTCGCCGGTGAAACGCGCCGCCATCACCAGGGGTTCGTTGCCGGGTTTGAAGGCCTCGCGCAGCTGGTCGGGATCGGACACGGCCGCGCGCACCGCCACCACGTCGGCCATCGCCGCGCTGCGCGAGCTCTGCGCCAGCGGCTCCATGCGCAGCGTGGACTCGCGCGAGAGGCCCAGTGCGCCCACGGTGGAGAAATGCAGCTTGCCCAGTTCGGCCGAGACCACGTCGTCCTGGTTGAGCGCGTCCTTTTCCAGGCCGATCACGGCCAGGTGGCGCACCGGCGGGCCGTTCGGGTCGGGCTGCACCTGCAGGGCGTGGCGGTCGTCGAGCACCACGCGGGTGGGGTCGTAGCTGATGCCCCAGCGCTGGAACAGCAGGCCCAGGTCGGACGCCTGCGGCTCGGAGGCCGACAGCGGGTCGAGCGGGTTGATGCCGCGCTGGTCGGCCTCGGCGTCGGGGTCCACGAACACCAGCAGGCGGCCGCCGCGCAGCACGAACTGGTCGATCGCCAGCAGCGTGGCCTCGGGCACGTCGCGCGGGTGCACCAGCATCAGCAGGTCCACGTCGTCGGCGATGGACGTGGGCATGCCCTGCAGGCGGCGCAGTTCGAACAGCTCGCTCAGCTGCCGGTCCACCACCCAGCCCGGGTTCTGGCGGCCGCTGGGATCCATGCTCGGGCCCATCGGCAGGCCGCTGAGCAGGGCCACCACCGGTCGCTCGGCGGCGCCCAGGGTGGAGATGAGCTTGGCGACGTCGTATTCGAGGAAGGCTTCCTTGTCCGGCTGGATGAAGGGCATCAGCGATTCGCCGTCGGTGCTGTTGGCGCCGACCAGGCCGAAGTAGAGCTTGTCGCCCGTGGTGTTGAGCGGGATGGCCTGCAGGCCGTAGGCCGCGGCCTGGTCCTCGGCTTCCGAGAACGGCTCGGGGTCGATCACTTCCAGCGTGACCTTGCCGCCGGAACGCGCGGCCATTTCCTCCAGCAGCTCGCGCACGCGGGTGGCGAAGACGCGGAACTGCTGCAGGTCGCGGGTGGCGTGTTCGGAGTAATACAGCTTCAGCGTGACCGGGTCCTCGACCTTTTCGAGGATGCGCAGGGTGCCGTCGGACAGCGTGTACAGGCCCTGGCTGGTGAGGTCGAGGCGGGCGCCGCGCAGCGCCACCGAGGACAGCGCCACCGCGGCGACGAAGGCCAGCGCCAGCAGCGCCAGCGCAACGAGGGGAACGGAACGTCGGGACATCGTCTTCATGGCGTTCAGTCGGCTTTCTTCAGGTCGATCACCAGCACCGTGGCCAGCAGCCAGGCGCCGATGCACAGCAGGAAGAACACCACGTCGCGCAGGTCGAGCACGCCGCGGGTGATGGCCTGGAAATGGGTGAGGAAGCTCAGGCCGGCCACCGCGTCCACCAGCGGCAGCGGCGCCCAGCCCCGCACCACGTCCAGCGCCAGCGGGAAACCGGCCAGCAGGAGCAGCAGGCACGCCACCACGCTCAGGATGAAGGCCACCACCTGGCTGCGGGTGGCCGCCGACAGCGCGCCGCCGATGGCCAGGAAGGCACCCGCCATCAGCCAGCTGCCGAGGTAGCTGGCCAGGATGACGCCGTGGTCGGGGTCACCCAGCCAGGCCACGGTGATCCACATCGGGAAGGTCAGCGCCAGCGCCAGCCCCAGGAAGGCCCAGGCCGCCAGGAACTTGCCCAGCACCGCCTGCCACAGCGTCAGCGGCAGCGTGAGCAGCAGTTCCAGCGTGCCGCTCTTGCGCTCCTCGGCCCACAGCCGCATCGCCACCGCCGGCGCCAGCAGCAGGTAGAGCCAGGGGTGGAAGCTGAAGAAGGGCTGCAGGTCGGCCTGCCCCGACTCGTAGAAATTGCCCAGGTAGAAGGTGAAGGCGCCGGCCAGCACCAGGAAGATGACCAGGAACACTACCGCCAGCGGCGTGGCGAAATACGCGGCGAACTCGCGCCGGAACACCGACAGCACCGCGCTCATGCCTGCGCCTCCCCGGTGGTGATGCGGCGGAAGACTTCGTCCAGGCGCCCGCGTTCGGGCTGCAGGCCGCGGTAGTCGACTCCACGCTGGCGCAGGCGCTCGGCCACGGCCTCGGCCGACACCGGCTTGCCCTGCGGGAACACGTACAGGCGGCCGTCGCCGCCGTCCTGGTGGAAACCGCTGACGCCGGGCATGCCGTCGAGCGCGGCGCGGGCGGCGATGGAATCGGCGGCCAGCAGCGACACCGCGCCCTGGTAGCGCGAGCGCGCCAGCAGTTCCGACGGCGTGGCGTCGGCCAGCACCTTGCCCCTGGCGACGATCATGGCGCGGCTGCACACGGCCTCGACTTCCTCGAGGATGTGGGTGGACAGCAGCACGGTGCGGTCGCGCGCGAGTTCGCGGATCAGGCCGCGCACCTCGTGCTTCTGGTTGGGGTCGAGGCCGTCGGTGGGCTCGTCGAGCACCAGCGCGGGCGGGTCGTGCAGGATGGCGGCGGCCAGGCCGACGCGGCGCTTGAAGCCCTTGGACAGCGTGTCGATGGGCTGGTGCAGCACGGACTGCAGGGACAGCCGGCCGATGACCGCGTCGAGGCGCGCGCGCCGGTGTTCACCGGCGAGGCCCCGCACGTCGGCGATGAATCCCAGGAAGCCCTTCGGGCTCATTTCGCCGTAACCCGGCGCGCCCTCGGGCAGGTAGCCCAACGCCCGCCGTGCGGCCATGGGTTCGGCCTGCACGTCATGGCCGCAGACCTTCGCGGTGCCGGAACTCGGCGCCAGGAAGCCCGCGATCATCTTCATCGTGGTGGATTTGCCGGCCCCGTTGGGGCCCAGGAACCCGAGCACTTCGCCGGGTTCGACCTTGAAACTGATGCCATCCACGGCCAGCAGGCGGCCGTAGCGCTTGTGCAGGGCGTGTGCCTCGATCATCGCGGTGGTTTTCTTCCGGGGTCGGGGGGGACTTTCTGGCTCCAGAAACGACAGGGCGGGCACTTGGCCCGCCCTGCTTCACTCGTTACTCGGCGGACTCGGTTTCCGCTTCGGCCGGGGCTTCCGCCGCGGCCTCGCCTTCGGTGGCCGGGGGCGGGGTGCCCTCTTCCTCGGCCACCGGTTCCGGCACCAGCTGCACCGGCTCGGCCGGGGCCTCGCCGTTGACCTTCACCGGCCAGTAGACCTGGAACTCGGCGTCTTCGGCCAGCATGTTCTTGATGTCGATCCGGTAGTCCTCGAAAGGACGGTCGGCGGTTTCGGCACCACGCACCATGGCCCAGGCGCGGACCAGGTCGCGCACGCGCGGCAGGCCCGGCGACGGACCGGTGTAGGTGGTCACGGCGGCGCGCATGTGCGGGACCTGCAGGTACACCACCGGGTTCTTGTCGCCCTCGATGGTGATGTCCAGCGTTTCCAGCGGCTCGGCGGCGGGCACCGGGGCGCCCAGGGCGACGGCTTCCTGCGCGATCTTGGCGACCGGGGCCTCTTCGCCCTCGGCGGCGGCATCGGCCTCGCCCTCGGCGGCCACGGCGTCGGCGGCCGGGGCTTCGTCCGCGGCAGCGGCGTCGGCGGCCTCGTCGGCCGGGCCGGTGCCCTGCTTGCGGACCGGCATCACCACGTCGAAGCCGTAGGCGTCGGAGCCGAACTCGTTGGTGATGATGCGCAGCGGGCCGGCCGGCTCGAGCTTGTTCTTTTCCATGACCTGCTCGATCCACTTGAGCTGGTTGGTCATGGCAAGCGCGATGTCGTCGTTCGAACGCTTCGCGGTGGCGGTGGCCGACAGCACGTTGGCGGCCGGCACGTCCACGAAGGCGAACTCAGCCGGGTGCTGGCTGTAGTCGAAGCGCGGGATGGTGGCCATCAGGTTGCTGAACTTGCCCAGGCCGCGCTTGATGTCGTCGCCGATGCTGTCGGTGACGTACAGGCCGGCGAAGCGGCCCAGCAGGTCCCAGCCGTAGTCGACGGTGTAGCGCTGGGTGATCTTCACGTTCTGGTTGCGCTGGCCGGTGCGCTCCAGGGTGAAGGTCATCTTCTTGTTCTCGCCGCGGCCCGGGACGTCCAGGGCGTACACCAGGCGCTCGCCCGGGATGGCCTCGACCAGTTCCCAGCTGCCGGCGCCGACCACGCGGTCGTTCGAGGCGTAGTTGAGCTTGGCGCCGACGCCCTTCTCGGGGCCGGAGATGGTGAGCTGCATGCGCGGATCATGGTTGATCAGCGCATTCCAGTCCTTGAAGCGGGTGAAGCTGGCCAGCACGTCGTCCACGGTGGACATCGGGCGGTTGGTCTCGACCGAATGCGAGACCGAGCGCGAGGCCGGCAGGAAGAGGCCGATCACCACGAACAGCACGGCGACGATCAGCAGGGAAATAAGCCACTCAATAACTCGGGTCATTCGGGAGATCTCCAGGAACGGCCCCCAGCCGGGTGACGTGCCCGGCCGCAGGAACGGGAGAGGATATCAGGTCAGGACGCCCCCCGGCAGGGGGATTTCGTTACGGTTGTGCAAAGGCCCGTCCGGGCCTCAGACCAGCTTGAGCTCGAAGGCCTTGAGCACGGCCCGGGTGCGGTCGCGCACGCCCAGCTTGGACAGGATGTTGGACACGTGGTTCTTGACCGTGCCCTCGGCCACGCCCAGGGAATTGGCGATCTCCTTGTTGGAGAAGCCGCCGGCCATCAGCCGCAGGATCTCGGTTTCGCGGTCGGTGAGCGGGTCGGGCTGGTCCAGGCTGACGAATTCGTTCTGCAGCCCCTCCAGGCCCGACAGCAGGCGCTGGGTGACCGCCGGCTGCACCAGCGAGCCGCCGTCGGCCACGGTCTGGATGGCCGACACCAGCTGGTCGAGCGACACGTCCTTGAGCAGGTAGCCGCGGGCGCCGGCGCGGATGCCGGCCAGCACCAGCTGGTCGTCGTCGAAGGTGGTCAGGATGATGGTGGGCGGCAGCAGGCCCTTGCCGCCCAGCGCCTGCAGGGCCTCCAGGCCCGACATCACGGGCATGCGCATGTCCATCAGCACCACGTCGGGCTTGACCTGGGGGATCAGCTCGACCGCCTGCCGGCCGTCGCCGGCCTCGGCCACCACTTCGATGCCGTCGGCCAGCTCGAGCAGCGATTTGACGCCCTGGCGCACCAGGGTCTGGTCGTCCACGAGGCAGACGCGGATCATGCGGGTTTCTCCAGTGGCAAACGGATGTCGAGCGCGAACCCCTTGCCGCGCCCGGTGATGATATCCATGCGGCCGCCGCAGTGGGCCAGGCGCTCGCGCATGCCGCCCAGGCCGTTGCCGGGCGAAAGGTTGTCGGTGCCGGCGCCGTCGTCGCGGGCCTGGATGCGCATCTGGTTGCCCTCGCGCGAAACCGACAGCCACAGGGTCGAGGCGCCGGGGTGGCGCACCGCGTTGGTGATGATTTCCTGGGCGCAGCGCAGGGCCACGTGCGCGCACTCCGGGTCCTCGACGTTCAGCGGCTCGGGCACGTCCAGGCGGATGTCCAGCGCCGGCACGCCGTCGGCCAGCGTGCGGATGGCGCCGGACAGGTCCACCGAGCCCTCCTGGCGCATCTCGCTCACCGCCTCGCGCACGTCGGTGAGCAGCAGCTTGGCCAGGGTGTGGCTCTGGCGCACGTGCTCCTGGGCCTTGCCTTCGGTGAGGTGGCCGGCGACCTCGAGGTTCAGGCTCAGCGCGGTCAGGTGGTGGCCCAGCAGGTCGTGCAGTTCGCGGGAAATGCGCACGCGTTCGCTCATGCGGGAACTCTCGGCCAGCAGGGCGCGGGTGGCGCGCAGCTCGGCGTTGAGCCGGCGCTGCTCCTCCCGGGCCTGGGCCTGCTGCTTGGCGACCAGGCCGATCACCATGGCGAAGCTCGAATACCCCACGTACAGCAGGGCCTGCATGATGGCCAGCTCCAGCGTGAAGCCCTCGAGCCGGGTGAACACCGGCACCAGGGCCACGTGCTGCAGCACCAGCCACATCACGCCCACCTTCAGCGGCACCAGCCAGGGGATGACGCCGGCGATGGTCATCATCAGCACGGCGGCGATGCCGGTGCCGGTGAGGTAGCTGACGGCGATGGCCGACAGGGTCAGCAGGCCCAGCAGCACGATGTCGGTGGGCCGCGGCTTGCGCATGCCCAGCGAACGGGTGACCAGCCAGTAGATTACGCCGAACGCCAGGTAGGAAAGCGCCAGCACCGGGCCCGGCGCGGGGCCCTCGGCCTCGCCCTCGGCCTGGAAGTTCCAGGCCAGGATGATCAGCGGGATGCCCACCACGGCCCAGGTGAACAGGCCGGCGTAGCGCAGCAGCTGGGTGTGGGAGAGGCGGTTGAGCATGCCCGCATCATAGGCCGGGCCGGGCCGGGCGGACGCCCCCGGAAGTCATGGAACCCGCCCCGCCCCCTTGCCAGCCGCCCGTGCGATAATCCGGCCCCGATCGCCCGCCCCCCTGGCGGCCCCCACGCCATCGGAGTCATGTAGTCCAATGCCGATCACCATCCGCGACGTGCGCGAGCACGAGCTGGATTCCGTCGTTGCCCTGAACAACGCCGCCGGTCCGTCCATCCTGCCGATGGACCTGGCCAAGGCGCGGTTCTTCTGGGAACACGCCGAATACTTCCGGGTCGCCGAGCAGGACGGCCTGATCAGCGGCTTCCTGGTGGCCCTGTCCCAGGACGCGCCGCACGACAGCCCCAACTTCCTGTGGTTCCGGGAGCGCTACCCGGAATTCCTGTACATCGACCGCATCGTCATCGCCCGCCCCCGCCGCGGCGGCGGCCGCGGCCGGGCCTTCTACGCCGACGTGCAGAGCTTCGCCGAGGTGCGCTGGCCGCAGCTGGCCTGCGAAGTCTTCCTGCAGACCGGCAACGACCCGGCCCTGCTCTTCCACGGCAGCTTCGGCTTCCGCGAGGTCGGCCAGAACGTCATGCCGGCCAGCGGCATCCGCGCCTCCATGCTGCTCAAGGAAATGTGCAGCTACCCCTTCGTGGCCGAAACCTACGGCGGCAAGCTGCCCGACCTGCCCTGGCTGCGCACCCGTCCCCTGCCCGGCCGCCAGGCGGCCCTGGCCACGGGGACCTGAGCGATGGCGGCGAACCTTGATTACGAACAGGCGGGCGAGCTGAAGTTCGGCCAGGTCGGCATCGCCAACCTGCGCATCCGCACGCTCGACCCGGCCCGGCTGGCCGCCGAAATGGCCGAGCGAGTGCAGCGCGCGCCGAAGCTGTTCGAGCGCGCCGCGGTGGTGGTCGATTTCGGCGGCCTGAGCCAGTGCCCCGGCGCGGCCGAAACCCGCGCCCTGCTCGAGGCCCTGCGCGGCGCCGGCGTGCTGCCGGTGGCCCTGGCCTACGGCACCAGCGCCATCGAGGCCCTGTCGCGCGAGGTGGGGCTGCCGCTGCTGGCCAAGTTCCGCGCCTCCTACGAACGCGAGGGCGAGGCCGCGCCTGCGCCGGCT
>NZ_AVCH01000179.1 GCF_000747075.1 Arenimonas malthae CC-JY-1
TCGGCGATCAGGCGCGGGCTGTTGCTGCCCGGCACGGTGAGGCTCACCGTCGGCACCGACTGCAGGATCACGCGCTCCCAGCCATTGCCGTATTCCCACTGGTGGTTGCCGCAGCTCCAGCCGGTGCTGGTGACGCCGCCGCCGGTGTGCACGCACATGCGCTGGTTGATCAGGGTGGGGTGCGTATCGCAGGAGTTGCGCGAGATCGGCTCGCCCACCGGCGCGAAGCCGAAGGAATAGCTGTCGTTGAAGTACCAGGCGGTGCCATTGGCGTTGTGCGGCACGTTGCCGGTGCCGGTGTCGAAGAACACGTCGGCGCGCGGCGCCTGGGCCAGCACGTCGAAGCTCGCCTGGCCGACCGGACGGCAGGCGTACATGATGTTCTCCTCGGAGCAGGCCGCGAGGATGGAGGCGACCGACGTGCCGGATTCCCCGTACAGCGAGGAGTGGCAGACGGTCCAGCCGCCAGCGAGCACGGTGGCCTCGGTCACGTTTTCCTGCGGACCGACGGGCAGGTAGCTCTGCGCCGCGGCCTCACCCGACAACGCGAAACCCGCCGCGAGCAGCAGCGCCGCGCGACTTGCGAAAGTGGAAAGCATTGCGATGTCCCCTGTTTGATGAAGGACCCGGACTGTCCGGAGCGGCCGTACTTTCGGTCGCACCCTGCCGGGCCTTCACAAAATATACACCGCGAATCAGTGACTTGCCACGCCCGCAGGGGGCTGGCTGGCCCGCGCCGGGGGCGCCGTGGAACAATGCCGGCTGGAAGCGGGGGTGCCCGGCGGGACGCGGGCTGAGACATACCCTTCGAACCTGATCCGGCTGATACCGGCGTAGGGAAGCTTCGCGACACCCGGGGTCCGTGCCGGGGTCCGGCGCCGCCGCTTCGTTCCCGCCCCGCCCGGGGCCCTGAAGGACGAATCGAATGAATGCCCTGCCCACCGAGCTGCTGCGCCAGGCCCAGCAGCTGTCCGAAGAAGTCACCCGCCCCATCCCCGGCTCGCGCAAGGTCCACGTGGCCGGCTCGCGGCCCGACCTCCGGGTGCCGATGCGCGAGATCGCGCTCTCGCCCACGCCGCGGGTGTTCGGGGTGCAGGAGCCGAATGCGCCCTTCACCGTGTACGACACCTCGGGCCCCTACACCGACCCGGACGCCCGCATCGACCTGGCCACCGGCCTGCCGGCCCTGCGAGCGTCCTGGATCGCCGAGCGCGGCGACAGCGCCCCGCTGGCGGGCCTGAGCTCGGACTTCGGCCGCGAGCGCGCCGCCGACGCCCGCCTCGACGCCGTGCGCTTCCCGGCCCTGCGCCCGCCGCGCCGCGCGGTGGCCGGCGCCAACGTGACCCAGATGCACTACGCCCGCCGCGGCATCGTCACGCCCGAGATGGAATACATCGCCATCCGCGAGAACCAGCGCATCGACGCCATCCGCGAGGCGCACCTGCTGCGGCAGCACCCGGGCGAGTCCTTCGGCGCCAACCTGCCCAGGCTGATCACGCCGGAATTCGTGCGCGACGAGGTGGCCCGCGGCCGCGCCATCATCCCGGCCAACATCAACCACCCGGAAATCGAGCCGATGATCATCGGCCGCAATTTCCTGACCAAGGTGAACGCGAACATCGGCAATTCCGCCGTGTCCTCGGGCATCGCCGAGGAAGTGGAGAAGCTGGTCTACGCCATCCGCTGGGGCGCCGACACGGTGATGGACCTCAGCACCGGCAAGCACATCCACGAAACCCGCGAGTGGATCATGCGCAACTCGCCGGTCCCGATCGGCACGGTGCCCATCTACCAGGCACTGGAAAAGGTGGACGGCAAGGCCGAGGAGCTGACCTGGGAGATCTTCCGCGACACGCTGGTCGAGCAGGCCGAGCAGGGCGTGGACTACTTCACCATCCACGCCGGCGTGCTGCTGCGTTACGTGCCGCTGACCGCGCGCCGCGTCACCGGCATCGTCAGCCGCGGCGGTTCGATCATGGCCAAGTGGTGCCTGGCGCACCACCGCGAGAATTTCCTCTACACGCACTTCGAGGAAATCTGCGAAATCATGAAGGCCTACGACGTCAGCTTCTCGCTGGGCGACGGCCTGCGCCCCGGCTCCATCGCCGACGCCAACGACGCGGCCCAGTTCGGCGAGCTCGAAACGCTGGGCGAACTCACGCAGATTGCGTGGAAGCACGACGTGCAGACCATGATCGAGGGCCCCGGCCACGTGCCCATGCACCTGATCAAGGAAAACATGGACAAGCAGCTGCGCGAGTGCGGCGAGGCGCCGTTCTACACGCTGGGGCCGCTGACCACCGACATCGCGCCGGGCTACGACCACATCACCAGCGCCATCGGCGCGGCCATGATCGGCTGGTTCGGCACCGCCATGCTCTGCTACGTCACGCCCAAGGAACACTTGGGCCTGCCCAACAAGGCCGACGTGCGCGAGGGCCTGATGGCCTACCGCATCGCCGCCCATGCCGCCGACCTGGCCAAGGGCCACCCGGGCGCGCAGGCCCGCGACAACGCGCTGAGCAAGGCGCGCTTCGAGTTCCGCTGGGAGGACCAGTTCAACCTCGGCCTCGACCCCGAACGCGCCCGCGAGTACCACGACGAAACCCTGCCCAAGGACGCGCACAAGGTCGCGCACTTCTGCTCGATGTGCGGCCCGCACTTCTGTTCCATGAAGATCACCCAGGACGTTCGGGAGTACGCTGCCGGCAAGGGCGTGGCCGACGAGGCCGCCGCGCTGGAGCAGGGCATGGCCGAGAAGGCCGCGGAGTTCCGTGCCCAAGGGTCGCAGGTGTATCGCCGGGAATAAGGAGCCGAGCGCGTGTTCAAGCCCAGGCCGAGGATAGAAACGCTGCCCCTCGAGGGCGGCCCCCCGTGCCTGGTGGTGGACGACGCGCTGGCCGAGCCGGGCCGCTGGGTGGAACTGGCGGCCAGGCACGCGGCGGAGTTCGCGGTGGACCCGCATGCCGGCCACCCGGTGCGGCGGCTGGCCCTGCCGGGCCCGGTGCTGACCCAGCTGGACGTGTATTTCTCGGAATTCCTGCGCGAGCCCCTGGGCTTCCGGCGCGTGCTCGATGCGCAGGGCTGGCTGTCGCTGGCCACGGCGGCGGCGCCGCGGCCCTCGCGGGCGTCGACGCACCTGCCGGGGCAGGGCACCGCGGTGTTCTCACTGTGCCTGTTCGAGGATCCCGCGCTGGGCGGCACCCTGTTCCCCGACCCCCGCGCCGGCGCCGCGGCGCCACCGCTGGGGCGGGTGCCGGCGCGCTACAACCGGCTGGTGGTGTTCGACGGCGGGCGCTGGCACGCGCCCGACATCGGGCCGGCCGCGGCGCTGTCCGAAGACCCGCGCCGCGGGCGCCTGACGCTGGACGCCCGCTTCACCTGCCGGCGCCGCGCTCAGTAGTTGAGCTTTTCCGGGCTGTCCTCGAAGCGCTGGACCGAGTCCAGGATCTCGCGGCGGGCCGATTCGGCGCCTTCCCAGCCGTCGAGCTTGACCCACTTGCCCTTCTCCAGGTCCTTGTAGTGCTCGAAGAAGTGGCCAATGCGCTCGAGCCAGTGCGGGCTGACCTGGTCGATGTCGTGGATGTGCGAATACCCCGAGAACACCTTGTCCACCGGCACGGCCAGCAGCTTGGTGTCTTCGCCGGCCTCGTCCTTCATCTTCAGCAGGCCGACCGGGCGGCAGCGGATGACCGAGCCGGGGATAAGTGGCAGCGGCAGGATGACCAGCACGTCCACCGGGTCGCCGTCGCCGCACAGGGTGTGCGGCACGTAGCCGTAGTTGCAGGGGTAGCGCATCGGGGTGGACAGGATGCGGTCCACGAAGATCGCGCCCGTGGCCTTGTCGACCTCGTACTTGACCGGCTCGGCGTCCTTGGGGATCTCGATGACGACGTTGATTTCGTTCGGCACGTCGCGGCCGGTGGGCACCAGGTCAAGGGCCATGGGAATCTCCTGAATCCGCCCGGGGGAGGGCATGCGTGGGGGCCGGAAGGATACGTGAAAGGGCTGGAGCCCGCACTCGACAGGGCGCGTTTGTCCCCATTTTCGGGCTAGGCAGCGGCGGCCCCAGCGGCCAGAATAGCCTGGTCGCCCCTTGTCGGAGCCCCCGCCCCATGGCCCAGTCCCTGCTCGACCCCAAGGCGCTCGAACTGCTGCGCATGCTGGACCGGGACCGCCCCGGCGCCTTCAGCGAGTTCGTGCGCATGTTCGTGCACGAGGCGCCCGACCTGGTGCGCAAGATGGAACACGCCCAGGTGGCCGGCGACGCCGACGCCCTGGGCAAGGCCGCGCACTACCTGCGTTCGGCCGCTCTGGCCATGGGCGCCAGCGACCTGGTGGAGGTCTGCCACAACCTCGAGCACCTCGACAACGACCAGCTGCAAACCGACGCCATCGACACCCAGTTCGTCGAACTGCGCCGCCGCACCCGCGACGCGCTGCTGCTGCTCCTGCAAGAGGTTCCCCAGATCTGACCCTGAAGGCCCTCCTGCAAGAACGCGCAAAGAAAAAGCCCCGGTTTCCCGGGGCTTCGTCGTTTCAGGCGATGTCGCGGATCAGAGCATCGGGATCAGCAGCAGCGCCACGATGTTGATGATCTTGATCAGCGGGTTGATGGCCGGGCCGGCGGTGTCCTTGTACGGGTCGCCGACGGTGTCGCCGGTGACCGCGGCCTTGTGGGCCTCGCTGCCCTTGCCGCCGTGGTGGCCTTCCTCGATGTACTTCTTGGCGTTGTCCCAGGCGCCGCCGCCGGTGCACATCGAAATGGCCACGAACAGGCCGGTGACGATGGTGCCCATCAGCAGGCCGCCGAGCGCGTCGGCGCCCAGCACCAGGCCGACGATGATCGGGATGAACAGCGGCAGCATCGAGGGCACGATCATTTCGCGGATCGCCGACTTGGTCAGCAGGTCCACCGCCTTGTCGTACTGCGGCTTGCCGGTGCCTTCCATGATGCCGGGGATCTCGCGGAACTGGCGCCGCACTTCCTCCACCACCGCACCCGCCGCGCGGCCCACCGCCTGCATGGCGAAGGCGCCGAACAGGTAGGGGATCATGCCGCCGATCAGCAGGCCGATCACCACGTCCGGGTTGTCGATCGAGAAGTTCACCTCGCGGCCCGATTCCTGCAGCTTGTGGGCGTAGTCGGCGAACAGCACGAGCGCGGCCAGGCCGGCCGAGCCGATGGCGTAACCCTTGGTGACGGCCTTGGTGGTGTTGCCCACGGCATCCAGGGCGTCGGTGGTGACGCGGATTTCCTTGTCCATGCCCGACATTTCGGCGATGCCGCCGGCGTTGTCGGTGATCGGGCCGTAGGCATCGAGCGCCACGATCATGCCCGCCATCGACAGCATCGAGGTGGCGGCGATGGCGATGCCCATCAGGCCGGCGATCTCGTAGCAGCCCCAGATGGCGGCGGCCACGGCCAGCACCGGCGCGGCGGTGGACTTCATGGACACCGCCAGGCCGGCGATCACGTTGGTGCCGTGGCCGGTTTCCGAAGCCTTGGCCACCTGCTGCACCGGCGCGTATTCGGTGGCGGTGTAGTACTCGGTGATCACCACCATGGCCGCGGTCAGGCCCAGGCCGATCAGGGCGCAGAAGAATAGCGGCATGCCCAGGCCGGTGGCGAACATGTTGTCGGTGACCACGTAGAAGGCGATGGCCGCCAGCACGCCCGACACGGCCAGGCCGCGGTAGAGGGCGTTCATGATCTTGCCGCCGCTGCGCACCTTCACGAAGAAGGTGCCGACGATGGAAGCGAGGATGGACACCGCGCCCAGCACCATCGGGTAGAGCACGCCGGCCCAGCCGTACACGTCGAAGGCGATGCCGGCGATCAGCATCGCGGCGATCACGGTGACGGCATACGTTTCGAACAGGTCGGCCGCCATGCCGGCGCAGTCGCCGACGTTGTCGCCCACGTTGTCGGCGATCACCGCCGGGTTGCGCGGGTCGTCCTCGGGGATGCCGGCTTCGACCTTGCCCACCAGGTCGGCGCCGACGTCGGCGCCCTTGGTGAAGATGCCGCCGCCCAGGCGCGCGAAGATGGAGATCAGCGAGCTGCCGAAGGCCAGGCCGATCATCGGCTGCATGGCCGACTGCACCGTTTCGGCGGTCGGCGCGGCGCCGCCCATCACGAACCAGAAGTAGCCGGCCACGCCCAGCAGGCCGAGGCCCACCACCAGCATGCCGGTGATGGCGCCGCCCTTGAAGCTGACGTTGAGCGCGGTGTTGAGGCTCACCGTGGCCGCCTGCGCCGTGCGCACGTTGGCGCGCACCGAGACGAACATGCCGATGAAGCCGGCCGCGCCCGACAGGATGGCGCCGATGGCGAAGCCGATGGCCGTGGGCCAGCCCAGGCCCGGCACGAAGCCGATGACCAGGAACAGCACCACGCCGACGATGGCGATGGTGCGGTACTGGCGGCTGAGATAAGCGCCCGCGCCTTCCTGCACCGCCGCCGCGATCTGCTGCATGCGCTCGTTGCCGGCGGGCTGCGCCACGATCCAGCGCGCCACGAAGATGCCGTAGAGAATGGCGACCGCCGCACAGGCGATCGCAAGGTGTAGTCCGTACTGCTCAAACATGCCAACCCTCCCCAGAGTCAAACAGTGAACAAGCGTAGGCGGCCGACCGGCCGCCCCGCCCGAGTATGGCCCGAAGCGGGGAGGTGAAGCCACACGGCCCCGGAGGGAGTGGCGCAGGGGCGTCCGGCGCGGGTCAGCGCACCGGGCAGGCGGCGTCGGGCGTGCGTCCGGGGCCGGCGCCGGGAAGCAGCGCCCGGTTCACCAGTGCCTGTTCGTGGGCGGGTTCCAGCGCCAGCGCACATTCGTAGGCGGCACGCGCGCCCTCGGTGTCGCCCGCCTGCTGGCGCGCCCAGCCGAGGTTGGCCCAGGGCCGAGCCTTCGCCGGCGACTGCTGCACCGTGGCCTGCCAGAGCGCGATTTCGCTCCGCCAGTCGTCGTTGCGGCGCCCTGCCAGCAGGGCCATGCACAACGCCAGCGCCACCAGGCCGGCACGGCCGGCGCGTCGCCAGCCCGATTGCAGCGCGGGCACCACCAGCACCATCGCCAGGCCGGGCAGGGCGAGGTACAGATGGCGGTCGTTGGCCAGGTCGAAGCGCGGCAGCAGCGAATTGGTGGGCGCCAGTTGCAGCGCCGCCCACGCGATGCCGAAGCCGAGCCAGGGCCAGCGCCGCCGCGTCAGCAGGGCGACGATGCCCGCGAGCACGGCGGCCGCAAGCGTCGCCAGGGTGGCGGCATCGAGCCCGGCGGGAATGCGAAGGTCGGGGTCGGCGTTGGGCGGCAGCACGAGCAGGGCCTGCGCGAACAGGTAACGCAGCGCCTCGGCCTGCGCCAGCAGTTGTTCGAATGCGTCGCGCGTGCCCAGGCTGTAGTGCAGGAAACGTCCGTAGGCGCCGGTGGCCAACGCGGCCACCGGCGCCAGCACCAGCACCGCCAGGTGCGGGCCGAGGCCGCGCAGCGCCGCGCGCGGCGAGGCGCCGCCGAACCAGGCCAGCAGGAACAGCGCCGCCGGCAGCGTCACCGCCGTTTCGCGAACGCCCAGCGCCAGCGCGAACAGCAGCGGCGAAGCCAACGCCGACAGCCAGCGGTTGCCGCGCCGCTGGCCTTCCGCGAAACAAAGCAGCGAGGCCAGGTAGGGCAGCGCCATCAGCGACACCGAGCGGCCGCTGATGTACGTGACGGCCTCCGTGGCGGCGGGATGCAGCGCGAACAGCAGCGCCAGCCACCAGGCTGCGTCCGCTGCCAGCGTGGGCCGCGCCAGCGTCGACAGCCAGTGCCGCGCCAGTGCCCAAACCAGCAGCGCGTTGGCGCCATGCACCGCCAGGTTCAGCGCATGGAAACCCCGGGGCGATGGCGACGCCGCCCAGTTCAGCGCATAGCTGAGCTTGAGCAGCGGCCGGATGCCGGGCATGGAGTGCCACCACGCGGCCAGGCCATGCACCGACGGGTTGTCGACGATGACGTTGTAGTCGTCGAACTGGAACGGCCCGGACAGGCTGTTGGCGTAAACCAGCGCCACCACCGCCAGCAGGCCCAGCGTGCCCAGCGCCGCGGCGGGCGCCGACAAGGGCTTCATCGCGCGGCGGTCGCCGGCGCGCGGCGGGCTTCGTCGAAGGCCAGCTCGAGCAGGGCCACGGTGTCCCACCAGCGGTCGGGCGCGTGCAGCAGGATGGCCAGCACCTCGTGGCCGTCGCGCTCGGCCAGCGCGATCAGGCAGCGGCCGGCGCCGGGCGTGAAGCCGGTCTTGAGGCCGATGGCGCCCGGGAACTGGCCCAGCAGCGCGTTCGTGCTGCGCACCGAAAACGCGCGGCCGCCCAGGCTCCTGAAGGCGAAGGTTTCGCGCTTTGCATCGGCGGCGATGAGCGGCTCGGCCATGGCCGCACGCGCCAGCTTCGCCAGGTCGCGCACGCTGCTGGCCTGGCCCGGGGCGTCGTGGCCGCAGGCGTTGGCGAAGGTGGTGTCGTGCATGCCCAGTTCGGCGGCGCGGGCGTTCATCATGGCCACGAACGTGGCCAGGTCGCCGCCGCGCCAGTCGGCCAGCGCGCGGCAGGCGTCGTTCGCCGAGCGCACCAGCATGGCGGTGAACAGGTCGGAGGCGCGGAAGCGTTCGCCGGCGCGCAGGCCCAGGCGGGTGCCGGTGGCGGCCGCGGCGCCGCGGCTGACCACCACGGTGCCGTCGAGCTGGCCATGTTCGGCCAGCAGCAGCGCCGTCATCAGCTTGGCCAGGCTGGCCATGGGCAGCGGCTGGTCGGGCTGGCCGGCCCAGGTGGGCCGGCCGTCGATCTCGACCCAGTAGGCCCTGGCGACGCTGGGGTAGGCGTCGCGGGGCACGCTGGCCTGCGCGGTGGCGCAGGCCAGGCAAAGCAGCGCCGCGGCCAGCCAGCGGAACAAGGGCTCAGCCGCCAATCAGGTCCCGGGCGGACTTGAGGCGGTCGCGCCAGGACGGCTTCTTCTCTTCCTCGGGCTTGGGCTGCTCGCGCGCCGGCTCGCCGGCCGGGCCGTTGCCCGGGGCGCCCTGGTTGCGCTCCTGCAGCGCACCCGCGGCGTAGCGGCTGCAGAAGCCGCCGTAGGGCGAGCTGCGCAGGGCGGTGAAGTCACGGCCGGCGCAGTGCTTGGCGGCGGCGGCCTGGGCCTGCACCGGGCAGCTCTGCACCAGGAAGTCGCCGTCCTTGAGCGGGTCGGCCGCGGCGCAGGCCTTGGCGACCAGTTCCGGGCAGTAGTCGGTGAGGAAGGCATAGTCCTTGGCCTTCTCGGCCATCGGGCAGGCCTTGGCGATGGCCGCCTGGCGCGAGGTGCCGCAGGCTGCGAACGCGTCCCAGAAGCTGGTGGTGCCGGCCGGCATGTTGGCGCGGTTGATGTCGCCGGTGCGGATGTACTTCGGGTTCAGCGACTGCGCCAGCATGGCGCTGCAGTACTTGCCCTTGTCGGAGGCGCACATGGCGTCCGGGCCGGTGAAGTTCTGGTAGATCATCGGGTCGGGCGTGCGCAGCATCTCGCCGCAGGTCTTGGCCAGCATGGCGCGGCCCTGGGCCTCGGGCGACTCGGTGGCGTAGTCGCAGTCGCGGATCTTCTTGCCTTCGAAGGCCATGTTCATGGTCATGGCGTCTTCGCCTTCGGTGCGCATGCGCATCTTGCCGCGGTAGGCGTCGGGGCCGAGCTGCTCGAATTCGCCGGAGGCGGTCATCGGGTTCTCGCCGCGGCAGGTCATCGAGTAGGTGGACTTGTTGCCGACCACGCGGAAGTCGGTGACGGTGCAGTTCTCGTCGGCCGGAATCATCTTCTCGCTGGCCTGGTTCTTCGGGCCGCATACCTCGACCGATTGCGAGGGCATCTGGATCGGCATGCCGTCCACTTCCATCTTGCTGGTCACGCGGTAAAGGTTGCCGGTGCCGGCCTGGGCCAGGGCGGCGCCGGTGGCCAGCAGGCCAAGGGCCAGGACCGGGGCGATGAGGAAGCGATGCGGTTTCACGGGATTCTCCGGGGATCGGGGCGACATGAAGGGGTGAATGCTCCCAGCCGCGCCCGGCCCGCGGATGTGCCGGTGGTCACCGGCACCCGCCGGCCAGCGCGGCCGGTTCAGCCGGCGAAGGCGGGAAGCTTCTTCGGCACGGCTGACAGCTTGAGTCGAACGTATTTCGGCAAGCCGTCCGGCCCATACGGCGGCGGCGCCTCGCCGCGCACCAGCGGTTCCAGGTAACGACGGCAGGCCGGGGTGATGCCGAAACCCGAGGCGTCGATGAAACCCTTGGGCATCTTCTTCTCGTGGTTGGCGATGTCGGACAGCGGCGCGGGCGCCACTTTCCAGCGGTAGGGTTTGTCCGCCAGGCGAACAATGGCCGGCATCACGCCGTTCAGGCCCTTGAGCGCGTATTCGACCGCCGCCTTGCCCACGGCCTGGGCGTGCGCCAGGTCGGTCTTCGAGGCCAGGTGGCGGGCGGAGCGCTGCAGGTAGTCGGGCACGGTCCAGTGCACCTTCAGGCCCAGCTTGTCCTTGACCGTGGCGGCCAGCAGCGGACCGACGCCGCCGAGCTGGCTGTGGCCGAAGGCGTCCTTGCCGCCACCGGCATCGGCGACGAAGCGGCCGTCGGCGTGGCGGATGCCCTCGGACACCACCACCACGCAGTGGCCCACGCGCGCCACGGTGGTTTTCACCTTCGCCAGGAAGGCGGCCTCGTCGTAGGCCACTTCGGGGAACAGGATGATGTGCGGCGCGGCGTCCTTGCCCTGGCCGGCCAGGCCCGCGGCGGCGGCCAGCCAGCCGGCGTGGCGGCCCATCACCTCGTAGACGAAGACCTTGGTGGACGTGTCGGCCATGGCCTCGACGTCGAGCGCGGCTTCGGCCACCGACACCGCGGTGTACTTGGCCGCCGAACCGAAGCCGGGGCAGCAGTCGGTCACCACCAGGTCGTTGTCCACGGTCTTGGGCACGCCCACGCAGGTGAGCGGGTAACCCGAGGCCGCGGCCAGCTGCGAGAGCTTGAGCGCGGTGTCGGCCGAATCGTTGCCGCCGTTGTAGAGGAACCAGCGCACGTCGTGCGCCTTGATCACCTCGAGCACGCGCGCGTACTTGGCGGCGTCCTGCTCGAGCGACTTGAGCTTGTAGCGGCAGGAGCCGAAGGCCCCGCCGGGGGTGTGGGCCAGGGCCCGGATGGCCGCGGCCGACTCCTTCGAGGTGTCCACCAGGTCCTCGCGCAGGGCGCCCAGGATGCCGTTGCGGGCGGCCAGGACCTTGACCTTGCGGGCCCGGGCGGCCTGGATCACGGCCCCGGCGGTGGCGTTGATGACGGCGGTGACCCCGCCGGACTGCGCGTAAAGGAGCGTTCCTTTGCCCATGTTTTCCTGCCTTTCATTGACTTGAGCCGCCCCGGCCAGTAGCGTTTCCCAGTCCGCACGGCCTGTCGGCGGCCCCACTATAGCCAAAAGGGGTTAAGACGGCGCCGTGCGTCCTTGTTTATAGGGGTTTGAACGCATGCGACTGGTACTTCTCGGCGCGCCCGGCTCGGGCAAGGGCACGCAGGCCGCCCGGCTGCGCGAGCACCTGCAGGTGCCGCACATCTCCACTGGCGACCTGCTGCGCGCCGCCGTCAAGGCGGGCACCCCGCTGGGGCTGCAGGCCAAGGCGGTGATGGAGGCCGGTGGCCTGGTGTCCGACGAGATCGTGCTGGGCATGCTCGAAGAGCGCCTGACCGCCGGCGACACCGGCAACGGCTTCATCCTCGACGGCTACCCGCGCAACCTGGCCCAGGCCAACGCGCTCGACGCCCTGCTCAAGAAGCTGCACCAGCCGATGGACATCGCCATCCAGCTGGACGTGGACACCGAGCTGCTGATTTCGCGCCTGGCCGGCCGCGCCCAGGTCGAAGGCCGCGCCGACGACAGCCCGGAAGCCGTGCGCAACCGCCTCAAGGTTTACAACGAGGCCACGGCGCCGGTCGTGGACTACTACCGCAACGCCGGTCGCCTGGCCTGCCTCAACGGCGTCGGCGCGATGGACGAGGTGTTCCAGCGCATCCTGGAAGCCCTGGCGCCCACGCCCGAAGTGGGCTGAGCCGACCGCGGTGGTGGCGCTGCTGCGCCCCCTGTTCGAACTCTGCCTCCTGCGGCGCGGGCCGCAGGACCTGCCCTACTCGCCGCCTGCCGTCGCCCTTTTCGCGTTTGCGCTGATGGCGCTGCAGGTGGCCATGGGCGCCGCCACCGAAGCGCCGCCGGGACAACTGGCCGCGCGGGTGGGCGTCACCGCCTTCATGCTCTTCGGCGTCACCCAGGCCCTGCTCAACCTGCGCGGGCTGCGCAACCGCGCGGCGCAGACCCTGCTGGCACTGGCCGGCAGCGGCCTGCTGTTCACGCTGGCCATGCTGCCGGCGGCGCTGGCGCTGCGGCCCTACCTGGACGTGGAGCAGCCGCCGGCCAGCGCGATGCTGCCCGGCCTGGCGGCGCTGGTGCTGTTCGTTTGGAAACTGCGCGTCGAGGCCAGCATCTGGCGGCAGGCGCTCGAAATCCGCCGCGGCCAGGCGCTGGCGCTGGCGATCGCGCTGGTGCTGCTGGAACTGATGCTGCTGGTGTGGCTGGCGCCGCCGGTTCCCGCCGCGGCGGCTTGATGACATCCTGAGACCATGAAACTGCACATCCTCGGCATCTGCGGCACCTTCATGGGCGGCGTGGCCGCCCTCGCGCGCGAACTCGGCCATGCCGTCGATGGCAGCGACCAGAACGTCTACCCGCCCATGTCCACCCAGCTCGAGCAGCTGGGAATCGGCCTGCACTCGGGCTACGCGGCCTCGCACATCGCCGCCGGCACCGACCAGGTGGTGGTGGGCAACGCGCTCTCGCGCGGCAACCCGGCGGTGGAGCACGTGCTCGACGCCGGCCTTCGCTACACCTCGGGCGCGCAGTGGCTGAGCGAGAACGTGCTGCCGGGCCGCGAAACGCTGGCGGTCGCCGGCACCCACGGCAAGACCACCACCACGTCCATCCTGGCCTTCCTGCTCGAGGCCGCGGGCCGCGACCCGGGTTTCCTGGTGGGCGGCGTGCCGGAGAACTTCGGCGTGTCGGCGCGCCTGGGCACGGGCCGCGAATTCGTGGTCGAGGCCGACGAATACGACACCGCCTTCTTCGACAAGCGCAGCAAGTTCGTGCACTACCGGCCCGCGGTGGCCATCCTCAACAACCTCGAATACGACCACGCCGACATCTTCCCGGACCTGGCCGCCATCCAGCGCCAGTTCCACCACCTGGTGCGCATCGTGCCGGGCCGCGGCCGGCTCATCGTCAACGGCGAGGAGCCGGCGCTGGCCGAGGTGCTGGCCATGGGCTGCTGGACGCCGGTGGAGACCTTCGGCCTCGACGGCCGCTTCGACTGGACGGCGCGACTGCACGCCGCCGACGGCACGAATTTCGACGTGCTGCACCGTGGCGCGCTGGTGGGCACCGTGCGCTGGCCGCTGGTGGGCCGGCACAACGTGATGAACGGCCTGGCCGCCATCGCCGCTGCGAACGCGGTGGGTGCCGACCTGGCGCGCGCCATCCCGGCGCTGTCTGGATTCGTGAGCGTGAAGCGCCGGCTGGAAGTGCTGGGCGAACGCGGCGGCATCACCGTTTACGACGACTTCGCGCACCATCCCACCGCCATCCGCACCACGCTCGAGGGCCTGCGCGCCCGCGTCGGCGGCGCGCGCATCGTGGTGGCGATGGAGCCGCGCAGCAATTCCATGCGCCTGGGCGCGCATGCGGCGCAGATCGCGCCTTCGCTCGAGCAGGCCGACGCCGTGGTCTTCCTGCACCGCCCCGAGCTGGCCTGGGACGCGGGCAAGGTGGTGGGCGCGCTGCGCGGCGAGGGCGAAACCGTGCCCGACGCCGACGCGCTGGTGGCCGCGCTGGGCCGCCGCTGCCGCGCCGGCGACCACGTGGTGTTCATGTCCAACGGCGGCTTCGACGGCGCCCCGCGCCGCTTCCTGGCGCAGCTGGCGGGCTGAGCCGTGGCGCTCACGGAGCTGCCGCTGTTCCCGCTCGGCCAGGTGCTGTTCCCGGGCGGCGGGCTGGGCCTGCGCATCTTCGAGCCGCGTTACCTCGACCTGGTCAAGCGCTGCGGCCGCAGCGGCGAGGGCTTCGGCATCTGCCTCATCCTTGCCGGGCGCGAGGTCGGCGAACCGGCCATTCCCGCGGCCGTGGGCACCGAGGCCGCCATCGTCGATTTCGCCCTGACCGAAGACGGGCTGCTGGGGTTGACGGTGGAAGGCCGGCGCCGCTTCCACGTCGAACGCACCCGCGTGCGCGACGACGGCCTGATCGTCGCCGACGTGCGCTGGCTGGACGACCCGGGCGTGGTGGCGCTGCGCGACGAGCACGCGCTGCTGTCGGTGCTGCTGGCGCGCATCATGGACAAGGCCGGCGTCGAGCACGAAGGCCCGGGCAAGGGGGCGCTGGCCGATGCCGCGTGGGTGGGCTGGCGCCTGGCCGAATGGCTGCCGCTGGAGCCCACCGAGCGCCAGGCCCTGCTGCAGCTCGACGACCCGCACGCGCGCCTGCAGCAGCTGGTCGAGCGCCTGCCCGACTTCCAGCCCGAATAAGCGGCGTCAGCCCGCCGGGACTTGCGGCGCGCGCAGGCGCAGCACGCGCTGGCCATCGTCGGTGCGCGCGTCCAGCGCCGATTCCATTTCGCCAACGTCGTGGCGCAGGCCGTCGAGCAGGGCGTCCTCGCCGGGCAGCGCGCGCCAGTAGCTGAAGAAATCCAGCCGGCGGGTGAATTCGAGTTCCTGCACGGTGCCGATCCACAGCGGCTGGTCGCCGGGCTGCAGCAGCACCGGGCTGGCCCACAGGCGCAGCACGCGGATGCGGCCGCCGGCGTCGTCGCGGCGCGCCATCACCAGCACCTCGCCGCGGCCCTGGTGGGTGGCGGACAGCACCGGCAGTTCGTGCGGCGTCACGTCCTTGTCGAGCGTCTGCAGCAGGCCGTACCAGCCGCCGGTGCTGTAGTTTTCCCAGCCCGACAGCAGCAGGCGCGCGCGCAGCGAATCGAGCGGGCCGGCCAGCTGCACGTTCAGCGGCCAGGCGTCGCGGCCGTGCAGTTCGTTGCGGCGCGCCGGCAGGCTTTGCTGCCAGTCGTCGCGCCACCACGCGTCCATCGCCACCGGCGCGCCCGCCATCGGCGGCTGGAAGCGCTCGAGCATTTCGTCCGCGCTGCGGCTCCCGTGCCAGGTGGCCATGGCCAGGATGGCGACGAAGAACACCGTGGCCGTGGGGCGCACCCAGAACGAGCGCACCATGCGCCGGCGGTAGGCGATGCCCAGCGCCGCGATCCACAGCAGGCCGAGCAGGGTGCCGGCCAGCACGTCGCTGAGCCAGTGCGCGCCCAGGTACAGGCGCGAAAAGCCCAGCAGCGCCACCACCAGGCCCGCCACCACGTAGGGCCAGGCGCGGTTGCGGCCCGGCAGTTCGCGTGCGATGAGCACCGCGAAGAAGCCGTACACCACCGTCGCCAGCGTCACCGAGGCCGAGGGGAAGCTGAAGCCGAACACGGCGGTCGAGGCCGGTGGCTTGGGCATGTCCAGCAGGTAACCCAGGAACCAGGTGAGCACCAGCGCGAAACCCGGCGCCGCCAGCCAGTGCCAGGCGGCGACGTGGCGGCGCCGCCACATCAGCCAGGCGAACACGCCCAGTACCGCGGGCGTGAGCACCGCGGCGTCGCCCAGCGTGGCCAGGAAGGCCATCGGGATGTCGGCCAGCGGGTTGCGCAGGCCGAACATCAGCTGGTGCACGGTGAGGTCGAGCTGCGAGGGCGCGCTGCCGCCGCCGACCGAAATCAGGATGTGGAAAAAGCCCCAGCCGGCCAGGCCCAGCACGATGGCCAGCAGCGCCAGCGAGGCCGACTCCGGGCGGTTCGGGTCGATCAGCGCTTCCGAATAGCGGCCCAGCACCGGATGCCGGTGCGACCAGGCCAGCGCCCGCTCCAGCAGTTCGGTGGCGTGCGCGCCCAGCCACCGCCAGGTGTAGAACACCGTGGCCCAGATGCCGGCCACCAGCACCAGCACCACCGCCAGCACGATGGCCAGGCGCCCGGCCACGGCCGCGACCAGGTCGAGCGAGGTGCCGAAGACCCAGCCCGGCGCCAGGAACGTGGCCGACCACACCAGGGCGGCGAAGGCGCTGGCCGGCACGTACTGGCGCAGCTTCATCTTCAGCATGCCGGCGATGGCCGGAACGAAGGGGCGGATGGCGCCGACGTAACGCGCCATCACGATGCTCTTCATGCCGTGGCGACGGAACGTGACTTCGCCGCGCTCCAGCCACTGCGGGTGCTTGTGGAAGGGCCAGCGCTGGCGCAACTGCGGTCCGTAGCGGTGGCCGACCCAGTAGCTGATGCCGTCGCCGGCGAAGGCGCCCAGGGTGGCGCAGGCCAGGGCGTAGCCGCCGTCCACGTGGCCCAGGCCCACCAGCGTGCCCACGGCGAAGAGCAGCGGCACGGCGGGGATGGCCACGCCGAGGATCACCAGCGCATCGCCGAAGGCGATCAGGAAGATGACGAGGCCCGCGGCGAGCGGATGCTGGGCGATCCAGGCGACGAGCGCTTCGAGGCGGGCGGAATCCATGGGGTGGGATTATAGGCTGGCCATCACGGCGCCCGGTTTACACTTAAGTCCAAAGTACGGGAGAACCCCATGTCCACCCTGCGCGGCAAAACCCTGTTCATCACCGGCGCCTCGCGCGGCATCGGCCTGGCCATCGCCCTGCGCGCGGCGCGCGACGGCGCCAACGTGGCCATCGCCGCCAAGTCCGGCGTGCCCAATCCCAAGCTGCCCGGCACCATCCACAGCGCTGCGGCCGCCGTCACCGAAGCCGGTGGCCAGGGCCTGGCCCTGCAGTGCGACATCCGGGAGGAAGAGCAGGTCCACGCCGCGGTGGCTGCCACGGTGGAGCGCTTCGGCGGCATCGACATCCTGGTCAACAACGCCAGCGCGATCTGGCTGCAGGGCGCGCTGGAAACGCCGATGAAGCGCTTCGACCTGATGCAGCAGGTCAACAGCCGCGGCAGCTTCCTGTGCGCGCAGGCCTGCCTGCCGCACCTGCTTAAAGCCGCGAACCCGCACATCCTGACGCTGGCGCCGCCGCCCAACCTCGACCCGAAGTGGTGGGGCCCGCACACCGGCTACACGCTGGCCAAGATGGGCATGAGCTTCGTCACGCTGGGCCTGGCGGCCGAGTTCGGGCCGCGCGGCGTGGCCGTGAACGCACTGTGGCCGCGCACGGTCATCGCCACCGACGCGCTGAAGATGATCCCCGGCACCGAGCCGGCCAAGTGCCGCAAGCCGGAGATCATGGCCGACGCCGCCCACGCCGTGCTCACCCGGCCCGCGGCAGGCTTCGCCGGCCGTTTCCTGATTGACGAGGCGGTGCTGCGCGAAAGCGGCACCACCGACTTCACGCCCTACGCCGTGGACCCGTCGCAGCCGCTGCTGCCGGACCTGTTCCTCGACGACCCCGAACTGATGGAGGCCCTGCGCCGATGAAATACCTGCACGCCATGGTGCGCGTCCGCGACCTGGACGCCTCGCTGCGCTTCTACCGCGATGCCCTGGGCCTGGTGGAAACCCGCCGCCGCGATTACCCGCAGGGCCGCTTCACCCTGCTGTACCTGGCCGCGCCCGCCAACCCCGACGTGGAAGTGGAGCTCACCTACAACTACGACGACGAGGATTACGGCGGCGCCCGCAACTTCGGCCACCTGGCCTTCGAGGTGGACGACATCTATGCCGCCTGCGAGCGCCTGCAGTCGCACGGCGTCGTCATCAACCGCCCGCCGCGCGACGGCCGCATGGCCTTCGTGCGCTCGCCCGACCAGATTTCGATCGAGCTGCTGCAGAAGGGCGAGGCGCTGGCGCCGGCCGAACCCTGGGCGTCGATGCCCAACACCGGCGCCTGGTGATTCAGGGCGCCGGCAGTTCCGCGCCGCAGCGGCGGCAGTGCGCCGAGTCGGGCTCGTGTTCGGCGAGCCCGCAGCCTTCGCAGGCCACCTTGCGGCGTTCGCGCAGGCCGGCCGCCAGTTCGGCCGTGTAGATGCCGGTGGGCACGGCGATGATGCCGTAGCCGATCAGGATCAGCACCGAGGTGATGAAGCGGCCCACCGGGGTCACCGGCGCGATGTCGCCGAAACCCACCGTGGCCATGGTGACGATGGCCCAGTACATGGACACCGGGATCGATTCGAAGCCGTGTTCGGGGCCTTCGACCACGTACATGGCCGCGCCGAACACCACCACCAGGGTCAGCACCGCCATCAGGAACACCGCGATCTTGCGCCGCGACCGGTACAGCGCCGACACCAGCGCGCCGCCGGCTTCCGTGTATTCCATCAGCTTGAGCACGCGGAAGATGCGCAGGATGCGCAGGATGCGCACCACCAGCAAGGCCTGGCTGCCGGGCAGGAACAGCGACAGGTAGGTGGGCAGGATGGAGAGCAGGTCCACCACGCCGTAGAAGCTCAGTGCGTAGCGCAGCGGGTTGCGCACCACCGCCAGCCGCACCGCGTATTCCACGGTGAAGAGCAGGGTGAAGCCCCACTCGGCCAGGTAGAACCATTTCGACCAGCGCGCGTGCAGTTCCGCCTCGCTGTCGAGGATGACCACGAACACGCTGGCGACGATGGCCGCGATCAGCAGCAGGTCGAAACGCCGCGGCGCCCCCGCGTCGTGCCTGAAGATGATGTCGAACCATCGGGCGCGCCAGCCGTGCTCGCGGGCGGGGCCGAAGTCCTTGCCGGCGAAGCGGTGCGGCTTCATGCGCGGGCGGCGTCCAGCGCCTGGGCGAAGTCCGCCAGCAGGTCCTCGGCGGCCTCCAGGCCCACCGACACGCGCAGCAGGTCGTCGGGACTGAGTGCGTTGGCGCCTTCGATGGAGGCGCGGTGCTCGACCAGGGTCTCCGGCCCGCCCAGCGAGGTGGCGTTGATCGCCAGCTTCAGCGCGCCGGCCACGCGCAGGGCCGCCGCCCGGCCGCCCTTCACGCGCAGGCTGAGCATGCCGCCGAAGTCGGACATCTGGCGCGCGGCGACCTCGTGGCCCGGGTGCGTGGCCAAGCCCGGGTAGTGCACCGCCGCCACCGCCGGATGCGCCGCCAGGAACTGCGCCAGGACCCGGGCATTGCGGCAGTGCCAGGCCATGCGCGCCGGCAGCGAACGGCAGCCGCGCAGGATCAGCCAGGCGCTGAAGGGCGCGAGGATGCCGCCGGTGACGTGGCGGCGGTGGAAGACGGCGTCGTGGAAGCCGTCGCGGCGCGCGAACACCAGCGCGCCGCCCATCACGTCGCTGTGGCCGCCGAAATACTTGGTGGTCGAATGCATCACCAGGTCGGCACCCAGTGCCATAGGGCGCTGCAGCACCGGCGTGGCGAAGGTGTTGTCGCAGGCCAGCAGCGCGCCGTGGCCGTGGGCGATGCCGGCCAGCGCGGCGATGTCGGCCACGCAGAGCCTGGGGTTCGAGGGCGTCTCGGTCCAGATCATCCGCGTTTCGGGGCGAAGCGCGGCGCGCACCGCGGCCAGGTCGCCCATGTCCACGGCGGTGGTGGTGATGCCGCGTTCGGGCAGGAATTCGGCGCCCAGCACGCGAAGGCCGGTGTAGCAATCGGACGGGATGAGCACGTGCGAACCGTTCGGCAGCGATTCCAGCGCCGCGGCCATGGCCGCCATGCCCGAGCCGAAGGCCAGGGCCGATTCGCCGCCCTCGAGCGCGGCCAGCGCGGTCTCGAGGCGGTCCTGGGTGGGGTTGGATTCGCGCTGGTATTCATAGCCCGCCCTGCGTTCGCCGGCCGGGCCATGGCGGAAGGTGGTGGCCAGGTGGATGGGCGGCGAGACGGCGCCGGTGTCGGCGTCGGGTTCGCCGCCGGCGTGCACGGCCAGGGTTTCAATGCGGGTCATGGCGGGGCTCCAGCAGGTCGTGTACGGCGAGGTGTGCGCGCAGTCCGGGGACGTCGCGGTAAGTGTGCGCCCGCAGGCCGGCGCGGCGAGCGCCCTTGGCGTTGTCGGGCTTGTCGTCGAAGAACAGCGCCTGCGCCGGCGCGACGCCGAGCTCGGCCAGGCAGCGGCGGAACAGTTCCGGCTCGGGCTTGGCCAGGCCGAACTGCGCCGAGCAGAACACCCGGTCGCCGAACAGCGGCGCCAGCGGCGGGCACAGCGCGGCCAGGTGGTCGCGCAGCATCAGGCTGTTGTTGGTCAGGATGGCGAGCCGGGCGTGCCGCGCCGCGGCGTTGGCCAGTTCGAGCACGGCGGCGTCGGCCTGCATGGCGGCGGCGCGGGCGGCCAGGCAGTCGTCCAGCGAAACAGCCACGCCCAGGCGACGCGACAGTTCCTCCAGTACCCCGGCGGTGTCGACCTGGCCGAGGTCGGCCGAGCGCTCGAGGCCCGATTCGAACAGGGCCTCGTTCACCGCGGCCAGCGTGGCGCCGGTGCGTTCGGCCAGCACGCGCAGGCGCGGCGCATGGTCGTAGTGCGCCAGCACGCCGTCCAGGTCGAACAGCACCAGTGCCGGTCGCTTCACCCCGCGCGGGCCTCGCGGAAGGCCTCGCGGGCGGCCTCGAGCGTGTGCGCCAGCTCGGCCTCGCCGTGCGCCGACGACAGGAAGCCGGCTTCGAAGGCCGAGGGAGCGAAGTACACGCCGCGCTTGAGCATGGCGTGGAAGAAGCGGTTGAAGGCGGCGGTGTCGCAGGCCATGGCGTCGGCGAAGGTTTCGACGTGCTTGTCGGTGAAGAACAGGCCGAACATGGCGCAGCTGCGGGTGGTGGTGACCGCCACGCCGGCTTCGCGCGCGGCGGTTTCGAGGCCGTCGCAGAGCTTGTGCGTGTTCTGTTCCAGCCGCTCGTAGAAGCCCGGCGCCTGGATGAGCTCCAGCGTGGCCAGGCCCGCGGCCATCGCCACCGGGTTGCCGCTGAGCGTGCCGGCCTGGTAGATCGGGCCGGCCGGGGCGACCTGGCGCATCAGGTCGGCGCGGCCGCCATAGGCGCCCACCGGCATGCCACCGCCGATGATCTTGCCGAAGGTGCTCAGGTCGGGCGTGACGCCGTAGCGCGCCTGCGCGCCGCCCAGGGCGACGCGGAAGCCGGTCATCACTTCGTCGAAGATCAGGATGGCGCCGTGTTTCGTGCAAAGTTCGCGCAGGTGCTGCAGGTAGCCTTCGCGCGGCAGGATGCAGTTGGCGTTGCCGACGATGGGTTCGACGATCACGCCGGCGATGTCGCCGCCGACTTCGTCGAACAGCTTCGTGGCGGCCTCGAAGTCGTTGTAGGGCAGGGTGAGCGTGAGGTCGGCCAGCGCCTTGGGCACGCCCGGCGAGTTCGGCAGGCCGAAGGTGAGCGCGCCGGAGCCGGCCTTCACCAGGAAGCTGTCGCCGTGGCCGTGGTAGCAGCCCTCGAACTTGACGATGCGGGTGCGGCCGGTGGCGCCGCGGGCGAGGCGGATGGCCGAGAGCGTGGCCTCGGTGCCCGAGTTCACCATGCGCATCATCTGCATGGACGGCACCAGGCGGCGCACGGTTTCGGCCATGGTCACCTCGAGCGCGTTGGGCACGCCGAAGCTCAGGCCGTTCTGCATGGTGCGCGCCACCGCGTCGAGCACCTTCGGGTGCGCGTGGCCGGCGATCATCGGGCCCCAGCTGCCGATGTAGTCGACGTAGCGGTTGCCGTCCACGTCGACCAGGTAGGCGCCCTCGGCCTTGGCCGCGAAAAACGGTTCGCCGCCGACCGACTTGAAGGCGCGCACCGGCGAATTGACGCCGCCCGGCATCAGGTCGAGGGCGCGGGTGAAGAGGTCGTGGCTGGTGGCGGTGTTCATTCGGTGGGGCTCTCGTTACGGAAGGGGATCGAAGGCGCGGTGGTAGGCGCGCACGGCGGCGGCCGGGTCGTCGGCGGCGAACACGCCGGCGATGACGGCCAGGAAATCGGCGCCGGCGGCGACCAGGCCGGGGGCATTGTCCGGGGTGATCCCGCCGATCGCCACCCGCGGCAGGCCCAGGCCCGCGCTGTCCCGCAGCAGGCCCGGGTGGGCGCGGCGGGCCAGCGGCTTGGTGCCGGAGGGGAAAAAGGCGCCGAAGGCCAGGTAGTCGGCCCCGGCGACGGCCGCGGCTTGCGCGCGGGCGAGGTCGTCGTAGCAGGAGGCGCCCAGGCGCAGGCCCGGGGCGGCGGCGCGGGCCTCGGCCAGGTCGCCGTCGTCACCGCCCAGGTGGGCGCCCTCGGCGCCTATTTCGAGCGCCAGCCGCCAGTCGTCGTTCACCACCAGGGGAATGCCGGCTTCGCGGCACAGCGCCAGCACGGCCCGGGCCTGCTCGCGGCGCAACGCCGGGCCGGCGGCCTTGTTCCGGTACTGCAGCAGGGCAGGACCCCCGGCCAGCGCGGGCCGCAGGCGGGCCAGCAACCGTGCGGTGTCGGTTTCGTCGGGGGTGATCAGGTACAGGCCGCGCAGCGGCCAGGTGATGGGGGCGTTCATTTCGGCACGACCGTCCAGATGCGAGAATGGTAGCCGTTCCCGAGCCTGCGAGACCGAAATGAGCACCAGCGAAGCCGCCACCGCCTACCGCACCTGGATGTGCGTGGTCTGTGGGTTCATCTACAGCGAGGCCGATGGCCTGCCCGACGAGGGCATCGCCCCGGGCACCCGCTGGGAGGACATTCCCGATACCTGGGTTTGCCCCGACTGCGGCGTCACCAAGGACGATTTCGAAATGGTGCCCGCGGGCTGAGCCCGCGATTCAGTTCAGGCGCGACGGCGAGCCGCTGAGGTCGATCAGGGCCGAGCGCACGGACTCGACGTCGTCCGCCTCGGGCAGCAGCTGCAGGTAGCGCGCGAGGTCTTCGCGCGCGCCTTTCGCGTAACCCAGCTCGCGATACGCCAGGCCGCGGTCGCGGAGGGCCTCGGCGGTGTCGGGCGAGAGCTTGAGCAGGCGGTCGGCGCTTCGCGCCACGCGTTCCCAGTCGCCGCGTTCGAGGTACAGCCCCTTCAGGTTGCGCAGCATGCGCATCAGGATCATGCGGTGCGTCGCGGGCGCCAGGATCTGCAGCAGTTGCTGGTCATCCGGCGGTTGCCCGCCCAGGTGCGGCGACGCGCGTTCGCGCAGCTCCTCGGCGCTCACCGGCCGGCCCTTGTTGAACGGGTCGAGCACCAGGATGCCGTCGTCCACCGGTAGCCGCACCAGGAAATGGCCGGGGAACGAAACGCCGTCGAGCGGCATGCCCAGCCGGCGGGTGACTTCGATCTGTATCACCGCCAGCGAAATCGGAATGCCCAGCTTCCGGTCGACCACCTGGTTGAGGTAGCTGTTGCGCGGGTCGTCGTATTGCAGGTTGTTGCCGGCGAAGCCGACCTCTTCGAACAGGTAGCGATTGATCGCCGTGAGGCGCGCCGGCAGGTCCACGTCGCCTTCGAGCTGGGGACGCAATGCCTCGGCATAGGTGTCGACCTGCGCGGAATAGCCCGCGGGGTCGAGGTCGGGATACTCGTCGCGCGCGATCAAAAGCGCGGTGTCGAGCAGCGGCAGCTCGTCGTCGCCGAGCGTGGCCAGCGTGTTCCAGTCGGGCAGGGCGCGTGGATGGTTCATGCCCCCAATGTGGTCCCCTTCGAGGGATGAATCAAGGTGCGCCGCGCTCGGGGATGCCGGGGCCGAAAGTGATGGTGTCTCCCGGCGCCACGCCGAGCGCGTTTGCCTGGCCGGCATTGAGTTCAAGCACGTACAACGCCGGGCCGTCGCTCGGGTACGGCGGGCAGCGGTCGCCGAGCGAGCAGGCCGGCACGCCGCGCGAGACCGACACCAGCTTGCGCGAGGCATCGAAATAGAAGATGTCGAGCGGGATGCGGGTGTTCTTCATCCAGTAGGCGAGCGGGCGTTCGGCGTCGTGCACGAAGAGCATGCCGGCGCCTTCCGGAAGCTGGTCCCGGAACATCAGGCCGCGGGCGCGCTCGTCGTGGTCATCGGCGACTTCCACCACGAAGCGCTGGCCCTTGAGTTCGACCCAAGGCTGGCCGTCGGAGGCGCAGCCGGTGAGGGGCGACAGCGCGAGCAGCGCCAGCAGGGCAAGGGTGGGGCGCATGGAATTCTCCGGAAAGACTTCAATGGACGTTCCTGCACGCCCGCCTCGGGTGTCAAGGCGCCAACCGGGGAGGCAGCCTGCCGCCGGGGAGTCATGCCCCCTTCCCAATTCCGGACGGCCCGGCTATAGTTCGCGCCCCTCGACGGCCAAGCCGCCGGCGGGGGTGAAAAAAGGACGAAACGAGGTGTTGACGTCCTGCAAAACTGCCGTATAATGTGCGGCTCCCTCGGGCGAAACGCCATGAGGGGCGAGGTTGGAAAGACTTCGCAAGTGATTGAT
>NZ_AVCH01000180.1 GCF_000747075.1 Arenimonas malthae CC-JY-1
GTGCTGCTGATCATCTTCATGGTGACCGCCCCGGCGCTGTCCTACCAGATCCAGGTCGACCTTCCGCAGCGCACGAGCAATCCGCCGCCGCCGCCGAAGGATCCGCCGGAGCCGATCCGCCTGCGCATCGACGCCGGCGGCACGGTGACCTGGAACAACACCCCGATCCCGATGTCCACCCTGCAGTCGGCCCTCGAGGTCGAAGTGGAGCGCGCCGGCGGCGACATGAGCCGCCAGCCGACCGTGGAAATCGAGACGGACGTGGACGCGCAGTACGAAACGCTTGCCAAGGTCCTGTCCCGGACCAAGAACGCCGGCATGGCGAAGATCGCTTTCGTGGAACCCGGCGTGCAGCAGTAACGCCCGCTTCCCGCACCCTGCAGCAACGCCGCCTCCGGGCGGCGTTTTTTTTTGCTGAATCGCCCCCGACCAGCGCAGGCGCCGCCGGCTTGCCGGTCCCACCGGTCGCGGCGTAGAACGAAAGCCAGGTCCCCCGACAGGAGTGCGCCATGGCTTTCGCCGCCGCCCGATCCTCGCAGGACACGATGGCGGAGATGAACATCACGCCGCTGGTGGATGTCATGCTCGTGCTGCTGGTGATCTTCATGGTCACCGCGCCGCTGATGGAGCACCGCATCGGGCTCTGGCTCCCGCAGTCCAGCGACGCCCGGAGGGAACCGCCTCCGACCGTCCTGCTCCACGTGGAGGCGGGCGACCTGTTCCGGGTGGACGGCCAGGCCACCACCGGCCCGGCGCTGGAGCAGGCCCTGGCCGACCAGCTGGCCCGCGAACCGGGCCTGGTGCTGAAGGTGCAGGTGGCGCCGGAAGCCGACTACCAGTCGGCCGCCACCGCGCTCGCGGCCGCGAAGCGGGCTGGCGTCGCCAACATCGCCCTGGATTGAAGCCGGCTCAGCCGGCCGTGCGGATGACCTGCAGGTAGGCCTTCACCGTCGCGTCGAGGCCCGCATAGAGCGCTTCGCCGACCAGGGCGTGGCCGATGGAAACCTCCAGTACGCCGGGCACCCCGCGCAGGAAGGCCCCGAGGTTGGCCTGGCTCAGGTCGTGGCCGGCGTTGACGCCCAGGCCCACGGCCTGGGCCCGACGCGCCGTTTCGGCGCACAGCGCCAAGGCCGCCGAAGCGTCGCCGGCGGCGAAGGCCTCGGCGTAAGGGCCGGTGTAGAGCTCGATGCGGTCTGCGCCCACGTCGGCGGCACGCTCGATGTCCGGCGCGCCGGCATCCATGAACAGCGACACCCGCGCCCCGAGCGACTTCAGCTCGGCCACCAGCGGCCGCAGCCGCGCGGCATCCCTGGCCAGGTCGAAGCCGTGGTCCGAGGTCAGCTGGCCGTCCCCGTCGGGCACCAGGGTCGCCTGCTGCGGCCGGGCTTCCGCCACCAGCGCCAGGAGGCCGGGATAACCCTCGCGGGGCGGGGCGAAGGGATTGCCTTCGAGGTTGTACTCGACCCGCCCCGCCACCAGCGCGGCCAGGTCGCGCACGTCGCCGGGCCGGATGTGGCGCTGGTCCGGCCGGGGGTGCACGGTGATGCCCCCGGCGCCGGCGCGGATCGCCGCCTCGGCCGCCGCCACCACGCTGGGCTCGCTGCCGCCGCGGGAGTTTCGCAGGACGGCCACCTTGTTGACGTTGACGCTGAGCACGGTCATTCCGCCAGCCTAACGCGGGGGCCGGCCTGCCGAAAACCCCGACCCGTTCGCGCTTTGCGGGGTTCCGTTCAGCCATAATTGGGGCATGCGCCTGAGCCGCCTGCTCCCTGCCGTCCTGTTGGTCGCCGCCTGGGCCGCCCTGGCCAGCGCGCAGCCGCGTCCGGTGCAGGGCGAACCGCTGTCGCGCCAGTACACGTCGGAAGAAACGCGCTCGGCGCCCACCCACCTCGCGCTCGCCACGTCGGCCAGCGGCGAGCTCTACGTCGGCAACCTCGAAGGCGTGCTCCGCTTCAACGGCGTTGATTGGGACCTGACCTCGCTGCCCGGCCGCTCGGCCGCACGCTCGCTGGCGCTGGGCGCCGACGGCCGCATCTACGTCGGCGGCTACGACACCTTCGGCAGGCTGGTTCCCGACGGCGAAGGCGGGCATCGCTACGAGGAGCTGCTCGACGCCGCCGGCCTGGCCGGCGACTCGCGCCTGCTCGGTTTCGTGCAGGAAGTCGTCGCCACCGCCGAAGGCGTGTATTTCCGCGCCGAGGACCGGCTCGTGCTGCTGCCCTACGACGGCGCCGGAAAGCCGAAGAACTGGCCCCTCGACAGCGAAGTGCGCAGTTTCTACCCCGCGAACGGCCAGCTCTACAGCCGCGTGCACGGCAAGGGCCTGTGCCGGTTCGAAGACGGGCGCTTCGAGCTCCTGCCGGGCGGCGAACAGTTCGCCAAGGTGCCCCTGCCCGGCCTGCTCGCGCGTGGGGACGGACTGCTGCTGATCGCCCGCAGCGGCCTCTTCCGCGCCAACGAAAAGGGCATCACCCGCATCCCGGGCGAAGCCAGCGACCTGCTCGCCGGCGAGCGAAGCTATGTTTTCCAGGAGCTGGCCGATGCCAGCGTCGTCATCGGCACGCTCGATGGCAAGCTCATCCGCGTCGACGCCGGCTACCAGCTGCGCGAGCAGCTCGACCTCGGCGTGTTCAGCGTCATCGCGTTGAACGTGGACCGGGAAGGCGGCCTGTGGGTCGCCACCGAAGGCAACCTGGTGCGGCTGTCGCTGCCCTCGGCCTGGTCCTTCCTGGGCGCCAAGCAGGGCATCACCGGCAGCCCCAACGATTTCGAATGGCACGACGGCGCGCTGTGGCTGGCCACCAGCCAGGGCGTGCAGCGCATGACCGCCGACGAGACCGGCCAGCCGCGCACCGAAGCCCTGGGCTGGACCGAATACGAGGCCTACTCGCTGCATTCCACCGACGCCGGCCTGCTGGCCGGCGTGCGCGAGGGGCTGCTGGTGCTCGACCCCGGCGCCAGCCAGCCGCGCACGCTCTACACGCACCCCAACCATGGCGTGTACGCCCTGCAGCCCTCGCGCCACGACCCGGACCTGATGTTCGCCGTCACCGGCACCGAGCTGCTGCTGCTGTCCCGTGCGCGCGGCCGCTGGGAGCTGGCGCACGTTGTCGCGCTCGAGGACATCAGCCTGTCCGGCCTCGAAGAAGGTGCCCCCGGCGAACTGTGGATGGGCGACACCCGCGGCCCGGTGCAGCGCTGGCAGCTGGACCTGCCCACCGGCGAAGTGACCCGCCGCGAGGTCTTCGACGACAGCCGCGGCCTGGTGGTGGACGCCCAGTTCGGCACCAGCGTCTACCAGCTCGACGGCCGCATCCACGCCATCAGCCGGGATGCCGGCTTCCGCTTCGACGGCGAACGTTTCGTGGCCGACGACGCGCCGCCGTTCACCCTGGGCGACCGCCGCAATGAACTGCAGGTCGCCGAAACGCCGCTGGGCGCCTACGCCTACACCACCCGCGAACTCTGGCACCGGGCCCCGGGGGAAAGCACCTGGAACGCGGTGTACCCGGGTGGCCGCGGCCTCGCCGGTTACTCCTACCTGCGCGTGAACCGCGACGGCGTGCTGCGCATCGCCACCTGGTCCGGCCTGCTGCAGTTCAACCCGCTCGAAAGCGCGCCGGCGCCGCAGCCACTGCAGCTGGCCATGGAATCGGTGCTGGCCCGCAGCGAGAAGGGTGAAACGCGGGCCCTGCCGCTGCGCAGCGGCGACGAGCCGGTGAAGGTGCCGCCGGGCCACAGCCTCAGCATGCGCTTCTCGATGGTCAGCATGGAAAGCGGCGCCGAGTTCCGCTACCTGCTCCACGGCGTCACGCCCGGCTGGAGCAACTGGGCCGACCGCGACCTGTTCATCCGCGCCCTGCCCGCCGGCGACTACGCGCTGGAAGTGCAGGGTCGCACCGGCACCGGCCGCCAGCCGGCCGGCATCACCTACCGTTTCCAGGTGCAGCCGCGCTGGTACGAACAGCTGTGGGTGCTCGGCCTGGTGGCCACGGCGCTGCTGGCCGGTGGCCTGGTGGTGGCGCTGTGGCTGGTGCGCCAGCGCACCGAGCGTTTCCTGGAGGCCAATCGCCGGCTCGAGGCGCGCATCGCCGAACGCACGCATGAGCTGGAAGACGTCAACCGCAAGCTCGCCGAACTCGCCACCGAGGACGCCCTCACCGGCGTGGCCAACCGCCGCGCGCTCGAAAACGGCCTGCGCCGCGAATGGTATCGCTGCCTCGACCAGCGCCGCCCGCTGTCGGTGCTGATGATCGACGTCGACCACTTCAAGGCCTACAACGACGCCCACGGCCACCTCGAGGGCGACGTGCAGCTCAAGGGCATCGCCCAGCGCCTGAACCAGCAGCACGATCCGCAGCGCGAACTGCTGGCCCGCTATGGCGGCGAGGAATTCGCCCTGCTGCTGCCCGGCGTGCACCCGGCCGAAGCCGTGCGTCGCGCCGAGCAGATCCGCGCCGCCATCGCCTCCAGCGACGCCGGCATGACGGTCAGCATCGGCGTGGCCGGCTTCGTGCCCGACGTGCAGGTGGAGCCCGACAGCCTGCTGCGCCGGGCCGACGCCGCGCTTTATGGCGCCAAGCGCGCCGGCCGCAACCGCGTGCAGGCCGATGCCGGCTGAGCGCCGGCGCGCCGGCACGCCGCGGCCGGAAAAAACCTGCCCGGTCTGCCAGCGCCCCTTCCAGTGGCGCAAGAAATGGGAAAGGAACTGGGAGCAGGTGCGCTACTGTTCCGACGCCTGCCGCCGCGGCACGCCGCGCTGAGGCCCTGCTTCAGGCCTTCTTGACCAGGCCGATCAGGGCCAGCAGCACCACCGCGCCGATGAAGGCGGTGAAGAACAGGCCGAAGTCGCCACCGAAGCTCACGCCCAGCTTGGGCAGCAGCCAGCCGCCGAAGAAGGCGCCGAGCACGCCGACCACCATGTTGATGACCACGCCGAAGCCGCGGCCCTTCATCACCACGCCGGCCAGCCAGCCCGCGAGCGCGCCGATGATGAGGAAAACGAGGGTGTTCATGCGGGGATCTCCTTGGGGGTTCAGCGCGGGGAATCGTCGCCGCCGGACTGCGCGGCCTTGCGGGCCTGCGCCTGTTCGCGCAGCTGGCGCAGTTCGTCGGCGCTCATGATGTGGCTGACGTCGCGCGAGCTGCTGGAGATGCGGGAATTCACCCAGCCCAGCAGGAACGCGACCATGAAGCCCAGGGCGCCGGCCAGCAGCACCAGCACCGCGAAACTGGGAAGGCTGCGGATCATCGCCAGCCCGAGGCAGGCCAGGGACCCGAGGAAGTAGAGCCAGTGCATGCGGCACCTCGCTTGTTTGGCCGGAGTGTAGCCCAAGCCGGCGGCGCTGCCACCGGTCCCCTCAGAGCAGGGGCGACAGCAGGCGCGCGCTCGCATCGCCCAGCCGCCGCAGGAACGGGGCCGGCGGGGACCCGGCGCGCACCTCGCGGCAGTGGGCCAGGGTGGCCTGCAGCTCGGCTTCCAGGCCGGCGGCCACGCCTGCGTCGTGCAGCAGGACGCTGAGCTCGAAGTTCAGGCGGAAGCTGCGGTGGTCGAAGTTGGCGCTGCCGATGATGCAGGTGTCGTCGTCCACCAGCAGCGCCTTGCTGTGCAGCATGCGCGGCTGGTATTCGAAGACGCGCACGCCGGCGGCGGTGAGTTCGTCGAAATAGGAGCGCGCCGCGGCGCTCACGACCCGCGAATCGCTGCGCGCCGGCACCACCACCCGCACGTCCAGGCCGCGCAGCGCCGCCGAGGTGAGCGCCATGCGGGCCGCCTCGCCGGGAACGAAATACGGCGTCACCAGCCACACGCGGTGGTTGGCCTGGTGGATCGCCTCCACCTTCACCCGGTGCACCGGTTCCCAGGGCGAATCCGGCCCCGCCGGCAGGGCCTGCGCCACCATCCGCCCGGGCGGGGCGGGCGGCCACAGGCCGTCGTCGCGCGGCGCCACGCCGGTGGCGTAGTGCCAGTCCTCCAGGAAGGCCAGCTGCAGCCAGCGCACGATCTCGCCTTCCAGCCGCAGGTGCAGGTCGTGGAAGGCGCGCGGGTTCACCGCTTCGTTTTCGTCGTCGGTGACGTTGATGCCGCCGGTGAACGCCACGCGGCCATCGGCCACGACGATCTTGCGGTGGTTGCGCAGGTTGATGCGCGGCCGCCACAGCCAGCGCAGGCGCGCCGGGTGGAACCAGGCCAGCTCCACGCCGGCCTCGAGCAGCGGCGCCAGGAACGCTCGCCCCAGGCGGCCCGAGCCCAGCGCGTCGAGCAGCAGGCGCACCCGCACGCCCTCGCGGGCCTTCGCCGCCAGCGCGTCGCGCACCCGGGTGCCGGTGCGGTCGGGTTCGAAGATGTAGTACTCGACATGCAGGTGGTGGCGGGCGGCGGCGATGGCTTCGAGCAGTGCATCCAAGGTGGCCTGGCCGCCCACCAGCAGGCGCGCGTCGGTGGCCGTGCAGGGCGCGTAGCCGGTGGCGGCCTGGGCCAGCCGCGCGACCGTGGCGCAGTCCTCGCTGGGGTGCAGGTCGGCCGGCAGGGCCGATTGCAGGCCACGCCGCGCCAGCGAGCGCCGGCGCCGCTGGCGCACGATGCGCTGCGGGCCGAAGAAGTGGTAGATCAGCAGCCCCAGCACCGGCAGCGCCGCCAGGGACAGCAGCCAGCTCAGCGTGGCGATGGGTTCGCGCTTCTGCAGCACGATCCAGCCGGCCAGCACCGCCAGGTACAGCACCCAGGTGCCGACCAGCCAGGGCCCGAGTTCCGGCCACCACTCGCTCAACGCCATGGCGTTTCCTCCTGTCTCGGCGGGCGAGACCGCCGTGGACCAAACTGGGGGCATGATCGCAGAGAACGGCCGCCGTAAAGTGACCAAGGGCCGCGGCGCCACCGGCAACCCCGAGGGGCGCTTCGCACGCACCACCCACGAGCCGGTGGACGACGGCTGGGAGCCCGACGCGCCCGCGCCCGACCCGCGCACCACCGTCACGCTGGAACAGGCCCGCAGCGTCATTTCGCGCAACACGTCGCCCGACCTGCCCTTCGACCGCTCGGTGAACGCCTACCGCGGCTGCGAGCACGGCTGCAGCTACTGCTTCGCGCGGCCCTCGCACGCCTACCTGGAACTCTCGCCCGGGCTCGATTTCGAAACGCGGCTGTTCGCCAAGGCCAACGTGGCGGAGGTGCTGCGCGCCGAACTGGCCCGGCCCGGCTACCGCTGCGCGCCGATCGCCATGGGCACCAACACCGACCCCTACCAGCCCATCGAGCGCAGGCACCGGCTCACGCGCGCCGTGATCGAAGTGCTGGGCGACTGCGGCCACCCCTTCACCCTGCTCACCAAGAACGCCCTGGTCGAACGCGACCTCGACCTGCTGGCGCCGCTGGCCGCGCGCAACCTGGTGAGCGTGGCGCTGTCGGTCACCACGCTCGACAACCGGCTTTCGGCGCGGCTCGAACCCCGCGCCAGCGCGCCGCACCGGCGCCTGCAGGCCATCCGCCGGCTCGCCGCGGCCGGCATTCCCACCGGCGTGATGTTCGCGCCCGTCATCCCGGCGGTGAACGACGGCGAGATGGAGGCCGTGCTCGCCGCTGCGCGCGAAGCCGGCGCCACGCGTGCCGGCTACGTGCTGCTGCGCCTGCCGCACGAAGTGGCGCCGCTGTTCCGCGACTGGCTCGACGCGCACCTGCCCGAACGCGCCGCGCACGTGATGGCGCTGGTGAACCAGGCCCGCGGCGGCCGCGACTACGACGCCCGCTTCGGCCAGCGCCAGTCGGGCACCGGCGCCTGGGCCGCCATGGTGAAGGCGCGCTTCGACCTGGCCTGGCGCAAGCTGGGCTTCGGCGAATGGCGTTCGCGCCCGCTCGACACTTCGGCGTTCACGCCGCCGCGTCCGCCTTCGCCGCAGGGCGAGCTGTTCTAGGCGCGCGCCTCAGCCCGGCTTGCCGAAGATCTGCTCGGCGCGGTTGAACAGCACCCAGCTGGTGGCGATGTACTTGTCGCCGCCCTCGGGGCGGTTGCCGCGATGGGTGTGGGTGAACGAGGCCGGTGCGATCAGCAGGCTGCCGGTGCGCGGCGCCACCTTGCGCTGCTGGTGGTAGAACTCGGTTTCGCCGGCCTGGAAGTCGTCGTTGAGGTACACCGTCCACAGCAGGTGCCGGTGCAGCGTGTCGCAGGCGGGGTCGCGCGGGTAGAGCTCGCAGTGCCAGTACGGGTAGCCGCCCTCGCCCGCGCGGTAGCGCTGCAGGTTGATGCGGCCCGGGCGGAAGATGGCGCGGATGATCTCGCCCAGCTGCGCGTCGGGCAGGCCCGGGAAATCCTCGGCCTGCAGGCGGCGCGATTCCTTCTTCGTGCCGTGCTCGACCATCAGCGGCGCGATCAGGGTGTACGGGTAGCGGCGCAGGTAGTCGGCCAGGCAGGCCAGCACGGTCTTGACCAGCGTGGCCTCCACCTCGCGCCACTCGGGCTTGCCGCTGATGCTGATGTCGCGGCTGTGCTTGAGGTCGGGGTAGAGGCCGCCGCCGACCAGGCCGGGCTGGTCCTGGCCGCTGGCTTCGAAGCGCCGGATGATCTCCGCGCAGACCGGCGCCGGGATGGCGCCTTCATAAACTTCGATGAAGTCGCCGCCGGTCACTCAGGCCCCCTGGTCGGATTCGTGGTGGTAGCGCACCGCTTCGGCCACTTCGTTGCGCGAGCCCAGGAACACCGGCACGCGCTGGTGCAGGCCGGTGGGCTGCACGTCGAGCATGCGCTGGCGGCCGGTGCTGGCGGCGCCGCCGGCCTGTTCGACGATGAAGGCCATGGGGTTGGCTTCGTACATCAGGCGCAGCTTGCCGCCCTTGTCGCGGCACTTGCTGTCGAGCGGGTAGCTGAAGATGCCGCCGCGGGTGATGATGCGGTGCACGTCGGCCACCATCGAGGCCACCCAGCGCATGTTGAAGTCCTTGCCGCGCGGGCCTTCCTTGCCCTTGAGCAGGTCGCCCACGTAGCGCTGCATGGGTTCTTCCCAGAAGCGCTGGTTGGACATGTTCACGGCGAACTCCTTGGTGTCGGCCGGGATCTGCACGCCGCGGCCGGTGAGCATGAAGCTGCCCACCTCGCGGTCGAGCGTGAACACGTGGGTGCCGTGGCCGACGGTGAGCACCAGCATGGTGCTCGGGCCGTAGGTGGTGTAGCCGGCGCAGACCTGGGTGCTGCCGGGCTGCAGGAAGTGTTCGTCGCCCGGCGAAGTGACGCCGTCGGGGCAGCGCAGCACCGAGAAGATGGTGCCGACCGAGATGTTCACGTCGATGTTCGAGCTGCCGTCGAGCGGATCGAACAGCAGCAGGTAGTTGCCGCGCTGGAAGGCGTCGGGGATGGGCTGGCTGTGGTCCATTTCCTCCGAGGCCAGGCCGGCCAGGTGGCCGCCCCAGGCGTTGGCTTCGAGCAGGATGTCGTTGCTCAGCACGTCGAGCTTCTTCTGCGCCTCGCCCTGGATGTTGCCGGTGCCGGCCTCGCCCAGCACGCCGCCCAGCGCGCCCTTGCCGATGGCGATGGAGATGGACTTGCAGGCGCGCGCGACGACCTCGATCAGCAAGCGCAGGTCGGCGTTGATGCGGCCGGCGTGCTGCTCCTCGATGAGGTAGCGCGTCAGGGAAATGGGCTTCATGGGGCTCCAGCGGGCGGCGGCGGACCCGTGCATTGTCCGGCCTCGCGGCGGGCTTGCAAGCGCGGGGGGCCTTGGCGGCACAATCGGGCCATGCTTCCCGCCGGCCACGAGGCGTTGCCGCTGCTGCCCCTGGGCACGTCCCTGGGCGTGGGCCTGCTGGTGGGCGCCGTGCGCGAGCGCCGGCACCCCGACCGTCCCACCGCGGCCGGCCTGCGCACGCACGCGCTGGCGGCGATGGCGGGCGCGGTGTCGCTGTGGCTCGACCCGGTGGCCTTCGCCGTGGTGCTGGCCTTGTGCGGCCTGTTCGCGGCCCTGAGCTACCGCCAGACCGGCGCCGAGGATCCGGGCCTGACCGGCGAGATCACCCTGGTGCTCACCTGCCTGCTGGGCGGCCTGGCCGTCATGGTGCCGGCCCTGGCCGGTGGCCTGGGCGTGGTGGTGGCGGTGCTGGTGTACGCCAAGGCGCCCCTGCACCGGCTGGCGCGCGAGCGGGTGAGCGAAAGCGAAGTGCGCGACGGCCTGGTGCTGCTGGCCTCGGCCCTGGTGATCCTGCCGCTGGTGCCCGACCACGTGATCGGGCCCTTCGACGTCTTCAACCCGGCCACGCTGTGGAAGCTGGTGGTGCTGATGATGGCCATCAGCGCCGCCGGCCACGTGGCCCTGCGCATGGTGGGCAACCGCTGGGGCCTGGCGGTGGCGGGCTTCTTCGCCGGCTTCGTGTCCTCGACCGCGGCGGTGGCCGGCTTCGGCCAGCGCGTCCGCGAAATGCCGGAACTGCGCTCGCCGGCGGTGAGCGCGGCGCTGCTGGCCAACCTGGCGTCCATCAGCCTGTTCGTACCGGTGCTCCTGGCCGTGTCGCCGGGCCTGCTGGCGGTGGTGTGGGTGGAGCTGGTGGCGGCCTGCGGCGTGCTGCTGGCCGGCGGCCTGCTGGGCCTGCGGCCCGGCAGCGATGGCGCGCCGCCGCCCACGTCCGAGAGCCGCATGTTCCGTTTCCGGCATGCGCTGGCGTTCGCGGCCATCATCACGGCCGTGCTGTTCGCCTCGGCCGCGCTCAATGCCTGGCTGGGTCCGCGCGGCGCGATGGTGGCCGCCACCCTGGCGGCGCTGGCCGAACTGCACGCGGCGGCGGCCACGGTGGGCAAGCTCTGGCTCACCGGCACCTTCGACGCCACGCAGGCGCGCTGGGGCATCGTCGCGCTGCTGGCCGCCAGCTCGGTGGCCAAGGCGGTGATCGCCTTCTTCAGCGGCGGCGCGACCTACGGCATCCGGGTGGCCATCGGCCTGGCGCTGATGGTGGCGGCCGTGGCCGCGGTGGTGCTGCTGGGCGCCTGAGCCCGGCGGGCCGGGCCCAAGGGCATCGGGCGGGGTCAGATGATCCGCAGCGTGATGGCCTTGAGGACGGCGCGGGTGCGGTCGCGGGTGCCGAGTTTGTCGAGGATGTCGGAAACGTAGTTCTTCACGGTGCCCTCGGACAGGAACACGGCCCGGGCGATTTCCTTGTTCGAATAACCGCCGGCGAGCAGCCGCAGGATCGCCACCTCGCGCTCGGTGAAGGTATCGGTGGGCTCGGCCTGGTCGCGGTAGGCGTAACGCGCGCGCACCGGGTCGGTGGGCACCGGCGACAGCAGGGTTTCGCCGTTCGCCACCCGTTCGATCGCCTCCACCAGGTCCTCGGGCGAGGCGTCCTTGAGCAGGAAACCCTGGGCGCCGGCCTCGGCCGCGCGCAGCGGCAGGTCTTCGTCGTCGAAGGTGGTCAGCAGCACCACCGGCGTGGCGTCGCCGCGGGCGCGCAGGGCGCGCACCAGGCCGAAGCCGTCGAGGCCGGGCATGCGGATGTCGGACAGGATCACGTCCGCCGGCGCCAGCGCCAGCGCGTCGAGCAGGGCCTGCCCGTCGTCGGCCTGGGCCACCAGCTGCAGCTGCGGGAAGCCGGCGAGCAAGGCGGTCAGGCCGCTGCGCACCAGGGCCTGGTCGTCGGCCAGCGCAATGCGGATGGGCGGGCTCATGCCGCCACCGGCAGCCAGGCCTGCAGGTGCACGCCGCCGGTGTCGGTGCGGCGCACGTCCAGCCCGCCGCCGATCGCCTCGAGCCGTTCGCGCATGCCGCCCAGGCCGTTGCCGGCCGTCAGTTCGCCGCGGCCGCGGCCGTCGTCGCGGATGTCGAGCCGCAGCTGCCCGCCTTCGCGGCGCAGCACCACCCACAGGTTGTTCGCCTGCGAATGCCGCGCGGCGTTGGTCAGGCCCTCCTGCACCGCCCGCAGCACCGCCTCGGCCTGGGCCACCGACGCCACGCGCGCGTCGCCGGCGATCTGCAGGTGCAGGCGCGGCCGCGGGAAGGGCGAGGCCAGGGCCTCGAGGGCCGGGCCGAGCTCCAGGCCGTCGCCGCGGCGCATCTGCAGCACCACGCCGCGGATGTCGGCCAGCAGCTCGTCGGCCAGGCGCGCGCACAGCGCCACCTGCGCGTCCTCGCCGAAGCGCGGGTCGCGCGCCAGTGCGGCCAGGTTGAGCTTGAGCGCGGTGAGCTTGTGCCCGGCCACGTCGTGCAATTCGCGCGACAGCCGCAGGCGTTCGCCGTCGCGGGCGGTTTCGGCCAGCAGCGAACGCGTGGCCACCAGGTCGGCGTTGGCCGCGGCCAGCGCGTCGCGCGCGCGCTCGGCGTTGAGGCCGAACCAGGCGGTCAGTCCGGCGAAGGCCTGGAAGCTCATGTGCATCAGCGTGTTCACCAGCGCGCTGCGGAACTGCCAGAGTTCGCTGTAGACCAGGAACATCACCACGTTCGAAGCCAGCACGATCGCCACCGCGGGCCGCGGGGGGCACACGTGCACCACCTGCACCACGCACAGGATCAGCAGGATCGGCAGCGTGCTGTTGCGCGCCAGCGCCATCAGCGCGAAGGCGATGCCGAACTGCAGCGCCACGCGCAGGCGCAGCCGGCCCAGGGAGGCCCGGTCGTTGCCCACCACCGACATGAACAGCGCCAGGAAAGCCAGGTGCAGCCCCGCCAGCAGCCAGCCCGGCGCCGGCGCATCCAGCCAGGCCGGCGAATCCCAGCGGGTGAACAACAGCTCCCAGCCGATCGCGCCCCAGGCCAGGTAGGCGGCGAAGCTCAGCGGCGAAAACACGGTGCGCAGGCGGGTTTGCATGCGCGCAGCTTGGGCCGCCGCGCGCGCGTGCTCAAGGCCCGCGGCGAAGAAAGTGACTTCCGGCAGGCCGTCGCGGTGACCGCCGGCACCTGACCGGCACCCGGCGCGCCGCGACACTGGCGCCGAACCCGGAGGAGCCCCATGAACACCTACGAAGTCATCGTCCTGCTGCACGTCGCCTTCGGCGCGGTCGCGCTGGCCACCTACTGGACCGCCGGCCTGGTGAAGAAGGGCACGCCCCTGCACCGCCGCACCGGCCAGGCCTACCTGCTGGCGATGTGCGGCATCCTCGCCACCGGCCTGCCGATGGTGGCGGCGGCGCTGCGTGCCGACAAACCCAACATCGCCGCCTTCCTCGCCTTCCTGCTGCTGCTGGTGGCCCAGGCCTGCTGGACCGCCTGGCGCGCCATCCGCGACAAGCGCTCGCCGGAGCGTTTCTTCGGCAAGGTCTACTGGGGCCTCACCGGTGCCTGCGTGCTGGCCGGCCTGGCCATGGTGGCCCTGGGCCTGCGCATCGACCAGCCGATCTTCGCGGTGTTCGGCGGCGTCGGCGCCGCGGCCGGCGTGGGCGCGCTGCGCGCCCGGCGGCGCAGCGCCACCGACCCGAAGTGGTGGCTCAAGGAACACTACGGCGCCATGGTCGGCAACGGCGTGGCCACCCACATCGCCTTCTTCGGCATCGGCCTGCGCAGCCTGCTGCCGGGCGTGGACCCGGTTCTGCTGCAGAACTTCGCCTGGTTCGCGCCGCTGGCGGCATCGCTGGTCGCCGCCGCCTGGCTCAACCGCAAGTACGGCCGGCCGGTGAAAGCTCAGACGTCGCCGTCGTCCAGCCAGCCTTCGCCGTTGCCGCGCTGGTAGACCAGGTCGCCTTCCTGCACCGATCCGGCCGGGAAGCTGGCCAGCGTGGCCAGCTTCGCGTAGATCGGGGTGAAGTCCGGCCGCGTCGCCTCCATCAGCTGTTCGTAGCTGTCGATGACGAAGTAGGTCTTCTGGAAGGTGTCGATGCGGTAGCGCGTGCGCATGATGCGCTCGAGGTCGAAGCCGATGCGGTTGGGCGCCGGCGATTCCAGGCAGTGGATCGATTCGCCCTTGGAGCTGACGATGCCGCTGCCGTAGATGCGCAGGCCGTCGGGCTGGCGGATCAGGCCGAACTCCACCGTGTACCAGTACAGCCGCGTCAGGTTCACCAGCGCCTCGGGGCCGATGGCGTGCGCCTTGACGCCGCCGCGGCCGTAGGCGGCCATGTAGTCGGCGAACACCGGGTTCATCAGCAGCGGCACGTGGCCGAACAGGTCGTGGAACAGGTCCGGTTCGCTCAGGTAATCGAGCTGCTCGGGCTTGCGGATCCACCAGGTCACCGGGAAGCGGCGGTTGGCCAGGTGCTCGAAGAAGGTGAGCTCCGGCAGCAGCCCCTCGACGCCGACCAGTTCCCAGCCGGTGGTCCGGCGCAGCATCGGGTTGATCTCGTCGAACTTCGGGATGCGGTCGGGCGTCATGCCCATGGCTTCCTGCTGGCGCAGGAATTCGTCGCTGGCGCGGCCCACCAGGATATCGCGCTGGCGCCGGAACAGCGTCGCCCAGACCGCGTGGTCCTGCTCGCTGTAGCTGGCCCAGGGCTGCTCGACCACGGCCGTGGTGTAGACCGGCACGTAGCCCTTGTCGGTGAGCTGGTGTTCGACGCGCTTCGGGGGGTTCATGGCGGCTCCGTACGGACCGCACCAGTCTAGCGCCGGAGTCCCGCAACAGGCTTGCGAAGTTGCGGGTACAGGCCAACAGGGCGCAACATAATTGCACCAAACCACCGAACAAAGGCAGGAAATGGACCGCGTCCGCCTGGACCGCACCGACCTGGCCCTGCTGGCCGAACTCCAGCGCGAGGGCCGGCTGAGCAATGCCGACCTGGCCGAGCGCGTGCGCCTGTCGCCTTCGGCCTGCCTGCGCCGCGTGCAGCGGCTGGAGCAGCTGGGCGTGCTGGCCGGTTACGCCGCGCGCATCGACCCGGGCAAGGTGGGCCTGGGCCTGCAGGCCTTCGTGCGCGTGCAGCTGGCCCGGCACGACCCGGAGGCCGTCGAGGCCTTCACCGCGCGGGTGAACCGCTGGGACGAAGTGGTGGCCTGCCACGCGCTCACCGGCGAGATGGACTACCTGCTGCAGGTCGTGGTGCAGGACCTCGACCACTTCTCGCGTTTCCTGCTCGACCACCTGCTCAACGCCAGCGGCGTCGCCGACATCAATTCCAGCTTCGTGCTGCGCACCGTGAAGCAGGCCCGCGGCCTGCCGCTGGGCCACCTCGGCGGCTGAAACTCAGCCGCGCGCGACGCGCTCGACGAACGCGCGCACGCGCGGCGCCAGCACCAGGATGAGCGGGAAGGCGATCGGCCAGGCGATGGCGAAGCTGCGGCCCCAGGCCATCAGGTAACCCGGCGCGAGGCCGCGGTTCACCGCCGTGATGATGCCGGACATGATCGCCGCCATCAGCAGCGACATGATCAGCGCGAACAGCAGCCCTGCCTGCTTCGGGGAAAGCCGCGCGGTCACGGCGCGGCCTGGCCACCGAAGGTGCGGCCGAAGAAGTCGCCTTCCTTCCACTGCGGCCGGCCCGCGGCGTCGCCCACGCGGCGGCCGATGGCGGCGTTGAGGCGCGAAAGCATGGCCGCGCTCGGGTAGTGGATCGGACGCGAGAGGTCGTCGCTGGGCTGGTGGTAGTGGCCGGTCAGGAAATCCTCGTACAGCGCCAGCGCGTCCACGTCGGGCGAGCGCGCCTTGATGCCGGCGTCGAGGTACACCGCCGGGATGCCCTGGCGCACGAAGGCGTACTGGTCGGAGCGCACGAACACCACTTCCTCCGGCTTCGGGTCGGCGCTCAGGCCCACGCCCAGTTCGGCGGCGGCGGCCTTGACGTCGTTCTCGAGGCTGCTGTGCTCGATGCCGATCGGCACCACGTCGGTGACGTCGGCCAGGAACACCGGCATGTCCATGTTGATGTTGGCCACCAGCGAGTCGCGCGGCACCGTGGGGTGCGTGGCGAAGTGCTCGGCGCCCAGCAGGCCGCGTTCCTCGGCCGTGACCGCCACGAACAGCAGCGAGCGCTTCGGCGCCGGCCCGGCCACCAGCTCGTGCGCGGCTTCCAGCATCACCGCGGTGCCCAGGGCGTTGTCGAGCGCGCCGTTGTAGATGCCGTCGCCGTTGACCTCGGCGCCGTGGCCCACGTGGTCGAGGTGGGCGGTGTAGACGATGTGCTCGGCCGACAGCGCCGGGTCGGAGCCCGGCAGCTTGCCGACCACGTTGCGGCTTTCCACCGTCTCGAGCGCGGTGGCGCCGGTGAGCGTGGCCTGGCCGGGCAGGTCGAAGGCTTCGAGCGTGCCGGCCTCGCGGCGCGCGAACACTTCCTCGGCGTCCATCTTCGCGCCCTCGAACAACTCGCGCGCGGCGTGCACGCTCAGGCTGGCGCTGGCCTTGAGCTGCGGGAAGGCGTCGACCGGCGCGCCGTCGTCGCCCACCAGGCGCATGCCCGGCATGGCCCAGTTGCGGGCGTTGCGCGCCCAGGGGTACTTGGCCTCGTCCACCGGGTTGCCGATGGTGATGGCGCCCACGGCGCCGCGTTCGGCCAGGCGCGCCAGCTTCTCGCGGCCCGAGGCGTGGTAGGCGCGCTGGGTGTTGGGGAAGGTGGACGGCGCGCCGGAGAAGTACACGGCGATCTTGCCGCGCACGTCGACGCCGGCGAAGTCGTCGTGTTCGAGCTCGGGCGCGTGCACGGCCTGGCCCACGAACACCAGCGGCGCGGTCACCGAGTGCGAGGCGGCGTTGAAGTTGATGCCCGGCAGGAACTCGTCCTCGAAGGCGAACCGGCGCTCCTGGCCGTCGCGCACCAGGCTGAAGCCGGCGCCGTCGCGCAGGCGGCGGCCTTCGAGCAGGGGCACGCGCTGGAAGTAGCTGCCGTCCTCGCCCGCCGGCTGCAGGCCGATGGCGCGGTAGCGGTTGGCCACGTACAGCGCGGCCAGGTCGTAGCCGCGGGTGCCGGCGGCGCGGCCCTCGAGCAGGTCGTCGGCCAGGAAGGCCACGTCGGCCTGGATGCGGCGGTCGCCGCCTTCGGGCGCGGCCACGGCGGCCGGGCCGGCCTCCGGGGCGGGGCTGCGGGTGCAGGCGACGAGCAGGGCGAGGGCGAGCGGGGCAAGCAGCAACTTCATGCGGTGGACTCCTGGGGAACCGGCCGAAACTACCATCGCGGCGGTTCCCTGGGAATGAAGGCCGGTCATGCCCCCGGGGGTGTCGCCTCCCAGCCGCCCATGCCGTCGGCCATGACCAGGTCGCGCCCGGCCTTCTTGGCGGCGTACATGGCCCGGTCGGCGCGCTGCAGGAGCTGGCTGAACTGCCGGTCGGCCGGCGCCAGCACCGCCACGCCGATCGACAGCGTCACCTGCCGGCGCTGGTCGCCCAGCACCAGCGGCTGCGCCGAGAACGACTCGCGGATGCGTTCGGCCGCGGCCACCGCGCTGGCGCTGTCGGTGCTGGGCATGAGCACGATGAACTCCTCGCCGCCCAGCCGGCCCAGCAGATCCTCGGTGCGCAGCTCGTCGCGGATGCGCTCGACCGCGCGCACCAGGGCGTGGTCGCCGGCGGCGTGGCCCAGCTCGTCGTTGATGCGCTTGAAGTGGTCGATGTCCACCACCAGCGCCGCCAGCGACATGCCGTGCCGGCGCGCGGCGGCGATGGCGCGGGTGCCGAGCTCCTCGATGGCGCGGCGGTTGTACACGCCGGTGAGGTAGTCCACCCGCGCGGCGCGCTCGAGTTCGCGCTGGCTGCGTTCGGTGCACAGCAGCAGGAAACCCAGCGTGGCCACCACCGGCAGGATGCCGCCCAGCGCGTAGGTCAGCAGCTGCACGTGGGTGAGCTGGAACACGGTGGTGACCTGGCCGGGGTCGTACACCAGCACCACCGCGCGGTAAGCCATGATCAGAGACGAAAACAGGAAGGCGCCGCCGGCCACGTGGCGGATCGGGCCGCGGGCGTCGGAGCGGCGGTAGATGGTCCAGGCGCTGTAGCCCAGCATCCAGGCCAGCACCAGCGAGATGGCGATCAGGCGCTGGGTAAGGTCGGGCTGCACCAGGCCCCACCAGGCCGAAGTGGCCACGGCCAGCGCCACCGCCAGCGAAAGCAGGCCAGCCCTTGCCGGCAATTGGAAGAAGCGCCGCAGCGCCAGCCCGTAGGCGGCGAAGGCGAGCGCGATGAGCGCGTTGGCGACGACGATGGTGAGCCAGGGCGGCAACACGTCGCGCTGGGTCAGCAGCACGAAACCCACCGGCTGCAGCAGCGTGGCCGCGATCCAGGGGGTCACCGCGGGGCGCAGGTTCGCCGGCAGGGCCCTCGCCACCACCGCCAGCAGCACGCCCACCAGCAGCGTGAGCAGCGCGCCGACCAGCAGGCCCGAGCGGATGTCGAAAGACCAATGCATGCGTGGGCATCGCCTCCCGGCGACGAGGGCTTCGGGGCCAAGGGTTTCACCGCCCGCGCGGCGGCGCAAGCGCTAGTGGGCCGCCGGTGGTTCGCCGCCATCCGGCGGCGCCGTGCGTGGCCGGAACGGCAGCACCACCGCGTCACGCGCCGGCGTACGCTGCCAGAGCACGGGGACTTCGCCCGGGCGTGGCATCTCCAGCTCGGCGCCATCGCCGGGAGCGTCGGCGTCCGCCGCTTCCTCTTCTTCCCAGCTGTAGCGCTTGCGGGGCGGTTCGGGGTCGGCGCGGCGCCACCACCAGGCCGCCAGCACGCCGGCCACGGCGCCGCCGAGGTGGTATTCCCAGGACACGCCCGGCTCGCGCGGCAGCACGGTGAGCAGCATGCCGCCGTAGAAGAAGAAGGCGATCAGCGCCGCCGCCACCGAGGCCCGGTCGCGCCGGAACAGGCCGAGGAACAGCAGCAGGAACATCAGCCCGTGGGTGAGGCCGCTGGCGCCGATGTGGAAGGAAGGCCGGCCGATCAGCCAGGTGACCAGGCCCGACACCAGCCAGATCACCGGCAGCGCGCGCAGGCTGGCGCGCGGGTAGACGGTGCCCACCAGCGGCCCCAGGATGAGCAGCGCGCTGGCGTTGGCCAGCCAGTGCCCGGCCGAACCGTGCAGCAGCGGCGCGGTGAGCACGCCCACCAGCCCCGGCACGCTGAGCGGCTCCAGCGCGAAGGCGCGGGTGTCGCCCAGCCAGGGCCCGGCGAAATGCAGGGCGCCCAGCGCCGCCACGAAGGCCATCGCGGCCAGCAGCGCGCGGCGGAAGTTCCGCCGCACGGCGTCGGCATGTCGTTGGCGTTCGGCGTCCATTCCCTCAGGGTGGGGGCGCAGGCGCCGGGTGCAAGCCCGTCAGGGGCTGCCCACCACGCCGGGCGCCTGCCGCGGCTTGATCCACAGGCTCAGCACCATGGCCGTGGCGATGGTGGCCGCCACCACGCCCAGCGACACCGCCACCGGGATCTTGTAGAGGTCGACGATCAGCATCTTCGTGCCGATGAACATCAGCACCATGGCCAGGCCGTAGGCCAGCAGGTGGAACTTCTCGGCCGCGCCGGCCAGCAGGAAATACAGCGCGCGCAGGCCCAGCACCGCGAACACGTTCGAGGTCAGCACGATGAACGGGTCGGTGGTGATGGCGAAGATGGCCGGGATCGAGTCGACCGCGAAGATCACGTCGGTGATGGCGATCATCACCAGCACGATGAACAGCGGCGTGTACTTGCGGCGCCTGCCCTTGCCCAGCCACAGCGCCTCGCCGTGGTAGCGGCGCACCAGCGGCAGGTGGCCGGTGATCCAGCGCAGCACCGGGTTCTTGTCCATGTCCGGCTCCTGGCCGGCGGCCCACAGCATCTTGGCGCCGGTGACCAGCAGGAACACGCCGAAGATGTAGAGGATCCAGTGGAACTTCGCGATCAGCGCCGCGCCGACGAAGATCATGATCGCGCGCAGCACGATCGCGCCCAGCACGCCCAGGATGAGCACGCGCTGCTGCGACTGCGCCGGCACCGCGAAGTAGGTGAACAGCATCAGGAACACGAAGATGTTGTCCACCGCCAGCGCCTTCTCCACCAGGTAGCCGGTGAGGAATTCGAGCGCGATGCGGTCGGCCTCGGGCGCGGGCATCTGGCCCTTGAGGTACCACCACAGGCCGGCGTTGAAGGCCAGCGCCAACGCGATCCAGGCCGCCGACCAGATGACCGCTTCGCGGGTGGAGACCTTGTGCGGGCCGTTCTGGCGCAGCACCAGCAGGTCGACGATGAGCGCGAGGATGACGAAGGCCGTGAACACGGCCCACATGAGCGGGGTACCGATGGTTTCCATTGCGTCTCCGGGAACGATGCCTGTCGACCGCGGCGCGGCCAGGTGTTCCGGGACGGAACGACCTTCGCCGCGGGCGGGCGAAGGTCTCGCTCGCAGGCCACGCGGGCCTGCCTGCCGGACCGGGGCGCGGACAGGGTCCGTACCCGTGATGACGATCTCGGCAGCGGGAGCTACTCCCCTTCTGCGGCGGAGTGTGCCACGAAAGCGTGAAGTTGATGTCAATCACATCCCGGGGCGGCCGGGACGCGCTAGTCTTCACGCGGGCGGTGGCTTGCCGCCAGCCGGGGGTGGCATGGGCCTGGATGTGCGTTCGGTGATGCTGGTGGGCGTGCTGCTGAGCGCGCTGACGGTGCTGTTGCTGGCCCAGGTGGGCCGGGCCTTCCCGGCCGAACGCCGCCGCCACCTGCGCATCTGGACCTTCGGCCTGCTGGTGCAGCCGGTGGCCTGGGCCCTGCTGGCCACCCGGGGCATGGTGCCCGACCCGATCCCGGTCACCCTGGGCAACGGCCTGCTGCTGCTGGGTTTTGCCGAGATGGCGCGCGCGGTCCGGGGTTTCCAGGGCCTGCCCGAGCGTCGCCTTGCCCTGTGGGGCGTGGTGCTGGCCGCCGCGCTGCTGCTGGCTTATTTCTCGGCATGGCATCCGCACTACAGCGCGCGGGTGCTGGTGAACTCGACCGCGGCCGTGGCCATGCTGGGCACCATCGGCTTCGCGCTGTCCTCCGCCTTCCACCGCGGCGGGTTCAGCGCCGCCCGCCTCACCGGCGGCTTCGCGGGCCTGGGCGTGGCGGTCGGGGCTTGGCGCTTCATCGAGCACGCCCTGGCCCCGCGGGTCGCCGGCAGCCTGCTCGAAGCCGGTCCCAGCGACCTGGTGGTGTTCGTCTACGCCTGCGTGGGCGTGATGTTCCTGAGCCTGGGCTTCGTGCTGATGCACACCGAGCGCGCCTACGAAGACCTGCGCAGGCTGGCCACGGTGGACCCGCTGACCGGCGTGCTGGCGCGCAACGGCCTGTCCGAGCACGGCCAGCGCCTGCTGTCCGAAATGCGCCGCCATGGCCGGCCGCTGGCCATGCTGCTGATGGACATGGACCAGTTCAAGGCGGTCAACGACAGCCTGGGCCACGAGGCCGGCGACCGCCTGCTGCGGCACCTGGCCGAGCGCGCACGCCTGGTGCTGCGCGGCGAGGACGTGCTGGCGCGCCTGGGCGGGGACGAATTCGTGGCCATGCTGCCCAGCACCGACGGCGCCGGCGCCGGCGTGGTGGCCGAACGCCTGCGCGAGGCCCTGCACCACGCGCACATGCTCTTCCACGGCGAGGAAGTGCCGGTGCCGCTGTCGATCGGCGTGGCCGAGGCGAAGCACGGGGACAGCCTGGACGACCTGCTCAAGCGCGCCGACCTGGCCATGTACCGGGCCAAGCGCGCCGGCGGCGACCGCGTGGAGCTGGCGCCCGCGGGCTGAGTGCCGGCGGGCTGAGTGCCGGCGGCCGCGGGCCGGCCCCGGTACAATCGGCGGATGAACACGACCGCCCTGCCCGTCATCCAGCTCAAGATCGAGCGCCGCTCCAACCACCCCTGGATCTTCCAGAAGATGGTGGAGAAGCCGGTCGCCAAGCCCAAGCCGGGCAGCCTGGTGGACATCGTCGACAACACCGGCAAGTGGGTCGGCCGCGGTTTCTACAACGGCCATTCGCGCATCGCCCTGCGCGTGCTCACCGAAGACCGCCACGAGGCGGTGGACGAGGCCTTCTTCGCCCGCAAGATCGCCGAGGCCGTGGCCCTGCGCCGCGACCTGCTGCGCCTGGACGAGCACACCGACGCCTGGCGCGTGGTGCATTCCGAGGGCGACGGCCTGTCGGGCCTGGTGGTGGACCGCTACGGCGACCTGCTGGTGGTGGAGTTCTTCTCGGCCGGCGCCTTCCGCTACCGCGAATGGGTGTACGCCGCGCTGCGCGAAAAGTTCCCGGGCTGCCGCTTCTACAGCTTCGCCGAGGAACACGTGCAGAAGCAGGAGAGCTTCGACTTCCGCGCGCCGCCGGCGCCCGAGCCCAGCATCGTCACCGAGCACGGCCTGAAGTTCCGCGCCACGCCCGGCAGCGGCCACAAGACCGGCTTCTTCGCCGACCAGCGCGACAACCGCGAGTTCCTCTCGCGCTTCACCGCCGGCAAGACGGTGCTCGACATCTGCTGCAACTCGGGCGGCTTCGCCATCTACGCCAAGGCCCGCGGCGGCGCCACCGAAGTCACCGGCATCGACCTGGACGAGGAGATCCTGGAAGTCGCCGAGAAGAACGCGCGCCTGAACAACGCGAAGGTGAAGTTCACCCAGGCCGACCTGTTCCCCTACCTGCGCGACGCCCAGCAGCGCGGCGACCAGTGGGACGTGGTCATCCTGGACCCGGCCAAGCTCACCCGCGACCGCGAGCAGGTGATCGCCGCGCTCAAGAAGTACAACGACATGAACAAGCTGGCCATGCAGGTGGTCAAGCCGGGCGGCGTGCTGCTCACCTGCTCCTGCACCGGCCTGGTCAGCGAGGAGGAATTCCTCGACATGATCCGCCGCGCCGCCTTCTACGCCGGCCGCACCGTGCAGGTGCTGAAGGTCTCCGGCGCCGGCGGCGACCACCCGTTCATGGCGCACGTGAAGGAAAGCCGCTACCTCAAGGCCGTGTTCTGCCGCGTGCTCTGAGCCGCGTTCGCGCGCCGCACACGGCGCCGGCGTCGTAATGGCCGCCATGACCGATTCCCTCGACGCCGTCTGGTCCCACGCCTGGGCGCGCCTGCTGGCGGGCGCGCGCGGCCGCGGCGATCCCTTCCACCAGGGCGTGCTGGCCAATGCCTCCGACGACGGCCCGCAGGCCCGCTACGCCGTGCTGCGCGCGGTGGACCCGGACGGCGGCCGAGTCGCCTTCCACACCGACCGGCGCAGCCCGAAGCGGGCGCAGCTGGAAGCCGACCCGCGCGTGGCCTGGGTGTTCTTCGGCCACGGCGAACAGCTGCGGCTTTCGGGCACCGTGCAGCTGCACCTGGACGACGCCGAGGCCGACGCCGCCTGGGCCGCCACCCGCCTGCTCTCGCGCCGCACCTACGCCGTGCCGCTGGCACCGGGCACGCCGGTGGCCTTCCCGGCCGACGCCGGCCTGCCGGGCCTGG
>NZ_AVCH01000181.1 GCF_000747075.1 Arenimonas malthae CC-JY-1
GGCCGGCCGCTCGCGCAGCGCCAGCGTCGACACCGCCAGCACGCGCGCACCCATCGCCGCCGCCGCGCGCCGCACCGGCCCGTGGCTGCCCGAGGGGCGCAGCGAGATGACGTACCATCCCGCCAGCGCTGGCGCGCCTGCTGCCTTGTCCATGCCGCCAGCTTCGCACAGCTTCCCGGGAAAACGGCACCACATGTCCAGGCTCGACGAACTCAACGCCCACTACGACGCCATGCCGCCCGTGGCCGCGATGCGCATCCGCGCCACCGCCTACGACGGCGACTGCCTGCGCCTGCACGCGCCGCTGGCGAGCAACGTCAACGACAAGGACTGCGCCTTCGGCGGCAGCCTGGCCAGCATCATGACCCTGGCCGGCTGGGGCCTGCTCACGCTCAGGCTCGGCGACGCCGGCATCGACAGCGACGTCTACGTGGCCGACAGCCAGATCCGCTACCTGCGCCCGCTGTTCACCGACCTCGAGGCCGAGGCCCGGCTGGCGGTCGACGTGGACTGGGACGCCGTGCTGCGCGCCTGGCGCGAACGCGGCCGCGCCCGCGCGTCGATCGTGTCGCGGGTGCTGGGCCCGGACGGCGCGCCGGTGGCCGAGCTCACGGCCCGCTTCGCCGCCTTGCGCGGCGACTGAGCGTCCCGGGGCCGGATATGCATAATGCCCGCATGAACCCGTCCCTTCGCCTGACCTCCTTCCTCCTCGTCCTGCTGCTGGCGGCCTGCGGTTCGGTCGGCGGCAAGCGCACGCCGCTGGACCAGACGCTCTACGACTACGTCAGCGCGATCCGCTGGAGCGAGTTCGAGCTGGCCGAGAAGTTCGTGGACCCGGAACACCAGCGCCGGGCCGGGTTCTCCGACCTCGACCGCGAGCGTTACAAGCAGTTCCAGGTGGCGGGTTACGAAGTGAAGTCGGTCCACGAGCCGGGCGACGGCCTGTACGAGCAGGTGGTCGAGATCCGCTTCGTCAACCGCAATACCCAGGTCGAGAAGCTGGTCACCGACCGCCAGCGCTGGCGCTGGGACCCCGAGGCCAGCCGCTGGTGGCTGGCCAGCGGCCTGCCCGACCTCGACGCCGCCCGCTGACCGGTTTGGCCCCGGGCCGCGCGGGCCGCATAATGCCGGCCCCGCTGTCGCCGTGACCTGTCCGCCATGGATCGCCTGATCGAGTTCGCCCAAGCCAACCTGCTGCTGTCGGTGGCCTTCGCCGGCCTGACCGTCGCCCTGGTCTACACCGAGATCGCCCGCCTGTTCCGCCCCTTCAAGGGCGTCAGCCCGGCCCAGCTCACCGACCTGATCAACCGCGAAAACGCGCTGGTGCTCGACATCCGCGGCCAGGCCGAGTTCGAGAAGGGCCACATCATCGGCGCCAGGCACCTGCTGCCCAGCCAGGTCGACCCGGAAGGCAAGCTGCTGGCCAAGGCCAAGGAATCCCCGGTGGTCGTGGTCTGCTATGCCGGCGTGTCCGCCACGGGCGTGGCCCAGAAGCTGGCCAAGGCCGGCTTCACCCGCGTCAGCGTGCTCGAGGGCGGCATTGGCGCCTGGCAGCAGGCCGGCCTGCCGCTGGCCAAGGGCAAGGCCTGACCCGACACCGCCCGGGGCTGTCATGCCCCGGTCCAACCGGCGTGCGATAATCGCCGGTCTTTCCACTGAATCATTCCCGGAGCACCACCATGGCCGAGCAGAACAACGGCGCCGCCGCCGAGCAGCAGGCGCAGTTCACCATCCAGAAGATCTACGTGAAGGATGTCTCCTTCGAAGTCCCGAATTCGCCGCAGATCTTCAACGAGCCCGGCCAGCCGCAGCTCGAGCTCAACCTCAACCAGAAGGTCGCGCGCGTGGCCGACGGCCTGTTCGAGGTCGTGCTCGCCGTCACCGTGACCTGCAAGCTCGCCGAGAAGACCGTGTACCTGGCCGAAGTGCACCAGGCCGGCCTGTTCGGCCTGGGCGGCTTCGACGACCGCACCCTGGACATGATGCTCGGCACCTACTGCCCGAACGTGCTGTTCCCGTACGTGCGCCAGACCGTGGGCGAACTGGTCGCCAACGGCGGTTTCCCGCCGTTCTACCTGCAGCCGATCAACTTCGAGGCCCTGTACGCCGAAGGCCTGCGCCGTCGCGCCGAACAGGCGCAGGGTGGCGCCATCCAGGCGCCCGAGGCCGGCAACGCCTGATCCGGGCGCAACGCCGATGGACCCGGCCAAGCCGTCGGTCGCCGTGCTCGGGAGTGGCTCCTGGGGCACGGCACTGGCTTCGCTGATCGCCCGCAACGGGCACCCGACCACGATCTGGGGGCGTGACGCCGCCCAGGTCGAGGCCATCGCGAACACGCACGAAAACCCGCGCTACCTGCCCGGCATCGTCCTGCCGGAATCGCTGCGCGCCAGCACCGACATCGCCGCCACCGTGGCCGGCGCCGACCTGGTGCTGGTGGTGACGCCCAGCCACGCCTTCACCGAAACCCTGCACGCGCTCGCGCCGCACCGCCGCCCGGCGGCCGGCGTGGCCTGGGCCACCAAGGGCTTCGAGCCGGGTTCGGGCCGTTTCCTGCACGAAGTCGCCGCCGAGGCCCTGGGCCCCGGCGTGCCGCTGGCCGTGGTGACCGGCCCGTCCTTCGCCAAGGAAGTGGCCCAGGGCCTGCCGACCGCGGTGACGGTGCATTCCGACGACGAGGCCTTCGCCCGCGAAGTGGCCGAGTCGCTGCACGGCCCCACCTTCCGCGCCTACACCGGCAACGACATGCTCGGCGCCGAGCTCGGCGGCGCGATGAAGAACGTGCTGGCCGTGGCCACCGGCGTCGCCGACGGCATGTCGCTGGGGCTCAACGCCCGCGCCGGCCTGATCACGCGCGGGCTCAATGAAATGCTGCGGCTCAACGCGGCGCTCGGCGGCCGCGCCGAAACCCTGATGGGCCTGGCCGGCCTGGGCGACCTGGTGCTCACCTGCACCGGCGACCTGTCGCGCAACCGCCGCCTGGGCCTGGCGTTGGGGCGCGGCCAGTCCATCAGGGACGCCGTGGCGGCGATCGGCCAGGTCGTCGAGTCGGTGCAGACCGCCGACGAAGTGATGCGCCTGGCCGAGCGCCACGGCATCGAGCTGCCCATCTCCGACCTGGTGCGCCGCGTGCTGCACGGCGACATCACCCCGGTCGAAGGCCTGGGCATGCTGCTCGCGCGCGAGCAGAAGCCCGAGTACCCCGAAGGCCTGTTCGGCTGACGCCTCAGAAGCTGGCGCGCAGGCCCAGCTGGTAGGTCTCGGCGTCGTCGCCGAAGGTCACGTCGCCGGTGAGGCCCCAGGTCGGGGTGAACTTGTACATCGCGCCGAGCGTGCCGGAGAAGTCGTCGCCGACCTGGTCCAGGTCCACGTAGTTCGCGCGCACGCTGCCTTCGAGCTTGTCGGTGAGCGCGCTGCGCAGGCCCACCGACGTGCGGTAGCCCTCGGTGTTGATGATGCCGGTGCCGTCGGTGGTGACGAAGCCCGCGGCCTCGGTGTCGACGTAGGCCGCTTCCGCGAACAGGTCCAGGCCGTCGTTGAGCGGGTGCGCGTAGCCCACGCCCAGCTCGCTGCCGTCGAGCTTGAACGGCGTCCCGTCGATGCCGATGCGCGAATAGCCGGCCAGGCCGTAGAAATTCGAATCGCCGAACTCGAAGCTGCCGCGGATGCCATGGCCGTCCGCGTCGCCGTCGACGTTGATGTAGTTGCCTTCGATCCAGGTGTTGCTGAGCGAATCCTGCGCGGCCGCGGGCAGGGCGGCGGCGAGGGACAGGGCAAGGGCAAGGGTCGTGCGCTTCATGCGTGGATTCCTTTCGTTGGGGGGAGCGCCCGCGTTCGACGGGCAAACCCGAGTATCGAAAGTGCGCAGGAACGCGCGATTAACGCGTGGCGTAACTGAACGGCGCGCTTCAGTCGCCGTTCCATCGCCGCTTGGCAGTACGCGCGTTCAGGAAAGGCGCGCGCAAAAGAAAAGCCCGGCCGGAGCCGGGCTTTTCGCGACGCGTTGTTGCGCAGATCAGAAGCTGGCGCGCAGGCCGACCAGGTAGGTCTCGCTGTCGTCGCCGAAGGTCACTTCGCCGGTGACGCCCCAGGTCTGGGTGAACTTGTACTGGGCGCCGATGGTGCCGCTGAAGTCGCCGTCGAAGTCGCTGCCGTCGGTGTAGTTGGCCTTCAGCAGGCCCTCGAAGCTGTCCGAGAACGAGCCGCGGATGCCGACCGAGGCGCGGTAGCCGTCGGCGTCGACGTTGCCCAGCAGCGGCACGTTGTCGGCGTCGGCGCTGACCCAGGCCAGCTCGGAGATCAGGTCGAGGTTGTCCGACAGGTCGTGGGCATAACCGAAGCCGATCTCGGTGTTGTCGATGTCGACGTTGGAGTTGTCGACTTCGACCTGGGCATAGCTGCCGAAGCCGTAGAAGTTCGACTGGCCGAACTCGAACGAGCCGCGCACGCCGAAGCCGTCGGCGTCGCTGTCGACATTGACGTAGCCGCCTTCGACGTAGGTGTAGCTGAGCTTGTCGTCGGCCTGGGCCGACAGCGGGAGGAGGGCGGCCAGGGCCAGGGCAATCAGGGAACGCTTCATTGTTTTTCTTCCGTGTTGTGGGGGTGGCCCGACGTGCGGGCTGGGGGTGGAGTATGCGAAGCGCGGCGTAACGGTTGATTAACAGCCCTGCGTTTCGGCCTTCCCCATGCCATCAGTCATGCATCGCGGCGCCGGCATAACCCAGCTGCCGCCACGCTTCGAACACCGACACGGCGACGGCGTTCGAGAGGTTCAAGCTGCGCTGCCCGGCGCGCATCGGCAGCGTGAGCCGCTGCGCTTCCGGCAGCGAATCAATCACCTCGGCGGGAAGCCCGCGCGTTTCCGGACCGAACAGCAGCGCGTCGTCGTCGCGGTACCGCACGCCGTCGAAGCGCCGCGTCGCGCGCGCGCTGAAGGCGAACACGCGCGGGTGGCCGAGCGCTTCGAGGCAGGAGGCGAGGTCGCGGTGGCAGCGCACGCTCGCCCACTCGTGGTAGTCGAGGCCGGCGCGGCGGAGCTTGGCGTCGTCGAGGTCGAAGCCGAGCGGCTCGACCAGGTGCAGCCCGGCGCCGGTGTTGGCGCACAGGCGGATCACGTTGCCGGTGTTCGGCGGGATTTCGGGTTGGAACAGGATGACCTGGATCATCGCGGCATTATCGCCGCGACTCGCGCGCGCGCGGGCTCAGCCCGCGGCGCAGTGGATGCGGCGGCCGATCAGGCCCAGGTCGCCGGGCATGCGTGCCAGGCCGAGGGCGCCGGCCGGCTGCACCGCTTCGCCGCAGGCCAGTCCGGCGGCCACGGCGGCGCGCACGGTGTCCTTCAGCGACGGCGGCGATTGCAGGGCGGCGACCAGGCCCAGGGCCAGCAGCGGCAGGGCGAACAGGCTTCGTTGCAGGTGGGAAGAGAGGGTCATGGCGGGTTCCGGGACGGGGTGGCTCATGACGTATGCAGCAGGAACCATGCCAAGTGGTCCCGGCCAATAAAATCAAAAGCTTGCGCCAATCCCGGGTGTCCGGACATCAGCCCCGGACACGGCAACCGGACAGCGGCTCGCGCTCGAAGGCGGCCCAGCGCCCCTCCGGCGCCGGCGTGGCGGCCCCGGGGAAATCGATGCGCGCCACCAGCTGGCGCTGGCCGTCGTCCTCGCGCAGGTTGCTCAGGCCCTCGAAGCGCAGCAGCCGCCGGCTCTCGCGCCCGTAGGCCACGTCGATGTGCGGCGCCAGCCAGCCCAGCCAGCCGCCCAGGCGCAGCCGGAACACCTCGGCCGGTTCGCCGTCGAGGGCCTGCGGGCCCAGCCGGCGCACCTGGAAACCCAGGCTTTCCAGCCGCGAGGGCACCGCGAACTCAAGCGGCACCGCCTGCCCGGCCAGCAGCGGCTGCCACTGCCGGCGGATGAATTCGTCGAAACCGGCGTCGGCCACCAGGCCCGCGGTGGCCAGCGACGCGCTGCGCTCCGCCTCGCCCGGCGCAGGACGCACCCACACTTCGCCGGCACCCTCCTCGCGGCGCAGGCCCTCGCGGTAACCCAGGCGCGCGTCCTCGAAACTGAACTCCGGTGCGAGCGCCGAATCGCGGTAATCCACCCGCTTGCGCGCGAAGGCGGTGCCGTCCGGGCAGCGGTAGAGCACCAGCCGCTGCAGCGTGCGCTCGCCCTCGCGGCGCACCAGGTGCTGCTCGCGGTAGAGCAGCTGGTTGTCATCCGGGTCGCGCGCCACGCCTTCTTCGAAGCTCAGCCCCGCGCGCGCGGCCGGGCTGGCCAGCAGCGCCAGCAGCAGTCCCGCGGCGGCGGCGGGCTTCACCACGGCAGCGGCGACCCGTCTCGGTCCACGAATTCGCCGGCGGGCAGGCCGGCGCGGCGCTCGAGCATGTCCAGCATGTCCTGCACCGACTCATGCGCGGTCACCGGCGCGCGCTCGCCGCCCATTTCGGTGCGCACCCAGCCCGGGCTGGCGGCCAGCACGCCGATGCCCAGCGGGTTGAGCGCGCGCGCCATCAGCACCGTGGCCATGTTCAGCGCGGCCTTGCTGATGGCGTAGCTGGGCGTCTGGAAGGTTTCGGTGAGCGCCATCGCGCCCAGCCGCGAGCTGAGGTTGAACACGCGCGGCCGCCGGCCCTTGGCCAATTGCGGCGCCAGCGCCTGCGCCAGCAGCAGCGGCGCCACCGCGTTCACGCGCAGGGCGTGTTCGAGCACGTCGGCCTTCAGCGCGCCGAATCGCTCGCCGCGCGGCAGCGTGCCGGCGTTGTTGATGAGCAGGTCGAGGGCCGGGTGCATGGCCGCGACTTCGTGCACGAAGGCCTCGCGGCTGCGTTCGTCGGCGACGTCGAGCGGCGCGACGTGCAGGTGCCCAGGATGCGCCGCGGCCAGCTGCGTGAGGGCATCGGCGTGGCCGGGCTGGCGGCAGCCGGCCACGACGCGGTGGCCGCGCGCCAGCAGCTGGCGCGTGAACTCCAGGCCCAACCCGCGGTTGGCGCCCGTGACGACGATATTTCGCGACTCGTTCACGCCCATGCCTCGCACTATGGCCTTCGGCCTAGTGTATGCCCCGTCAAGGCAAGCTAGGATGCAAGCCCCCCGGCTTCGTCCGGACCGTCCCCGCAGGAATCCCACGCATGACCCAGCCCCGTCTTCCGCGCGTCCGCGCGCTGGTCCTGGCCCTCGGCTTCGCCGTGGCCGCCCTCTCGCCCGCTTATGCGCAGGACGCCGACGCGCCGAAGGCCGCCGTCGCCGCCGACATCCCGTTCGAGCAGTTCACCCTGCCCAACGGCCTGCGGGTGGTGGTGCACACCGACCGCAAGGCGCCGATCGTGGCGGTGAACGTCTGGTACCACGTGGGCGCCAAGAACGAGCTGCCGGGCCGCACCGGCTTCGCGCACCTGTTCGAGCACCTGATGTTCCAGTCCAGCGAGAACCACAAGGGTGAGTTCTTCACCCCGTTCGAGCTCGTGGGCGCCACCGACCAGAACGGCACCACCAATTCCGACCGCACCAACTACTTCCAGAACGTGCCCACCACCGCGCTCGACATGGCGCTGTGGATGGAATCCGACCGCATGGGCCACTTCCTCGGCGCGGTCACCCAGGAAGTGCTCGACGAGCAGCGTGGCGTGGTGCAGAACGAAAAGCGCCAGGGCGAGAACCAGCCCTACGGCCAGGTCTTCGAGCGCCTGCTCAAGGCCAGCTACCCCGAGGGCCACCCGTACAGCTGGTCCACCATCGGTTCGATGAGCGACCTCAACGCCGCGTCGCTCGAGGACGTGCAGCGCTGGTTCAAGACCTGGTACGGCCCGAACAACGCCGTGCTGGTGCTGGCCGGCGACATCGACGTCGAGACCGCCAGGGCCAAGGTGACGAAGTACTTCGGCGACATCCCGGCCGGCCCCACCATGGCCCAGCCCAAGGTCGACCCGGCGCCGCGCACCACCTCCACCCGCGACGAATTCACCGACCGCGTGCCGCAGGCGCGCGTGTACCGCGTCTGGAACACCGCCGAATACGGCAGCGTCGACGCCGACCGCCTGCAGCTGCTGGCGCAGGTGCTGGGCGGCTCGCGCGCCTCGCGCCTGGACAAGCGCCTGGTTCACCAGGACAAGCTGGCCGACAGCGTGTCCGCCGGCGCCTGGGGCAACCAGCTGGGCGGCCTGTTCTTCCTGCAGGTGGACGTGAAGCAGGGCGTGGATCCGGCGGCCGTCGAGAAGGCGCTGGAAGAAGAGCTCTCGCGCCTCATCGCCGAAGGCCCCAGCGCCAGCGAGCTCGAGCAGGCCCGCACCACCTTCAAGGCCGGCTTCATCCGCGGCATCGAGCGCATCGGCGGCTTCGGCGGCAAGGCCGACGCCCTGGCCGAATGCGCCGTCTTCGCCAAGGACCCGGGCTGCTTCCGCGAAAGCCTGCGCGTGATCGAAACCGCCACCGCCGCCGAGCTGCAGGACGCCGGCAAGCGCTGGCTGTCGCAGGGCGACCACACCATCGTGGTCACCCCGGGCGAGCGCGTGCCGACCGTCGAGAAGGAAAGCGCCTCGCACCCGGAAATGGCCGCCGTGCCGGCCGCCGACCCGAAGTACACCACGGTCGAGACCGGCGTGGACCGCAGCCAGGGCGTGCCCAAGACCACCGAGTTCCCGGACCTGGTGTTCCCGGCGCTGCAGCGCGCCGAGCTCTCCAACGGCATCAAGCTGGTGCTTGCCGAGCGCCGCGGCCTGCCGGTGGTGCAGATGAACCTGCTGCTGCCGGGCGGCTACGTCGCCGACCTCGGCCGCAAGCTGGGCACCTCCAGCTTCACCATGGGCATGCTCGACGAGGGCGCCGGCAAGTACGGTGCGCTCGCGTTCGGCGACGAGGCCGAGCGCCTGGGCGCCAACCTCGGCGCCAGTGCCTCGCTCGACGGCGGCAGCGCCTACCTGTCGGCGCTGAAGGAGAACCTGGACGAATCGCTGGGCCTGTTCGCCACCATGCTGCGCGTGCCGCGCTTCGAGGCCAGCGAACTCGAGCGCGTGCGCCAGAGCTGGATCGCCAGCATCAAGCAGGAAAAGGCGCGCCCGAACTCGGCCGCGCTGCGCCTGCTGCCGCCGCTGCTCTATGGCCAGGGCCACCCCTACGCCATCCCGTTCAGCGGCACCGGCAGCGAGGAATCCATCGCCTCGCTGACCCGCGACGACCTGCTGGCCTACCACCAGGCCTACGTGCGCCCCGAGGGCTCGACCCTGGTGGTCGTGGGCGACACCACGCTCGATGAAATCGTGCCGCTGCTCGAGAAGCACCTGGGCCAGTGGAAGGGCACCGGCGCGGCCCCGGCCCAGCCGGCGGTCACCGAGGTGGCGCTGCCGTCCAAGCCGCGCGTGTTCCTGGTCGACCAGCCGGGCGCGATCCAGGCCAACGTCTACGTCGGCCAGCTGGCGCCCTCGAGCATGGACGCCAAGGCGACCGAGTTCGAGATCGCCAACTCGGTGCTGGGCGGTGAGTTCAGCTCGCGCCTGAACATGAACCTGCGCGAGGACAAGCACTGGGCCTACGGTTCCTACAGCTTCGTGCAGGCCGCCAAGGGCCAGCGCCCGTGGCTGGCGTTCGCGGCGGTGCAGATCGACAAGACCGCCGAGTCCATCGCCGAGCTGCAGCGCGAGATCAGCGAATACGCCACCGGCAAGGCCCCGGCCAAGCCGGAGGAAGTGGCCAAGATCCAGGCCAGCGAGATCCGCAGCCTGCCCGGCTCCTACGAAACCGCCAACGCCGTGCTCGGCGCCATCGGCGGCATCGTGCGCTACGAGCGCCCGGACGACTACGTGGTGCAGCGCAAGGCGAAGATCGAAGGCCTGACGCCCGAAGCCGTGCACGCCGCCGCCGGCACCCTCAAGCCCGAGGCCCTGACCTGGGTGGTGGTGGGCGACCTGTCCAAGATCGAGGAAGGCGTTCGCGCGCTCGACCTCGGCGAGGTGCAGGTGGTGGATGCCGACGGCAAGCCGGTGGCCGCCAGGTAAGCCTTCCGGATCATTGCCGGTTCAGCACGGGCGGGGCGACAATCCCGCCCGTGTTCTTTTCGGAGAGACCCATGCGCATCGTTGCCGCGGCACTGCTGCTGATTCCCCTCGCCTCCGCCTGCACCTGGGTGAAGATGGCCCCCGGCGCCGCCGAGGTGCGCGTGGCCGCCCCCGGCCAGGACCTCTCGGCCTGCGAGAAGCGCGGCGAGGTGGCCGTGTCGGTGCGCGACCGGCTGGGTCCCTACGAGCGCAACGACATCAAGGTGCGCGACGAGCTCGAAACCCTGGCCCGCAACGAGGCCCCGGGCCTGGCCGCCGACACGGTGCAGCCCAAGGGCGAGCCCGACGACGGCGAGCAGCGCTTCCTGGCCTACCGCTGCCGCGGCGCGGCCCCGGCCGCCGGCACGGCGACGACCCGCCCGGTCGCCGAGGGCGAGGCCGAGACCTATCCGATCGAAGACTGAGGCACCCGTCACGTCTTCACATCCCCCGGCGCCTCGTTTGGAGCCGGGGGGCCGGAACGGTTAAGATTCAAGGGTTTCCCTCTAGGCGAACCCAGCCATGCTGTTCCAGCACGTTTCCATCGCCGGCCTCGCGCACATCGACGCGCCGCACCGGCTGTCCTCGGCCGAGATCAACGCCCGGCTCCAGCCCACGATGGACCGCCTGGGCATCAAGACCGACGTCCTGCAGGACATCGCCGGCATCTACGCGCGCCGCCTCTGGGACGACGAAGTGCAGGCCTCCGACGCCGCCACCCTGGCCGCCGAGAAGGCCATCGCCGACGCCGGCGTGGACCGCAGCAAGATCGGCCTGCTGGTGAACACCTCGGTCAGCCGCGACTACCTCGAGCCGTCCACCGCCTCCATCGTCTCGGGCAACCTGGGCTTGGGCGAGCACTGCCAGAACTTCGACGTGGCCAACGCCTGCCTGGCCTTCATCAACGGCATGGACATCGCCAGCCGCATGATCGAGCGCGGCGAGATCGAATACGCCCTGGTCGTCGACGGCGAAACCGCCAACCTGGCCTACAAGAAGACGCTCGAGCGCCTGAGCGGCCCGGACGTGACCGAGGAACAGTTCCGCAACGAGCTCGCCACGCTCACGCTCGGCTGCGGCGCCGCCGCCATGGTGCTCTCGCGCACCGAGCTCACGCCGGAAGCGCCGCGCTACCGCGGCGGCGTCACCAAGGCCGCCACGCAGTGGAACACCCTGTGCCGCGGCAACCTCGACCGCATGGTCACCGACACCCGCATGCTGCTGATCGAAGGCCTGAAGCTGGCCACCGCCACCTTCGGCGCCGCCCGCCAGGCGCTGGGCTGGGTGGTGGACGAGCTCGACGAGTTCGTCATCCACCAGGTCTCGCAGGTGCACACTCAGGCCTTCATCAAGGCCTTCGGCATCGACCCGAAGAAGGTCATGACCATCTTCAACGAGCACGGCAACATCGGCCCGGCCTCGGTGCCCATCGTGCTGAGCAAGCTCAAGGAAATGGGCCGCCTGAAGAAGGGCGACCGCGTGGCCCTGCTGGGCATCGGTTCGGGCCTGAACTGCTCGATGGCCGAAGTGGTCTGGTAAGCCGCGCCACGAAGGCTTGCGAAAAGGCACACCCCGCGTGGGCCTTTTCCTTTCTGGCGTAGCATCCACGCCATGATCCCGCTCTCGATCCTCGACCTCGCCCCGGTCACCGTGGGCAGCACGCCGGTGCAGACCTTCGCCAACGCGCTCGACCTGGCCCGGGCCGGCGAGCGCCTGGGCTACCGGCGCTACTGGCTGGCCGAACACCACAACATGCCGGGCATCGCCAGCGCCGCCACGGCGGTGCTGATAGGCCATGTCGCCGGCGGCACGAAAACCATCCGCGTCGGCGCGGGCGGCATCATGCTGCCCAACCATTCGCCGCTGCAGGCGGCCGAGGCCTTCGGCACGCTCGGCTGCCTGTTCCCGGGCCGCATCGACCTGGGCCTGGGCCGCGCGCCCGGCACCGACGCCGCGGCGGCGAAGGCGCTGCGGCGCTATTACGACAACGCCGAAGAATTCCCCGCCGACGTGGTCGAGCTGCTGGGTTACTTCGAACCCGTGCAGCCCGGCCAGGCCGTGCAGGCGGTGCCGGGCGCGGGCGTGGAGGTCGAAGCCTGGATCCTGGGTTCGAGCCTGTTCGGCGCGCGGCTGGCGGCGGCGCTGGGCCTGCCGTACGCGTTCGCCTCGCACTTCGCGCCCGATGCGATGGACGCGGCCCTGGCGCTGTACCGCCGCGAATTCCGGCCGTCGCGGCGCCTGGCGCAGCCGCACGCCATGCTGGCGCTGAACGTGGTGGTCGCCGACACCGACGACGAGGCCGCGCGCCTGTTCACCACCCAGCAGCAGGCCTTCGTGAACCTGCGCCGCGGCAAGCCCGGCCTGGTGCCGCCGCCGCTCGACAGCGCCGCGGCCATCGACGATTACTGCACGCCCGCCGAAAAACACATGATCGAAGCCACGCTGGCCTGCCGCGCGGTCGGTTCGCCCGGCACCGTGCGTGCGCGCATGCAGGCGTTCGCCGCGCGCCACCAGCCGGACGAACTGATCCTCACCGCGAACCTCTTCGACCACGCCACGCGCGTGCGCTCCTTCGAACTGGCCATGGAGGCCTGGCAGGCATGAGCACCCCGAAACTGTTCGTACCGCTGGCGGTGGGCTCGCTGAAGCTCGCCAACCGCATCGTCATCGCGCCCATGTGCCAGTACTCGGCGGTGGACGGGAAGATGACCGACTGGCACCTGATCCACCTGGGCCAGCTGGCGCTGTCGGGCGCCGCGCTGTTGACCATCGAAGCCACCGCGGTGCTGCCGGAGGGTCGCATTTCCTACGCCGACGTCGGGCTCTGGGACGACGCCACCGAAGCCGCGATGGCGTCCGTGCTGCAGGGCGTCCGCCGCTGGTCTTCGATGCCGGTGGCGATCCAGCTCGCGCATGCCGGGCGAAAGGCGTCCACCGACTTGCCCTGGCAGGGCGGCGGGCAGATCCCGCCGGGACACGCGAACGGCTGGCAAACCGTGGCGCCGTCCGCGCAGCCCTTCCACGACGCCGACAACGCCCCGCTGGCGATGACGCGCGCGCAGATGGACGAAGTACGCGACGCCTTCGCCGCTTCGGCGCGTCGCTCGGCGCGGCTGGGCCTGGACGCCATCCAGATCCACGCCGCGCACGGCTACCTGCTGCACCAGTTCCTGTCGCCGCTGTCGAACCGGCGCGACGACGACTACGGCGGCACGCTGGAAAACCGCATGCGCTTCCCGCTGGAAGTATTCGACGCGGTGCGCGCCGCCTTTCCCGCCGCCAGGCCGGTGAGCGTGCGCGTCTCGGGCACCGACTGGGTGCCTGGCGGCTGGGACGTCGCACAGACCGTCGTGTTCGCGAAGGCGCTGGAGGCGCGCGGCTGCAGCGCCATCCACGTTTCCAGCGGCGGCCTGCACCCGGCGCAGGCCATCCCGGCCGGCCCCGGTTACCAGGTGCCGCTGGCGCGCGCGGTGAAGCAGGCGGTGGGCATTCCCGTCGTGGCCGTGGGCCTGATCACCGACTACGACCACGCCGAGGCCATCGTCGCCACCGGCGATGCCGACCTGGTCGCCCTGGCCCGCGGCATCCTCTACGACCCGCGCTGGCCCTGGCACGCGGCCGCGCACCTCGGCGCCAGCGTCACCGCGCCGCCGCAGTACCTGCGCTCGCAGCCGCGCCAGTTCAAGACGCTGCTGGTGAAGGGCGGCGGCAGCGCGAAAGGCGGGGGCCTCGCGTAGAATCCGGGCCCATGAACGCCACTATCCCCAGCGCCGAACAGGCCCGCGTGCTCGCCAAGGGCCCGTTCCCCGATTACCCCTTCACGCCGAAGACCTTCCGCCACCCGAACGGGCTGGTGCAGAGCTACCTCGACGAGGGCCAGGGCGAGACGGTGCTGATGCTGCACGGCAACCCGTCGTGGTCCTACTACTGGCGCAAGCTGGTGCTGGGCCTGCGCGACCGCTACCGCTGCGTGGTGCCCGACCACATCGGCATGGGCCTGTCCGACAAGCCCGACGACAAGGCCTACCCCTACACCCTGCGCAGCCGCATCCAGGACCTCGACCGCCTGCTCGAGCACGCCGGCGTGGGCGACAACCTCACCCTGGCCGTGCACGACTGGGGCGGCATGATCGGCTTCGGCTGGGCGCTCAAGCACGCGGCGCGCATCAAGCGCCTGGTCATCCTCAACACCGCCGCCTTCCCGCTGCCGCCGGCCAAGCCCCTGCCGTGGCAGCTCAAGCTCGGCCGCGACTACAACCTGGGCGCGCTGGCCATCCGCGGCTTCAACGCCTTCGCCGGCGGCGCCTCGCGCCAGGGCGTGGAAACGCCCATGCCCGACGACGTGCGCCGGGCCTACGTGGCGCCCTACGACAGCTGGAAGAACCGCATCTCCACCCTGCGCTTCGTGCAGGACATCCCGCTGCGCCCCGGCGACCGCGCCTGGGACCTGGTCGAAGAGGCCGGCAAGCGCCTGCCCGACTTCGCCAACCGGCCGGCCTTCATCGGTTGGGGCCTGCGCGACTTCGTGTTCGACCACCACTTCCTCAAGGGCTTCACCCAGGCCCTGCCGCGCGCCGAAGTGCACGCCTTCGAGGATGCCGGCCACTACGTGCTCGAAGACAAGGCCGACGTCCTCGTCCCCGCCATCCGCAGCTTCCTGGACCGTTGAGCGAGCGCTGCAACATCGCCGCGGCGTTGCCGCGGCTGGCGGCGGAGGCCCCGGACCGGGTGGCGATGCGCTGCCCGGGCACGCACGGCGCGAACGGCCTGGCGCGGTATGACGTCGCGCTCACCTACGCCGGACTCGACCGCCGCTCCGACGCCATCGCCGCCGGCCTGGCGAAACACGGCGTGGCGCGCGGCCAGCGCGTGGTGGTCATGGTGCGGCCCTCGCCCGAGTTCTTCCTGCTGATGTTCGCGCTGTTCAAGGCCGGCGCCGTGCCGGTGCTGGTGGACCCGGGCATCGACAAGCGCGCCCTGAAGCAATGCCTCGACGAAGCGCAGCCCCACGCCTTCGTCGGCATCCCGCTGGCCATGTTCGCGCGCAAGCTGCTGGGCTGGGCCCGCGGCGCGAAGGTGGCCGTCACCGTGGGCCGCCGCTGGGCCTGGGGCGGGCCCACGCTGGCGCAGGTGGAGCGCGACGGCACCGGCGCCGGGCCGCAGCTGGCCGACACCGCGCCCGACGAAGTGGCCGCCATCCTCTTCACTTCCGGCTCCACCGGCGTGCCCAAGGGCGTGGTCTACCGCCACCGGCACTTCGTGGCGCAGATCGACATGCTGCGCGACGCCTTCGGCCTGCAGCCCGGCGGCGTCGACCTGCCCACCTTCCCGCCGTTCGCGCTGTTCGACCCGGCCCTGGGCCTGAGCTCGATCATCCCCGACATGGACCCCACGCGGCCCGCCAAGGCCGACCCGCGCAAGCTGCACGACGCCATCGCCCGCTTCGGCGTGGACCAGCTGTTTGGCTCGCCGGCGCTGATGCGCGTGCTCGCCGAATACGGCCAGCCGCTGCCCACGCTGCGCCGCGTCACCTCCGCCGGCGCACCCGTGCCGGCCGACGTGGTGGCGAAGATGCGCGGGCTGCTGCCGCCCGAAGCGCAGTTCTGGACGCCCTACGGCGCCACCGAATGCCTGCCCGTGGCCGTGATCGAGGCGCGCGAACTGCAGTCCACCCGCGAGGCCACCGAGCAGGGCGCCGGCACCTGCGTGGGCCGCCCGGTGCCGCCGAACGAGGTGCGCATCATCGCCATCACCGACGCGCCCATCGCCGACTGGTCGCAGGCGCAGCTGCTGGGCGCCGAGGCCATTGGTGAAATCACCGTCGCCGGTCCGTCCGCCACCGACGAATACTTCGCGCGCCCGCAGGCCACCGCCCTGGCCAAGATCCGCGAAACCCTGCCCGACGGCCGGCAGCGCATCGTGCACCGCATGGGCGACCTGGGCCGCTTCGACGCGCAGGGCCGCCTGTGGTTCTGCGGCCGCAAGTCGCACCGCGTGCGCACGCCGCTGGGCAACCTCTACACCGAGCAGGTGGAACCCGTGTTCAACACCCATCCCGAAGTGGCGCGCACCGCGCTGGTCGGCGTGGGCGAGGGCGCGGCGCAGGAGCCGGTGCTGTGCGTGGAAATGGCGCCGCACCTGCCGCAATACGAGCACGAGCGCGTGCTGGCCGAACTGCGCCGGATGTCGGAGGGTTTCGTGCACACCGCGCGCATCCGCCATTTCCTGGTGCACGACGGCTTCCCGGTGGACATCCGCCACAACGCCAAGATCGGCCGCGAGCAGCTGGCCGCCTGGGCCGCGAAGGAACTGAGGTGGCGGCGATGAAGGTGCTGGTGACCGGCGGCGCGGGTTTCCTGGGCCAGGCGCTGTGCCGCGCGCTCCTGGCGCAGGGGCACGAGGTGACGAGCTTCCAGCGCAGCCATTCGCCCGCGCTCGAGGCGATGGGTGTGCGCCAGGTGCGCGGCGACCTGGCCGACGCGGCCGCGGTGCACGCCGCTTTCGCCGGCCACGACGCCATCCTGCACAACGCCGCCAAGGCCGGCGCCTGGGGCAGCTACCAGAGTTACTTCGACGCCAACGTCACCGGCACCCGCAACGTGCTGGCGGCCATGCGCGCGCACGGCATCGGCCGGCTGGTGTACACCTCCACGCCCAGCGTGACCCACAGCGGCCGCACGCCGGTGGAAGGCGGCAACGAAGCCGACACGCCCTACGGCCAGGGTTTCAAGGCGCCGTACCCGGCCACCAAGCTCATCGCCGAAAAGGACGTGCTGGCCGCGAACGACGCCACGCTGGCCACCGTGGCGCTGCGCCCGCGCCTGATCTGGGGCCCCGGCGACACCCAGCTGCTGCCGCGCCTGGCCGAACGCGCCCGCGCCGGCCGCCTGCGCTTCATCGGCGGCGGCCACAACCGCATGGACACCACCTACATCGACAACGCCGCCCAGGCGCACCTCGATGCGCTCGCGGCGCTGCGCACCGGCGCGGCCTGCGCGGGCAAGGCCTACTTCATCTCCAACGGCGAACCGCGCGAAGTGCGCCGCATCGTCAACGACCTGCTGGCCGCGGCCGGCGTGCCGCCCGTGCAGGCCAGCGTCCCCTACGGCGTGGCCTACGCCGCGGGCGCGGTGCTCGAAGCCGCGTGGACCCTGCTGCGCCTGCGCGGCGAACCGCCGATGACGCGGTTCCTCGCCGAGCAGCTGTCCACGCCGCACTGGTACGACATCTCCGCCGCCGCGCGCGATTTCGGCTACGTGCCGCGCGTTTCCATGGACGAAGGCCTGCGGCGCACCGCCGCGTGGTGGAGTTCGCGGCCTTAACGGCGGCTCAGCTTGTTGGCGGGGAGTCAGCAAGCCACGGCTAGCGTCGGTCGTGCCCACACCGGGTCATGACAAGAAGGAGAGCAACCATGCTCCATTACGCGCTGGTCTTCCTCGTGGTCGCCATCATCGCCGCCGTGCTGGGTTTCGGCGGCATCGCCGGCACCGCCGCCTGGATCGCCCAGGTCCTGTTCGTCGTTTTCCTGGTCCTGGCCATCGTCTCCTTCCTGCGCCGGAAGGCCTGAGCCGGCGCTGGCGCCGACATCACCGGCCAGCCCGCTAGAATGGGGGCATGACGGATCCCGCCGCTTCCCCCTTCGACGCCCTCAAGCCCCTGGCCGGCCGCGCGCTGGAACAGGCCTTGAACCGGCTGGTCGCCCTGGACCCCGACACCGCCCACGCGCTGCAGCGCCTGGGCGGTCGTCGCATCGGCCTGGCGTTGGAGGCGCCGCCGGTGGCGCTGGAACTGGCGGTGCACGAGGGCCGCCTGCAGGTGGGCCCGCCGCGTGAAGAGCCCGACCTCGGCGTGCGCGCCACCCTCTCCGGCGTGCTCTCGCAGCTGCCCTTCCTGCGCCCGCCCGGCGCGCCGCCGGTGGGCAAGGTCCGCCTGAACGGCGACGCCGAGCTGGCTCGCCAGCTGCAGCGCATGGCCGAACGTTTCGACCCCGACTGGGACAAGCCCTTTGCCGAACTGCTCGGCCCGGTGTTCGGCCCGCAGGTGGCGCGCGTGCTGCGCGAGGCCCTGCGCGGCGGCGCCGCGCTGGCGAAGAACCTCTCGCGCGACGCCGTGGACTACCTCACCGAAGAATCCCGCGACCTGGTCGGCAAGGCCGAACTGGCCGCCTTCCACGACGACGTGGACGAACTGCGCGACCAGGTCGAGCGGCTTGCCGCCCGCATCGCGCGCCTGCCGGGAACCGCCGGGTGAGCGGCCTGCGCGGCAGCTGGCGGGCGCTGGGCATCGTGCGGGTGCTGCTGCGGCACCGCCTGGATTCCCTGCTTGAGGACACCGCGGTCGGCCGTTGGCTCTGGCTGCTGCGGCCCATCACCCGCCGCGCCGGCGACGACGATGCGCCGCGCGGCAAGCGCCTGCGCCTGGCCCTGCAGGAGCTCGGCCCCATCTTCGTGAAGTTCGGCCAGGTGCTGTCCACCCGCCGCGACCTGCTGCCGCCGGACATCGCCGAAGAACTCTCGCTGCTGCAGGACCGCGTGGCGCCGTTCCCGGGCGAACAGGCGCGGGCGCGCGTGGAAGCCGGCCTGGGCCGGCCCGTCGGCGAGCTCTATGCCGACTTCGAACTCACGCCGCTGGCCTCGGCGTCCATCGCCCAGGTGCACGCCGCGCGCCTGCACGACGGCCGCGAGGTGGTGGTGAAAGTGCTGCGCCCCGCCATCCGCGAACGCATCGCCGACGACATCGCGCTGCTGCGCACGCTGGCCGCGCTGGCCGACCGCCACCACCCGCGCGCCGACAAGATCCGCGCCCAGGAAGTGGTGTCGGAAATCGAATCCACGCTCTACGCCGAACTCGACCTGCAGCGCGAAGGCGCCAACGCCAGCCTGATGCGCCGCACCTGGGAAGGCAGCGACGAGCTGTACGTGCCCGAGGTGTTCTGGAACCACACCAGCGAAACCGTGCTGACCATGGAGCGGGTGCGCGGCATCCCCAGCGACGACATCGCCGCGCTCGACGCCGCCGGCATCGACCGCAAGGCCCTGGCGGCGCGCGGCGTGCGGGTGTTCTACCTGCAGGTGTTCCGCGACAACTTCTTCCACGCCGACGCGCACGCCGGCAACATCTGGGTCGACGTCGACCCGGCGCGCAAGGCCAACCCGCGCTACATCGCCATCGACTTCGGCATCGTCGGCCAGCTCACCCGCCGCGACCAGTACTACCTGGCCGAGAACTTCATGGCCATCTTCCAGCGCGACTACCGCCGCATCGCCGAGCTGCACGTCGAAGCGGGCTGGATGCCGGCCACGGTGCGCCTGGACGAACTGGAAGCCGCCACCCGCGCGGTGTGCGAGCCCTATTTCACCCGGCCGCTGAGCGAGATCTCGCTGGGCGAGGTGCTGGTGAAGCTGTTCAAGACCGCCCAGCGCTACGAGCTCACGCTGCAGCCGCAGCTGATCCTGCTGCAGAAGACCCTGCTCAACATCGAGGGCGTGGGCCGGCTGCTCGATCCCAAGCTCGACATCTGGGCCGAGGCGCGGCCGGTGCTGGAGAAGATCCTGCGCGAGCGCTACAGCCCGGCCACGCTGGCGGCCGAGTTCCGCAAGCGCCTGCCGGAACTGGTGACGCACGCGCCCGACATGCCGCGGCTGGTGCACGACTTCCTGGCCCAGCAGGTGCGCGGCGACCATTCGCTGCACATGCGCAGCGAAGACCTGGCCGAACTCGCGCGCATTTCCCGCGCCGGCCAGCGCCAGACCGTGTACGCCATCCTCGGCACCGGCCTGATGATCGTGGCCGCGGTGCTGTACGCGCTCGAAGCCGGCGGCCCGCGCCTGGCCGGCATCCCGGCCGCCGCCGCCATCGCCGGCCTGGGCGCCTTCGGCGCCTTCCTCGCGGCCTGGCCCCGCCGGTGACGTCCGCCCCTGATCCCATTCCCGTGGTGTGGGGCGATGAGCGGCTGGCGGTGGTGGCCAAGCCGCCCGGGCTGATGGTGCACGACAGCGCGCTGGCGCGCGGCGAGACCGATTTCATGGCCGACCGGCTGCGCGAGCAGTTCGGCAAGCCCGTGTTCCTGGTGCACCGGCTCGACCGCGCCACCAGCGGCTGCCTGCTGCTGGCCTTCGACCGCGACACCGCCTCGGCCCTGGGCCGCAGCCTGATGTCGGAGCAGTTCACCAAGGACTACCTGGCCATCTGCCGCGGCTGGCCCGAGCCCGCGGCCGGCACCATCGACCACCCGCTCGACGGCGGCCCCGGCAAGCCGGTGAAAAAGCCCGCCGCCACCGACTACCGCACCCTCGCCACCGCCGAAGTGGACTGGCCCAGCCAGCAGCACCCCAGTTCGCGCTACGCGCTGCTGCTGTGCACGCCGCGCACCGGCCGCTTCCGGCAGATCCGCCGGCACCTCAAGCACATCCACCACCACCTGGTGGGCGATTCGAGCCACGGCGACGGCCGCCACAACCAGGCCTTCCGCCTTCGCGGCGTGCATCGCATGCTGCTGCACGCCTGGCGCCTGTCTTTTCCGCATCCTCACGACGGCCGCCGCATCATCGCCGTGGCGCCGCCGGACGGCGAATTCCGGCGCGCGCTGGAGCTGCTGGGCCTGCCGGAACCCGACCCCGCGGCATGACGGGTGGCCCATGCCGCGGGCCTGCCACGGTGGCAAGGTTCATCCCGTCCCCCCGATCCCAAGGAACGAGCCCCCGATGCGACCGATCGCCCTTGCCTGCGCCACCCTGCTGATGCTGGCCACCGCCACGCCCGTGCTGGCCCAGGCCGACAACCCCGAGGACCGCGCGATCATCTCCTCGGGCGGCTTCCTCAGCGCGCACCCCGACCTGCGCTACCGCCTCAGCGGCCTGGCCGCCTACCGCAAGGGCGACTACGAAGAGGCGATGACGCGCTTCCGCCGCGCCGCCCGCTACAGCGACAAGCCCTCGCAGGGCATGGTGGCCGAGATGTACTGGAACGGCACCGGCGTGGAAGCCGACCGCGTGCTCGGCTACATCTGGATGGACCTGGCCGCCGAACGCGGCTACCCCCTGATGCTGGTCAAGCGCGAGAAGTTCTGGAAGGAGCTGAGCGAAGCCGAACGCGCCCGCGCGCTCGAGATCGGCCCGGCCGTGTACGACGAATTCGGCGACGCCGTGGCCAAGGAGCGCCTGGCGCGCGAACTGCGTTTCGCCAAGCGCCAGACCACCGGCAGCCGCGTCGGCTCGGTGGGCGCGCTCACCATCGTCATCCCCACGCCCGGCGGCAGCACCCAGGTGGACGGCACCGCCTACTACGACGAGAAGTTCTGGGACATCGAGCAGTACGTGCAGTGGCAGGACCGCGACTGGAAGGTGGTGGGCCAGGGCACCGTGGACGTGGGCGAGGTGATGGTCACCGACACCCCGCTGCCCGAGGACGTGGAGGAAGGCGGGGACGCCGCCGCGGAAGACTGAGCGATAATGGCGGCACGTCACCGCGGGACCGTGCCTTGGCCAAGCTCTACTTCTACTACTCGGCGATGAACGCCGGGAAGACCACCACGCTGCTGCAGAGCGCGCACAACTACCACGAGCGCGGCATGCGCACGCTCATCCTCACGCCGAAGCTGGACAACCGCTTCGGCGAAGGCCTGGTGGCCTCGCGCATCGGCCTGCAGGCGCGCGGCACGGTGTTCACCCGCGACGACGACCTGCAGGCGCTCACCGAAGCCGACATCGCCGCGCGCGGCCCGCTGCACTGCGTGCTGGTGGACGAGGCGCAGTTCCTGTCCAAGCGCCAGGTCTGGCAGGTCACCGAGATCGTCGACAAGCTCAACATCCCGGTGCTGGCCTACGGCCTGCGCACCGACTTCCGCGGCGAACTGTTCGAAGGCAGCCAGTACCTGCTGGCCTGGGCCGACAACCTGGTCGAGATCAAGACCATCTGCCACAGCGGCCGCAAGGCCACCATGGTGCTGCGCGTGGACGAAAATGGCCGCGCCATCAGCGACGGGCCGCAGGTGGAGATCGGCGGCAACGAGCGCTACGTGTCGGTCAGCCGCGGCGAGTTCAAGCGCGTGATGGCCGGCGAAGGCCACATCGACCTGCAGCAGCCGCAGCTGCCGCTGGGCACGCCGGCCGACTGACTCAGGCGCGGCCGCAGCTGGCGGCTTCGCCGGCCAGTTCGTCCTGCAGGCGGCGGCGTTCGGGGTGCCGTTCGGCGGCGCGCGCCAGGGTGGCGGCGCGCAGGTCCTTGCCGTCGCCCAGGCGGCCGGCGCGGCAGTAAAGCTCGGCCTGCAGCGCGTCCAGGTGAAGGGTCCAGGCTTCGGCCACCGCGTTGCGGGCGCGGGCCTGCGTGCGCAGGCTGGCCAGCTGCGCCTCGGCCTCGGCCCGTTCGCCGCGCTGCAGCGCCAGCCGCGCCACCAGCAGCGTGTGTTCGGCCTGGGCCAGGCTGTCGGCGTCGCCCAGGCGGGCGCTGGCTTCTTCCAGCAGGCGGCGCGAACTGTCGGCGTCGCCGCGGCGCCAGGCCAGTTCGGCCAGCAGGCCGCGGGCGCGGGTGGCCAGGGCGCGGTCCTGCGAGCGCGACAGTTGCAGGCATTCGTTGGCCAGCAGCGCGGCGTTGTCGTCCAGGCCGCGCGCCATGCGCACGCGCGCCAGCTCGCACAGCACGGCTACGTGGCGGTCGAGTTCGTTGCCGCGGCGGCGCAGCTGCAGGCTGCGCTGCAGGGCTTCGTCGGCCTGCGCCAGGTCGGCGCGTTCCCAGGCCAGGCGGCCCAGTTCGTGCCAGGAATCGGCCACTTCCGGGTGCTCGGGGCCGAAGCGCGCCAGCAGGCGTTCGTGCGCGCTGCCCAGCAGGCGCGCGGCTTCGTCGAGCTTGCCGGCTTCCACCAGCAATTCGCCCAGCGGGCGCTGCACGGCGGTGGTGAGCGGGTGGTTGAGCCCGAAGCGGTCGAGCGCGATCTGCAGCGCCTGGCGGTAGGACGATTCGCCTTCCACCGGGTCGCCCAGCGCACGCTGGAAAGTGCCCAGCTCGCGCCAGACTTCCACGCCCAGCGCATTGCGGTCGCCGCCGCTTTCGCGCAGCAGGGCCAGGGCGTCGCGCATGGCCGCGACGGCTTCCTCGTAGCGGCCCTCGTCGGCCAGCAGGCCGGCCAGGTCGGCGCGGCTCTCGGCCTGCAGCGCCTTGCTGGCGTCGCCGGCGCCGCGCAGGGCCAGGGCGCGGCCGAACAGGTCGCGCGCCACTTCGCGG
>NZ_AVCH01000182.1 GCF_000747075.1 Arenimonas malthae CC-JY-1
CGCGCCGGGCCTCGGCGTCGGCCAGCGCGGCGCGGGCCGCCAGCTCCTCGACGCTGGGGCCGGCCTCGGGCGTGGCGTCGCGCTTCCAGGCCTGCGTGCTGCCCGCCGGGCAGGGCTCGGACTGGATGCTCACCGCGCCCTTGGCGTCGGTGCACTTGTAGAGCGATTCGGCCGCCGCCGGCCCCGCGGCCAGCAGCGGCAGCACCAGGAAAATGACCGCGCGCACCGTTTACTCCGGCTTCGCTTCCGCGGCCGGGGCAGCCGGCGCGGCGTTCTTCAGGTGCGTGTCGAGGAAAGCCAGCATGCGGCCGTAACCCTCGATCTGGTTCTTCTTCTTCGAGAATCCGTGGCCCTCGTCGTCGAACACCACGTATTCCACCGGCACGCCGTTCTTTTGCACCGCCGCCACGATGTCGTCGCTCTCTGGCTTGATCACGCGCGGGTCGTTGGCGCCCTGCAAGACCATCAGCGGCACGTTGATCTTGTCGGCGTGGAACAGCGGCGAGGTTTCGATGAGGAAATCGCGCTGCGTCTCCGGGTTGCCGATCTCCTGGTACAGGGCCTCGCGGAAGCTTTCCCAGTAAGGCGGGATCGATTCCAGCGTGCGCAGCCAGTTCGACACGCCGAAGATGTTCACGCCCACCTTGAACTCGCCCGGCTGGAAGGCCAGGGCCGAAAGCACCATGTAACCACCGTAGCTGCCGCCGACGATGCCGATCTTGTCGTCGTCGACGTAATCGAGGGTCTGCAGGTACTTCTTGGCTTCCACCGTGTCCCACAGCGGCTCGCGGCCGTGCTTGCCGTCGTCGGCGGCGAAGAAGGTCTTGCCGTAGCCCGAGCTGCCGCGGTTGTTGATGCCAAGCACCACGTAGCCATGGTTGGCCAGGTACTGGATGAGCGCGGAATGCGCGCGCGTGGTCTGGCCGCCCGGGCCGCCGTGCACCCACACCAGGGCCGGCGCCGGGTTGTCGGCGCTGGCCTGGTGCGGCTTCCACAGGATGTTCGGGATGGCCATGCCGTCGAAGCTGGCGAAACGCACCACCGTGGAATCGACCAGGTCGGCGGGGTCGATGGCCGGGTTGAGCGAAGTGGTGAGCTGCTTGGGCTCGCCGCCGCCCAGCTCCAGCACGTACAAGTCGTTGGGCTGGCGGTCGCCGTTGAGGTAGAAGGCCAGGCGCTTCTCCGAGCGCGACACGCGCAGGTTGCGCACTTCGCCGGCCGGCATCTCGGGCAAGGCCACCTCGGTGCCGCCGGCCACGTCGAACAGCTGCACGCGGGTGCTGCCGTCCACGTTGGTGGCCACGGCCAGGTACTTGCCGCCGTGCGAGAAGCTGGCGTCGAAGATGTCCCAGTCGGCCGACTGCACCGGCTCGTGCTCCCAACTGCCCAGCTTCACGCGGCGCAGCTGCGCGAACTCGCCCTGGTCGTTCGCCGTGTAATACAGCCACTGACCGTCGGGGCTGAAGTCCTGGGCATCGAACGCGGCCTGGCCTTCATGCTGCGACACCTTGGTGGATTTGCCCGTGGCGAGCTCGACCAGGTGCAGGTCGCTGTCGTTGGTGGTGTTGGACTGGCCCAGCGCCAGCCACCTGCCGTCCTGCGACACCACGCTGGGCTCGTAGCCGTCCTTGTTCTCGTAAACCCGGGTGCGCTCGTAGGTCGTGGCGTCGTAGCGGTAGACGTCGAAGAAGCGCGCGTCGCGCTCGTTGGTGATGACGTGGAACGCACCGCCGTCGGCGGTGAAACCCAGGAACCCGGCCTTGAGGTTTTCGCCCGGGGTCAGGTCGCGTTCGCTGCCGTCGGCTTCGATCACGTAAAGGTGGTCGAGTTCGTTGCCGCCCTGGTCGCGGGTGACCAGCACGCGGTCGTCGGCCGGGAAATAGGACACGGCATAGACGTTGTCGGTTTCGGAGGCCGTCACCGCGGTCCACTCGCCGCCGGCCAGCGGCATCGAGTAGGCGTTCCATATCCCGCTCTTGTTGGAGGAGAACAGGATGCGCGACTCATCGGCGTTGAACGACGCGCCCGAGACGCCCGTGGACTCGATGAACTCCTCGATGCCGTACTGCCGGCTCGGGCGCGCCACTTCGGCGGGCGCCGCGGCGGCCTGGGTGCCCTGCCCGTCGGCGGGCGGCGTACCGGCGGGCTGGCAGGCGGCCAGGGACAGGGCCAGGGTGATGGCCAGCGGCAGGGCGGTACGGCGAAGGGTCATGGCTCGGGCTCCGGCGGGCGGTGTGAGGCCCCGACTTTACGCCTGTGCCCGGCGGGCCGCGATCAGTCCGCGGCTTCCACCCGGTTGCGGCCGCCGGCCTTGGCCCGGTAGAGCTGCCTGTCGGCGGCGTCCACCAGCGCGGTGGGCTCGCGGCCGCGCACGGGCGCGCAGGTGGCCACGCCCAGGCTGATGGTGACCACGCCGGTGGCTGGGTTGCCCTCGTGCGGCAGGGCCAGCGCCTGCACCCGCTGCCGCAGCGATTCGGCCACGGCGCGGGCGGCGGCCTCGTCGGCGCCCGGCAGCACCACCACGAATTCCTCGCCGCCGTAACGCGCCACCAGGTCGCCGCCCTGGCGCACGCCGGCCTGCAGCGCCGCCGCCACCTGCTGCAGGCAGGCGTCGCCGGCCACGTGGCCGTACTGGTCGTTGTAGCGCTTGAAGAAATCGATGTCGGCCATGACCACCGACAGCGGGCCGCCGCTGCGCAACGCACGCTCCCATTCGCGCAGCAGCGCCTCGTCGAAGGCGCGGCGGTTGGCGATGCGGGTCAGGCCGTCGGTGGCGGACAGTTCGCGCAGGCGCGCCTCGAGCTCCTTCTGCGCCGAGACGTCGTGCAGCACGACGACGAAATGCGCGATCCCACCGTCCTCGCCCCGCACCACCTCGGCTAGGGCACTGACGGGGTAGCGGGTACCGTCGGGACGCGTGCCCCACACTTCGTCCTCCCAGTGGTCGCCGGCGTTGATCGCGGCCATGACGCGCGACATCAGGGCCGGTTCCTGCGCCAGGGTCGGCGGGAGCTGGCCGACGACGTCCACGGCGCGGCGGCCGGTGAGGCGCTCGAAGGCAGGGTTCACGCTGACCACGTGCATCCGGGGGTCGAGCACCATGATGGCTTCGCTGGTGTGGCGCACCACGATGTCGGCCAGGCGCAGGCCTTCCTGGGCCTGTTCGAGTTCGCGCAGCTGTTCGGCGAGGCGTTGGCCCAGCCTGGCCATCCGTTGAGCCGCCTGCCGCTGCAGCTGCAGACCCACCAGGAACAGCGCCACCAGCGCCAGCACCAGGCCGGCGATGGTGAGGCCGAAGCTGCGGTAACGCGCCTGGGTGTCGAGCCAGGAATCCTGTTCGATGTCGATGCCCAGGACGGCGATGAGCCGGCCGTCGGCGTCATTCACCGGCGTGAGCGCGCTGACGAAACTTCCCCACTCGTCCTGCACGACGCCCGAGAAGACCGGGCGGCCGGTTTCGACCACGTTTCGAAGTTCGTACGAGGGGCCCTCGTACACGTCGCCCGGCGCCGAGTAGTCGGACGAGTCCGGATCTTCGGCGTCGGCCAGGAACACGAAGCGGTCGCTGCGCCCGGGCAGCGGACGCATCAGGTAGACGAAGCGGAATTCCGGGTTGGCATCGCGCACGCTGCGCAGGTCGGCGCGAACGGCGTCGTGCGCGGGGCTGCCGGCGTCGGCGGGCTGGCCGCGCAGCGCGGCGACTTCGCCGGGCTGGAGCAGCGCGGCGGCCGTATTCACCACGCCCAGGCCATGCTGCTGCTCGACGCGCTCGCCGAACTCCACCATCTGGTCGACGAACCAGGCCGAGGCCGCCAGCGTCACCAGGAACAACAGGCCACCCAGCCACAGCGGGCTGCGGGAGTTCGCGGGCGGCGGCGGTCCGGCGGGATCGGGGTCGGCCATGCCCCGAGTGTATCCGCCGGGGGCGCCAATGCCAGCGCCGCGGGGCGGCCCCGGGACGGGGCGTCAGGGGGCCTGCGTGGCGTCCGGCAGGGCTTCGCGGGGCCTGGCCAGCTGCACGTCGGCATCCTGCGGCGCGGGGCGGGCGTCGTCCGGGGCCGAGACGTCAAGCGGCCAGGCCTCGCAGCTGGCCTGGGGGCAGAAGGTAACCGGCACCAGCACGCGCGTGGCCAGCGGCTGGCCGTCCACTTCCTCGACGGCGAAAGTCCATTTCGCCACGGCACGCAGCACGGCCTTTTCGAAGGACGCGCGGCGCGCGGCGTCATCCGAGGGCTCGCCATTGCGCGCCAGCGCCACCCGCTCGATGCGTGAGTTGGCCATGTCCACCTTGCCGTCGGCCCGGATGGACAACAACGCCAGCACGCCGGCGCCATAGCCCGCGCTGGCGGCGATGCCCGGGAAGGGCACGCGGCGGCGCTTGTCGAAGGCGGCCGAGCCGCCGCTGATGCCTTCCAGCCTGGCCAGGTAATCGCCATTGCCGTCCGGCTCGAAGCGCATCTTCAGCGTCAGCGAAGTGCGGCTGGGCACCGCCACGCCGCCCTTGCGGGCCGGTTCGAATTCCACCTTGCGGGCGGTGTCGTCGAGCAGGGCGCGGATGGGCCTGGGCACCTCGCCCAGCATATCGGCGTCGGTCACGCGGCCGCTGGCGTCCACGGACACGTGGGCGGAGTAGTACTCGACCTTGCTGCGCGGTGCAGCCCCGGGCGCGGCGGCGAAGGCTGGCAGGGCGAGCGAGAGCAGCAGGAGGGGAAACGTCGCTTTCATCGGATGTCCTGTGTCAGTTCCGGTTTCAGGCCGCCGGCACCGCGGGCGCGGGCAGGTTCGGTTGGGCCAGGCGGATGCCCGCGTCCACGGGCGCCGGGCGCGCCAGTCCCGCGGTGACTTTCCGGCTCCATTCGTCGCAGGACCGGCGTGCCTGCGCGCCGGTGGCCGTGGCCCCTTCGAGGCAGAGCGTGACGGGCACGCGAAGTTCGGTGCTGACTGCCACGCCGTCCACTTCCTCGAGGATGAAGGACCAGCCCTGCAGGGCTTCCAGCAGCGCCTCGCGCAGGTCCCGCTGCTGGCGCGTGCTGGCGCCTTCCACCAGGCGGTCGCCGCGGTAGAACTCGATGCGTTCCACCGACGAGGCCGCCACGTCGGCCTTGCCGTCGGGGCGGGTGCGCACCACCACCACGGCCAGTACGTTCCTCCCCGCGCGCACGATGGCGGCCGGGAACTTCGGCGCCTGGGTGGTCGCCGCGTAAGTGCCGCCGCCCGTCACCTCAAGCACCTCGGCGCGGTAGTCGTCGCCGTCGGGCGTGAACTTCATGCGCAGCTGCAGCGAGGTGCGGCTGGGCACCGGCACGCCATCGCGCAGCGCGGGTTCGAAAGGGATGCGCGCGGCCGATTCGGACACCAGGGCGTGGAAGGCCACGGGCGTGTCGTCGATGAATTCGGTGCCGGTCACGCGGCCTTCCGCGTCCACGCTGACGCGCACGTTGAAGCGGTGTTCGAAGGTCTTGCCGGCGGTGGCCTGGGCCTGGGCCGTCAGCACCAACGCCAACGCGAGCAGCAGGCTCGCCAGCAGCGGGTGTTTCATCGGGCTTCCTCCTGGAGTTCGATCGTCGGGAAGACCTTAGCGGCAATTTTCCCGGCCCGCGTCGCGATTGTCCTGTATCGCTAACGGGATGAGCGGCTCGAAGCGGCCGGTGCCAGCGCAGCATAAGCCGCGCGCACGGCCAGTTCGCCGTGCTTGCGCTCGAGGCGGCGCACGATGAAATGCCCGCGCGCGGCCTGCTGGAAATGGCTGATGAAGACGAGGTTGAGCGTGGCGCCGCTGGCCGCGCCCACCAGCGGCGCGGCCTGGGCCAGGGCCTTCTGCGTGACCGGGATGGAGAAGCGGCTGGCCACGCCCTGGATCAGCTTCACCATGGCGGGCGCGGCGCCGCTGCCCATGCCGGCGGCGACGTAGCGCGTGGCGGCCGTCACCTGCTGCGCCAGCGCGGCGCGGGTGGCGAAGTAGCCCGATTCGGCGCCGTCGTCGTCGCTGCGCGCGCCGCCCAAGGCCAGCACTTCCAGGCAGGCGATGCGGGTGCCCGGATCGGCCGGCGATTCGCCTTCGCTGCGGGCGATGTCGGCGATCGAGCGCAGCATGGCCGTGGTGGTGAGCGGCAGCTCCACCAGCAGGCCCGGCAGGCCGAAGAAGCCACCGACGGCTCCGGTGCCCGCCACGGCGGCCTTGTGCAGGCGCGGGCTGGCGGCGGCGCCGGGCGTGCCTTCGCGCAGGGTCAGCAGCGCGGCGCGGAAGGCGGTTTCCACGGCCTTGCGCGCGGCGCGGTCGAGCAGGCGCTGGGCCGGTCCGGGCAGGCGCCCGAGCATGCCTTCGATGGGCGCGCCAATCACGTTCGCCAGTTGCACCGCGAGCCCCGGCGATTCGAGCAGCGCGCGGGCGCGCTCGAGCTCGGCCTGGTCGGCCGGCGGCAGCGGCCACAGGATGTCACCCATGCGCGCGGGTCAGTCCCGGAAGCCGTCGCCGCGCGGGGTGCCGCGGCGCACCGCGCGGATCTCCAGCGCCGGCAGGTAGCCGTCCTGGCCGGGCGCACCGGGCCGGCCTTCGGGCAGGGGCGCGGGCGGGAAACCAACCGCCGGCATCGGCGCATCGAACGTGGTCTTCGCCAGCACGATGGGCAGGCGCACCAGGCTCGCCACCGGCTCGCCGCCCACCTGCTCGGGTTCGAAGCGCCAGCGCGCGATGGCCAGCCGGGCCACGCCGAGGTGGGCACGGGTGGCATGGCGCACGCCCTGCGCTTCGACGTTCGCGGGCACGCCCTCCGGCGTCACGGTGAAGGCCACCACCAGGGCGATGGGATCTCCGGTGCCCAGCGCCAGGCGTGGCGTTTCCCGCAGCAGCGGCTTGGGCCCGAGCTGGGTGCCTTCTAAGCCCACGTGGTAGTCGTCGCCCTGCAGGTGGCGAATCACGACGCGGGCGGTGAGCCAGCTGCGGCTGGGCGCGGGCTTGCCGTCGCGCGTCGCCGGCACGAAGGCCGCCGACTGCAGCTGTTCGGTCAGCGTCGGCTGCAGCACCGGCGGCACCTTGGCGGCGGGATCGAACTCGAACGCCGTCATGCGGCCCTGCGCCGAGATTTCGATCCAGCCGACCAGCGGAAGCTTGCGCACTTCCCCGGCGGGCGCGTCCGCCGCCTGCGCCGCCAGCGACGGCAACCACAGCAGGAAGGCGCAGGCGATCGAGCGGAACCATGGGTTCATGTCGGGGCATCCAGGGCAAGAGGGCTGCCCCCAGTCTGGCAAAAAACGTATCGTTCCGCCTGCGGCGTCGCCCCGGGTGCGCGGCATGGCCGACCATGGCACCGAGGTGAATGAAATGACCGAACGCATCCGCTGCCCCGCCCTGCTGGCGCGGCTCAAGACCGCCGACGAAGCCGCCGCGCTGATCGGCCCCGGCGACACCGTGGCCATGAGCGGCTTCACCGGCGCGGGCTACCCGAAGGCCGTGCCCGGCGCGCTGGCGAAACGCATCGAGGCCGCGCACGCCGCCGGCCAGCCCTTCCAGGTGCGCGTGCTCACCGGCGCCTCGACCGCGCCCGAACTCGACGGCGCGCTCGCCCGCGCCCAGGGCATGGAGCTGCGCCTGCCCTACCAGTCCGACCCCACCGTGCGTACGCAGATCAACGCCGGCGAGATGGATTACCTCGACATCCACCTCAGCCACGTCGCCCAGCACGCCTGGTTCGGCTTCTTCGGCGAGATCGACGTGGCGGTGGTCGAGGTCGCCGGCATCCTCGAGGACGGCCGCCTGGTGCCTTCCTCGTCGGTGGGCAACAACAAGACCTGGCTCGAGCAGGCCAGGCGCGTGGTGCTGGAAGTGAACCGCTGGCAGCCGGCCGCGCTCGAAGGCATGCACGACATCTACTACGGCACCGCGCGCCCGCCCGAGCGCAAGCCCATCCCGCTGCTCGCGCCGGGCGACCGCATCGGCGAACCCTACCTGCGCGTGGACCCGGACAAGGTGGTGGCGGTGGTGGATACCGACGCACCCGACCGCAATTCGCCCTTCTCGCCGCCCGACGCCGATTCGAAGGCCATCGCCGGGCACCTGCTGGAATTCCTGCGCCATGAGGTGTCGCGCGGACGGCTCACGCCCAACCTGCTGCCGCTGCAGTCGGGCGTGGGCAACATCGCCAATGCCGTGCTGGCGGGCCTGGCCGAGGGCGGGTTCCGCGACCTGAGCGCCTTCACCGAGGTGATCCAGGACGGCATGCTGGGCCTGCTCAAGTCCGGCGTGCTCAAGCTGGCCTCGGCCACCTCGTTCTCGCTCAGCCCCGCGGGCATCGAGGAGTTCAATGCGCACGTGGGCTTCTACCGCGAGCGCATCGTGCTGCGTCCGCAGGAAATGTCGAACCACCCGGAACTGATCCGGCGCCTGGGCTGCATCGCCATGAACGGCATGATCGAGGCCGACATCTACGGCCACGTGAACTCCACGCACGTGGCCGGCACCAAGATCATGAACGGCATCGGCGGCAGCGGCGATTTCGCCCGCAACGGCTACCTGTCGGTGTTCATGTCGCCCAGCACGGCCAAGGGCGGCGCCATTTCCTCGATCGTGCCCATGGCCAGCCACGTCGACCACACCGAACACGACGTGATGGTGCTGGTGACCGAACAGGGGCTGGCCGACCTGCGCGGACTGTCGCCCAAGCAGCGCGCGCGGTTGGTGATCGAGCACTGCGCGCACCCGGACTTCCGGCCGATGCTGCAGGACTACTTCGACCGCGCCTGCCGCGACAGCGCCGGCAAGCACACGCCGCACCTGCTGGGCGAGGCGCTGTCGTGGCATGATCGGCTCGTCCGTACGGGAAGCATGCGGCCCTAGCCGCGACCTGGCCGGACACCATCCCCGGGGGAAGGATGTCAGACCAGGCACACCGCGCCGCGGACGCCATCGCCGAGCTCGACGCGGCGATGGACGTGCACCTCGACTGGACGCGGCGCGTCCTGCGCTGCGCCCTCACCCGCGAACCGCCCGGCGAGCAGATGCTCGCGCCCGACGCCCACGAGCGCTGCCATTTCGGCCACTGGCTGGCCAGGACCCTGCCCGAACTGGAGCGGCTGGACGCCAGGAAGGCGCACCAGCTGGCGGCACTGCACCGGCGGATGCACGATGCGATCCGCGTCCTGTGCGGGAACGTGCTGGAAGGCCACCCCGGCGATGGCGCGGCGCTCGCCAACTTCGAAGAGGCGCAGGCCGGGCTGGTGCAGCGCCTGGCGAGCTTCAAGACGCGCATCCTGGCCGAAGCCGTGCGCCTCGATCCGCTCACCGGGCTGCCGCTGCGCTACAGCCTCGAGGGCGAGTTCGTGCTCAGCCAGCGCCACGCCCGTCGCAGTGGCTCGCTCTTCTTCGTGGCGATGTTCGACATCGACCATTTCAAGCAGGTCAACGACATCCATGGCCACCTCGTCGGAGACCTCGCCCTGCGCCACCTGGCCGACACCCTGCGGCGGATCCTGCGGCCCAGCGACCGGCTCTATCGTTACGGCGGCGAAGAGTTCCTGCTGCTGATGCTGGCCGAGGACACCGCCGAAGCCGAGGCCGCGATCGAACGCTTCCTGCATGCCGTGCGCAACTCGCCGGTGGCCCTGCCGGGCCAGGTGGCGCTACCGCAGCGCGTGACCATCGGCCTGGCCCAGGTGGCCCACGGCGAAACGCTGGAGCAAGCCGTGGAGCGCGCCGACCGGGCGCTCTACGAGGGCAAGCACGCGGGCCGCGACCGCTACGTCCTGGCCCGCTGAGGCCGCAGCCGCGCTCAGCCGCGCCGCAGCGCCGAAAACGCCAGCCCGGCGCGGTGCCGGAAGCCCATGCTTTCGTAAAGCCCGAGCGCACGCGTGTTCGAGGGGCTCACGTGCAGGAAGGGCTGCAGCCCGCCGGCCAGCAGGTCGTTGCACAGGAAGGCGGTGAGCCGGCGCGCATGGCCGCGGCCCAGGTGTTCGGGGTGGGTGCAGATGGCGCTGACTTCGCGGAAGCCCGGCGGGCCCATGCGCTCGCCGGCGATGGCCGCCAGGCGGCCGTTTTCGTACATGCCGAAGTAGCGGCCCATCGCCATGGCGCGTGGACGGAAGTAGTGCGGGTACACCAGCGCGATCAGCTCCAGCAGGTCGGCGCGGCGGTCTTCGCCCAATTCGACGATCTCGGGCCCCGGCGTTTCCGCCAGCGGCTCCGGGCAATGCATCTGCACCAGCGTGAACTGCGGCTCGAGCACGAAGCCCGGTGGCAGCGCCGGGTGCGGGCCGATCACCAGCGCGGTGTCGCCGGGCGGCAGCAGGGCTTCGAGCGCCGCGGCGTCGGCGTGGCCGTCGCGCGGCACGCCCAGGAAAGGGGCAATGTCGGCCGGGTAACGCAGCACTTCGCCGTGTGCGAGCGCGAGGCCGCGGTGGCGGTTCGCCAGCGAATCAAACGCGGGGTTGTCGAGCGGGTGCGGGGCCATGGCGGCCAGTGTGGCGGGGCGGGCCGGGCCGGGGATGTGTCGGAAGTCGCGCCGCTCAGGCCGGCAGGTCGGGGTCGCCGGGCGTGAAGCTGATTTCCTCGATCTCGTCGAAGGCCTTGCTGTCGAGCAGGCCGTCGTCGAACTCGAACTCCTCGGGGGCCGGGGCGGTCTGCCATTCCTGCACCAGCAGGCGGGCCTCGTCGGCCTCGTCGCTCTCCACCACCACGCGGATCTGCGGCGTGGTGGCCAGGGCGCCGGACGGGTCGGCCACCTGCGGGCCGAAGATGTGGGCAGCGATGCCCGAGGTGACCAGCAGCTCCTGCACCAACTGCGCGTCCAGTTCGTTCTGGGCGATGTAAACGGGAATCACGGCCGGTCCATCCTGCGAAGGGTCCGGGGAGACATTGGGACGCCGTTTCACGCGTGAAACTGTGAACTCCGTCACATTTTGCAAGGGTTTCGGGCAGGTGGTGCCTGGGGGCTGACCAGCGGAGCCCGGTCCTCCGGCATAGGCGAAGTGCGGCCAGTGAACGTATCCTTCACGGGGCGCTCCTTCAGGGGGAGCGGGAGCCACCGCCTTGTGAATACGCTCAAAGCCATCAACGCGCAGGTCACCGCGCCCCAGGAAAGTCCCGACGCGATCCCGCTCACCCTCAAGCCGGGTGACCCGGTATACGTGCGCCACGCCCACCCGGACCGCCCGGGTTACGTCTGGGCCGAAGACGGCCAGCTCAGCGCCGGCTGGGTGCCGCTGGACCTGATCGACATGAACTCCGGCCGCCCCCAGGCCAAGGCCGAATACTGCAGCGCCGAACTCACCGTGGAACCCGGCGACACCGTGCGCCTGATCTGGGAAGACCCCAAGCACGGCGCCTGCTGGTGCGAAGACCGCCACAGCGAGCGTGGCTGGATCCGCAACGAGCGGCTGGCGTTCGAGCAGAAAAACTGACGCCGCCCGGAGGCGGCGTCAGGTTGTGCGATTAGGCATAAGGCACTACCAGCCACCTTGCCACCGCTGGGCTGGCTCTGAACGGGCGTTTCCCAACGCGACTGAATGTGAGGCAAAAGGCACTATTTCCGCCTGGCAGGGAAGGCAAAAGACGCTATTTTCCCCTTCACGACCAAAACCATATTAAAATCAACGCCATACAATTGACGCTCGGCAGCTCCGGCACAGGCGATGCCCCGCCAACCCAAGCCCTTGAGTGGCAACAATCGAGCTTGATGCACAGAACAGTAGACATCACTGCTCCATAGCAACCGGTGGTGCCAACCGCCTAGATCATTCCGCCTCGCGCGGAAGCAGTGTGGCGAGCAGGCTGCTTTCGTCGTTCTTGGCGCGATCCGGCACATTATCCGGACCGCTGACGAGATAGACCACGTTCTCGGCGATATTGGTGGCGTGGTCACCGATTCGCTCGATGTTCTTCGCGACGAACAGCAGGTGGACCATGTCCAGCGTTTTGGCTCCCGGCGCGGACATGTGCTGCACGATGTCGCGGAAAAGCGCCGTGTGCAGCTCGTCGAGCGTGGCGTCCTGCGCCAGCACCTGTTGAGCCAGCGCGGCATCCTGGGCACCGAACGCCTCCAGGCTGTCACGCAACTGGGAAAGTGCCAGTTCCACCATCCGGTGCAGCCCAACCAGCATGCCTTCCGGCAGCCTTGACGGCATTACCGCGATCGCACGCTTGGCGATGTTGCTGGCCAGGTCCCCGGCACGCTCGAGATTGGCGGCAATGCGCAGGGCGGCCATGACGTGCCGAAGGTCCACCGCGAGCGGCTGGCGTCGGGCGATCAGGTTGATGGCGTCATTCTCGATTCGCTCGGCATCACGGTCGAGAGCCTCATCGCCAGCGCGGACCTCGTCGGCAAGAAGCGCGTCTGAAAGATCAAGCGCGCGGACCGCGTTGGCGACCTGCTCTCCGACGCGACGGCCAAGGTCACCGACCTGCTCGGTGATCGCGCGGAGCTCCAGGTCGAAGGCTTGCACTATGTGAGTGGTCATGGCGACGTCCTGGTGTCAGCCGAAGCGGCCGGTGATGTATTCCTGGGTCTTCTGGTGCTGCGGCTGCGTGAAGAACTTGTCCGTTGGCCCATACTCGATCATCTGCCCAAGATGCATGAAAGCGGTGAAGTTCGAGATGCGGGCCGCCTGTTGCATGTTGTGGGTCACGATGACGATTGTGTAGTCGTTGCGAAGCTCATCCACCAGTTCTTCGATACGCGCGGTTGCAATGGGGTCGAGGGCCGACGTGGGCTCGTCGAACAGGATCATTTCCGGGTTGGGCGCCAAGGCCCTGGCGATGCACAGGCGCTGCTGCTGGCCGCCCGAGAGTCCATAGGCCGACTGGGTGAGGCGGTCCTTGACCTCCTCCCACAGGGCCGCCTGTCGCAGGGCATGCTCGACCCGCTCGCTGACCACGGCCTTGTTGCGGATCCCTCGAATGAGAAGACCGGAAGCCACGTTGTCGTAGATGGATTTCGGGAAGGGATTGGGCTTCTGGAACACCATGCCGATGCGCAGACGGACCTGCATCGGGTCGACGTCCTTGCCCACGACATTCATGTCCTCGGGAAACAGCTGGATGCGCCCTTCGTAACGGTTACCCGGATACAGGTCGTGCATCCGGTTGAAGCAACGCAGGAGGGTGCTCTTGCCGCAGCCGGAAGGACCGATCAGTGCCGTGACCTGGCGGTCAGCGATCGCCAGGTTGACGTCCTTGAGCGCCTGGAAGTCGCCGTAGAAGAAGTTCAGCCCCTCGACCTGGGCACGATAGGTGATGTCATCCGGCGCCGGGGTGCGGGCCGAGGCCAGGGCGGTGGGCGGGGCGAAAACGACAGGATTCATGAGAGCTCCAGACATGGTCTCAGCGCATCTGCCGGCGCAGACGGTAGCGTAGCCAGATGGCGAACCCGTTCATGACCAGTGTCATGGCGAGCAGGATCAGACCAGTCGCGGCAGCGTTGATGTGGAAGCCGGCCTGCGGCCGGGACACCCAGTTGAACATCTGGATCGGCATCACCGTGAACGGCGAGTCGAGCCAGTCGAAGTTGACGAACGGGAAGGTCTCCTGGACCGGTGACGGCGGCAGGAAGGCGATGAAGGTCAGCGCACCGATGGTGATGATGGGCGCGGTCTCACCGATGGCACGGGACATGCCTACAATGGCGCCGGTCAGGATGCCGGGGCGCGCCGCCGGCAGCAGGTAGCCGCTGACGGTCTGCCACTGATCGGCGCCCAGGCCAAACGATGCCTCGCGTATTTCCTGCGGGATGGCGCGCAGGGACTCCCGGGTGGCCACGATGATGATCGGAAGGATCAGCAACGCCAGGGTCATGCCAGCCACCAGAATGGTCTGGCCGAGGTCCATCGTCTGCACGAACAGGCCCAATGCCAGCAGGCCATAGATGATCGACGGCACGCCGGCCAGGTTGGTGACGTTGATCTCGATGAAGTCCGTACCCCAGTTCTTGGGTGCGTATTCCTCCAGGTAGACGCCCGCCGCCACGCCCATCGGCACCGCCAGCGCGGCCGTGACAATCATCACGAGCGTGGTGCCGACCCACGCCGACAGAATGCCGGCACTGGCGGGGCGACGCGACGGGTAGTTGGTGAAGAAGTCGCCATCGATCCGCCCCGCGCCATCAACCATGAAGTCCGCGATCAGTGCGCACAGGAGTAACAGCGATCCCACCAGGACGATGACGCCGACCACGGCAAACACGCCATCGGACCATTTGGCCCGGCGAAGCAGGCTCGCCTCGCTGTAGCCGTCGAAGCGGCTGGACGAGAGGGGAGAAGCCATCAGTACGCCTCCCGGTAGCGGCGCCGCAACCAGAACGCCAGGATGTTGAAGGAAAAGGTCAGCAGGAAAAGAGTCAGGCCCGCCGCGAAGATTGTCAGGTAGGCGATAGAACCGTGAGGCAGATCGCCCATGCTCAACTGCACGATGTAGGACGTGATCGTCGCCGCGCCCTCCATCGGGTTGGTGGCTATCTTGGCCTGCTGACCAGCAGCAATGGCCACGACCATGGTTTCACCAACCGCGCGGGACATGCCCAGCAGGTAGGCGGCAGTGATGCCGGAGAACGCACCCGGCACCACGACCCGCAAGCCAGTCTGCAACCGCGTGAAGCCCAGAGCATACGCCCCCTCGCGCAAGCTGTTGGGCACGGCACGCATCGCGTCTTCGCTCACGGAGACGATGTAGGGCAGGATCATCAGGCCGATCACGATGCCCGGCACGAGCAGGTTGAAGCGTGCCAGGCCGGGGATGAATTCCTGGAAGATCGGCGTGAGGAACAACAAGGCGAAGTAGCCGAAAGCCACGGTCGGCACGCCGGCGATCAGCTCGAGGAAGGGCTTGACCACTTCGCGTATCCGGGGTTTCGCATACTCGCTCAGATATATCGCCAGCACGGTTCCGGCCGGGACGGCGACCGCCAGGGCGATCAGGGTGGTCATGAGCGTGCCCGAGAGCAGGGTCATGATCCCGAAATGCTTGTCCTCGAACACCGGCGTCCACTGGGTGTCGGTGAGGAAGTCCCAGAGGGAGACCTGGGCGAAGAATCGGATGCTCTCGCTGAGCAGGACATAGATGATCCCGGCCGTCACGAGCACGGACAGTGCGGCGGCCAGGAACAGCACCACGCGGACCGATCGGTCAATCAGGCGTCGCCGATGCAGAAAGGCGGCTGTCGGGACCAGACGGATAGGGGAGTGATTCGTGGCAGGGGACGGCGCGCTCATGGCAGGCTCCGAGGAATGCGGCGGCGGGATCCGCCGCCGCATCCGTCCGGTCAATAGACCAGCTTTTCCTTGAGCAGATCTTCGATCGAGACACCGATCTTGGACCCGTCGAACCCGGTGCCGATCTCACGGCGGGCGAAGCGCTCGCGCACCATCGCCTGCGCCGACTCCGGCATCGGCACATAGCCGACTTCCGCCACCAGCTCCGCCGCGTTGGCCGAGTCGAGGTAGAAGTCGACAAAGCGCGCGACTTCCGGGCGCTCATCTGCGGCCTTCTTGCTCACGTAGATGAAGATCGGACGCGACAGCGGCTGGTAGGTGCCGTTGCGGGCGTTTTCGACGCTCGGCTCGACCGCGGCCGCATCGGCGGTGGCCTTGATCCGGACGCCCTTGAGCTTGTCCTGGTTCTCGGTGTAGTACGCCAGGCCGAAGAAGCCCAGGGCGTTGATGTCACCCGACACGCCCTGGACCAGCACGTTGTCGTCCTCGGACGCCGTGAAGTCACCGCGGCTGGAGTGTTCCTTGCCCACGACCGCCGCCGTGAAGTAATCGTACGTACCCGAATCCACGCCCGCCCCGTAGAGCACCAGCGGCGCATCCGGGAAGCCCTCACGGACCTGGTTCCAGTTCATGATCTTGCCCTGGGCTTCTGGCACCCAGACCTGCTGAAGTTCCTGGATGGTCATTTCCTCGGCCCAGGTGTTCTGCGGGTTGACCACCACCGTCAGGGCATCGAGCGCGATCGGCAGTTCGATGTACTCGACGCCGGCGGCCTTGCAGGCCTCCTTCTCCTCGGCCTTGATCGGCCGGGACGCGTTGGAGATGTCGGTCTCGCCGCGGCAGAACTTCTTGAAGCCGCCGCCGGTACCCGACAGGCCCACGGTGACGTTGACGTCCGGATTGGCGTTCTGGAACTCCTCAGCCATCGCCTCGGTGACCGGGAAGACCGTTGAAGAGCCGTCGGTGGTCACCAGCGCCTTGCTTGTGGGCTGCGCCGCGGCCGGCGCCGCAGCGGAATCGGCCGGGGCATTCGCCGCCGGGGTCGCGTTGTCCTGGCTGCAGGCCGTCACGGCGAGAATCGCCGCCGCCAGCACGCTGTATCGCTTGAGTTTCATGAGGCATCTCCGACAGGAAGTGAGGGTGATCGGGAAAGGTTCAGTGCAAGGTCCGGCAGGCCGCGTGCGAGCGTTCCGACGAGGAAGATGCCCCGCGCGGCCTAGTTGGATCGGGGTCCGTACGACCCTGCCAGGGCGCTCGAAGGCGTCGCCAAAGCCGAGGTCCCTGTCCCGGCTTGGCAGCGCTCCGGACGTCCCTGGCAGCAGTCGTGGGTGAGGAAGCCCAGCAGGTGGTTCAATCGGTCCACGCACGCGCGGTACTGGATGAAGCGACCCTGGTGACGTCCCTGGACCAAGCCCGCCCGGCTCATGACGGCCAGATGGTTGGACAGGGTGTTGTGCCGCAAACCCATCTGTCGAGCCAGTTCACCTGCCGTCAGCCCCTCGGGCTCCTGGCGGGCGAGCCGACGAAACACGTCCAGCCGCGCGGAGCTCCCCAATGCCCGCAGCGCCGCCAGCGTGGGCGCTGCTTCCGCGGCGAAGTCAGCCAGTAGTTCGGATGACTCGTCTTTGGACGGTGCATCGGGTTGGTCAGTCATGCGCCACTCCCTGCTAGGTTTCCGGCAGCCGTCCATCGGCTCCCGGTCCTGTCGATGTGTCAGGACACGTCGACATGGCGCGAACCTTAGGTCCATCGCGTGACCCTTTGATGACACCCGATCCTGGCGCGGTCCCTGCTGACCTAGGTCGCGCATAGTCACGGCTGTTTCCCCCGTGAAGTCTGCTCGGACGAACGGTGGGCAGCCCGATCCAGCCACCAGTACATGACGTCGACCGCTGCCACCCCACCCAATCCGGCCAGCACGAACGCCGCAATGCCGGCCGATGGCGCAACGCCCGTGGCGCGCTGCGCCCAGGTGACCACCGCGCCGACGAAGCAGAACATGAGCACTCGCAGGACCACGATGGACCTTCGCGCCAGTTGTCATTTAGGTGTATTTCTACCATACTAGAACCATGGAAATGAAGCATGCCGTGACCGCGCTGGCCGCCCTGGCCCAACCCTCTCGCCTGTTGGTTTTCCGCCACCTGGTCGAACTGGCCCCGGAAGGCGCCCACCCGGGTGACATCGCAGCGCGGCTCGAGATGCCGCCCAACACCTTGTCCTTCCACCTCAAGACCCTGTCCCAGGCGGGCCTGATCGACGCCGAGCAAAGCGGCCGGTTCATCCGGTACCGGGCCAACATCGCGGGTATGCAGGCGTTGGTCGGCTTCCTGACCGAGACCTGCTGTGGCGGTGACCCCGGCCAGTGCATCCCGACGGTCGCCCTGCCAATGCCGGCGGTGAACCGCCGGCGCGCTGCCTCTTTGGCGTCCTGAACGCCATGAACGTCCTGTTCCTTTGCACCGGCAATTCGGCGCGCAGCATCCTGTGCGCAGCGACGCTCAATCATCTGGGAAGGCCCCGTTTTCGCGCCTACAGCGCCGGCAGCCAGCCCGCGGGGCGTGTCCACCCCGAGGCCTTGGCGGAGCTGGCCCGGCGCGGCATTGAGGCCCACGACGCCCGCAGCAAGTCCTGGGACGAATACACCGGGCCGGACGGCCCGGCCTTCGATCTGGTTGTCACGGTGTGCGACAGCGCCGCCGCCGAGTCCTGCCCCGTGCTCTTCGGCGACTTCGCCAAGGCGCACTGGGGGCTGCCCGATCCGGCCGCGGTCGCAGGTGACCCGGCGACGATCCGCGAAGCCTTCTCGCGCACCCAGGACGTGATCGAAAAGCGGCTTGCCGCCCTGGTGGTACTGCCCGCGGACAACCTGACCCCGCAAACCTTGCCGCAAGCACTGGCCGCCATCGCCGAACGCGTTCCGGCGGTTGCATTGGTGGGTGGATCGCCGTGACCCATGCCGCTGATCCGTCTGTTGCGCCAACGCGCCGCCGCATGCCGGTTTTCGAGCGCTACCTGACCGCGTGGGTGCTGCTGTGCATGGCGGCAGGCACCGGGCTGGGGTTCGTGTTCCCCGGTGTGTTCGCACAGCTGGGGTCCGCCGAAATCGCCAAGGTCAATCTGCCGGTGGCGGTGCTGATCTGGCTGATGATCATCCCGATGCTGCTCAAGATCGACTTCGGCGCCATGCGCCAGGTGGGTCAACACTGGCGCGGCATCGGCGTTACCGTCTTCGTCAACTGGGCCATCAAGCCCTTCTCCATGGCCTTCCTGGCCTGGCTATTCATCCGCCATCTGTTTGCGCCCTACCTGCCAGCCGAACAGATTGATGCCTATGTGGCGGGCTTGATCCTGCTTGCAGCCGCCCCCTGCACGGCGATGGTCTTCGTCTGGAGCGGGCTATGCGGTGGGGACGCGAAGTTCACGCTCAGCCAGGTCGCGCTCAACGATCTGATCATGGTGATTGCGTTCGCCCCCATCGTCGGCCTGCTGCTGGGGATCTCGGCGATCACGGTGCCCTGGGCCACCTTGATGCTCTCGGTGGCCCTCTACATCGTCTTGCCGGTCATCGTGGCGGTCTTGTGGCGCCGCCGGGTCATCGCCCGCGGCGGGGAGAAGGCCCTGGAGTCCCTGTTGGCGCGGCTGGGGCCGCTCTCGCTGGGCGCGCTCCTGGTCACACTGGTCCTGCTGTTCGGCTTCCAAGGGCGGCAGATCATCCAGCAGCCCCTTATCATCGGTTTGCTCGCGGTACCGATCCTGATCCAGGTCTACTTCAACGCGGGTCTGTCTTACCTGCTCAATCGCCGGTTTCGCGTCGCCCACTGCGTTGCCGGTCCTTCGGCGCTGATCGGCGCCAGCAACTTCTTCGAGTTGGCCGTCGCCACGGCAGTGGCTGTGTTTGGCGTGCACTCCGGCGCTGCTCTGGCCACGGTGGTAGGCGTGCTGGTCGAAGTCCCGGTCATGCTGTCTGTCGTCTACCTGGTCAACCGTACCCGACCCTGGTACGAGGCCGGAGCCGAGCCAATTCCTCCCGCGGCGTCCAAGCAATTGCCGTAACCACTACCCCGGAGCAACCCCATGAGTTTGAAAGTTGGCATCAACGGTTTCGGCCGGATGGGCCGCCTCACCCTTCGCGCTGCCTGGGGTGACCCGACGCTGGATTTCGTCCATATCAACGATCCAGCCGGTGACCCCAAGACCCTGGCGCACCTGTTAAATTTCGATTCCGTGCACGGACGCTGGGACCGCGAGGCCATCGCCGACGGCGACGCGATCGTAGTGGACGGCAAGCGAATTCCGGTCTCCCGCAACAAGGACGTCGCGGCGACCGACTGGTCGGGTTGCGATGTCGTCATCGAGGCATCGGGAAAGTTCCGCAAGCCCGACGTGCTGCAACCTTACCTCGACCAAGGGGTGAAGCGCGTGGTGGTGACCGCGCCAATCAAGACCGCCGGCACGCTCGACATCGTGATGGGGGTCAACCACGGTCGGTTCGATTCCCAAGTGCACCGCATCGTCTCCGCAGCATCCTGCACGACCAACTGCCTCGCGCCGGTGGTCAAGGTCATCCACGAGCAGATCGGCATCCGCCACGGCAGCCTGACCACGATCCACAGCCTCACCAATACGCAGACCATCGTCGATGCGCCCCACAAGGACCTGCGCCGGGCGCGCTCCTGCGGCAGCAGCCTGATCCCGACGTCCACGGGCTCGGCCACTGCGATCGCCGAGATCTTTCCCGAACTCAAGGGCCGCCTGGACGGCCACGCCGTACGCGTGCCGCTGACCAACGCCTCGCTGACCGACTGCGTGTTCGAGGTCGAGCGCACCACGACCGTCGAGGAGGTCAATGCGCTGCTCAAGGCCGCTGCCGAAGGCGAACTCAAGGGCATCCTCGGCTACGAGGAACGCCCGCTGGTCTCGATCGACTACCTGCACGACCCGCGCTCGGCCATCGTCGATGCCCTCTCCACGCTGGTCATCAACGGCACCCAGGTGAAGATCTACGCCTGGTACGACAACGAATGGGGCTACGTGAACCGTACGGCCGAACTCGTGCGACTGGTCGGCAGCGCGGGCTGACCATGCTCTCCCGCCTCGCACCCGGAGTCCGTCAGTACCTGGCCATCACCGGGAACTACTGGGCGTTCACCCTGACCGACGGCGCCCTGCGCATGCTGGTCGTTCTGCACTTCCACCAGCTCGGCTATTCGCCGCTGCAGGTGGCGATGCTATTCCTGTTCTACGAGATCTTCGGCGTCATCACCAACCTGGTCGGCGGGTGGCTCGGGGCGCGCATCGGCCTGAACCGGACGATGAACCTGGGGCTTGCACTGCAGGTGATCGCGCTGGCCCTGCTGACGCTTCCGGCGGCGTGGCTGACAGTGCCGCTGGTGATGGGCGCCCAGGCGCTGTCCGGCATCGCCAAGGATCTCAACAAGATGAGCGCCAAGAGCAGCATCAAGCTGCTGGTGCCCAACGATCAACAAGGGGCACTGTACCGCTGGGTCGCTGCGCTGACCGGCTCGAAGAACGCGCTCAAGGGCGTGGGCTTCTTCCTGGGCGGTGCGCTGCTTACCGCCGTCGGCTTCGCGCCGGCGATCGCGATCATGGCGGCCGGCTTGGCAGTTGTGTGGCTGCTCAGCATGGTGCTGCTGAAGCGTGACCTGGGGAAAGCGAAAGCCAAGCCGAAGTTTCGCGACATCTTCTCCAAGAGCCGCGCGATCAACCAGCTGTCGGCCGCGCGCATGTTCCTGTTCGGCGCCCGCGATGTCTGGTTCGTGGTGGCCCTGCCGGTGTTCCTGGCCGCTTCGCTGGGGTGGGATTTCTGGCAGGTCGGCGGCTTCCTCGCAGCCTGGGTGATCGGCTATGGCGTGGTGCAATCGCTGGCGCCGTACGTGACCGGCCGCCGAAGCGGCAAGGTCCCCGATGGCCACTCGGCGCTGGGTTGGGCGAGCGTACTCGCGGTGGTGCCTGCGGCGATGGCGATATTGTTGCTGCAGGGCCAGTCGCCGCAGCTGGTGCTGATCGCGGGACTGACCGTGTTCGGCGTGCTGTTCGCGATCAACTCCTCGCTGCACAGCTATCTGATCGTCAGCTACGCGGCCGAGGACGGCGTCTCGCTCGATGTCGGCTTCTACTACATGGCCAACGCGATGGGCCGGTTGCTGGGCACGGTGCTGTCAGGCTGGGTGTTCCAGCGCTTTGGATTGGCCGCCTGCCTGATGGTGTCGGCGGGGCTGGTCGCGATCGCAGCCTTGGCCTCGGTCACATTGCCGCGGCACGACCGTGAGGATGTAGTCCCACCACGCGACATGGTCTAGTCCCGCATCTCGTTTGGAAACATCAACTTAGGCAGGATTCGGCCCGTTTTTACACGAATCCCTGCCGACCCTCGAGATGCTCCCCCTTCTGTATGACAACTTGATGACAAGCGGCTATTCAGTTGGCGATAAAGGCTCCAAAAGCAAAAGTCCCGCGAGAGCGGGACTTTGTTGGGGTACTGGCACCCCAGCGGATGTTCTTTGCCGCCTAGCCACACGCGGCTGCGTAACAGTCTGTAATTTGTCTCACTACCTCCCGCGCATAACGGGTCACACCGATCAGTGTGGCTGACGCGGCGCCATTCCAGTCGCCATAGCCCAGCAGCCAGACCGATGGCTCTGCGACCGAACGAACCTTGGTGTCATCTACGTCGATCCGACCTTGGGCGTTGACCAGGCCCAGTCCTTCCAGGTGCGACAAGGCCGGCCGGAAGCCGGTGCACCAGATCACCGCGTCGAAGTTGCGTTCGCTGCCATCTGCCCACTGCATGCCGGTGGCGGTGAAACGGACGGGTGGCGTCATGGAAACCAGTACACCGCGGCGCCGTGCGTCCACCACCGGCGGCACCATGACGATGTCGCCAAAACCACCCTGCGGAACATCCGGCTCGCGTCCTTCCTGCTGAGCCCTCCACTTCTCGGTTGCGCGTGCGAACAGAACGCGCCCGTCGACATCGTCGGCCAGGAAGGCTGGCTCCCGCTGGGTGATCCAGGTGGTCTCGGCCACCTTGGAGACCTCGGCCAGAATCTGTGCGCCTGAGTTGCCGCTGCCGATGATTGCCACGCGCATTCCGGCGAAGGGTTCGGGATGGCTGTAGTGGGCCGAGTGCAGCTGCACGCCGCCGAAAGCGTCCAGACCTTCATATTCGGGCGTGTAGGGATGCCGCCACGTACCCGTGGCGCTGACAACTGCACGTGTCTGCCACTGCCGGCCGTCATCTGCTTCCACCCGCAGCCGGCTCCCCGAGCGGCTGATTCGTTCCACCTGCACGGGACGGATGACAGGCAGCGCATATTTATGCTCGTAGCGCGCGAGGTAGTCGAGCACTTCCGCCTGCGACGGGTACGGTTCCCGGGTGGCAGGCATCGGCCAACCGGGAATCGAGCTCCAGCCCGCCGGCGAGAACAGGTGCAGCGATTCCCACGCATGCTGCCAAGCACCGCCGGGGGATGCCTCCGCATCGAGAATCACATAGGACAGCCCGATCCGACGCAGGAAGTAGCCAGCCGAAAGACCTGCCTGGCCACCTCCGATCACCACCACATCGACGCTGTCCATCTGGGCTTCCTCACACCGCTGCACTCAGGCGGCGTTCTTGTGCTGCTGTTGATCGGAGATCTTAAGTGCATCCAGATAGCGCTCGGCGTCCAGCGCTGCCATGCAGCCGAAGCCGGCCGAGGTGATCGCCTGGCGGTAGTGCTGGTCGGCCACGTCGCCAGCGGCGAACACGCCTTCCACCGAGGTCTGGGTGGCGTTGCCGCCCAGGCCCGAACGGATGTCCAGGTAGCCGTTGTTCATCGCCAGTTGGCCATCGAACAGGCTCGTGTTGGGGTGGTGGCCGATGGCCACGAAGAAGCCGTGCGCCTCCAGGTCGCGGGTGCTGCCGTCCAGGGTGGACTTCACCCGCACCCCGGTGACGCCGGCGTCATTGCCCAGCACCTCGTCCACCTGGTGGTGCCAGACGGTCTCGATCTTGCCGGCGGCGACCGTGGCAAACAGCTTGTCCTGCATGATCTTTTCCGCCTTGAGGGTGTCGCGGCGGTGCACCAGGTAGACCTTGCGGGCGATGTTGGACAGGTACAGCGCCTCTTCCACGGCGGTGTTGCCGCCGCCTACCACCACCACGTCCTGGTCGCGGTAGAAGAAGCCGTCGCAGGTGGCGCAGGCCGACACGCCGCGGCCCTTGAAGGTTTCCTCGGAGGGGATGCCCAAGTACTTGGCGGTGGCGCCGGTAGCGATGATCAGCGCGTCGCAGGTGTACTCGGCGCTGTCGCCGATCAGCTTGAACGGGCGCTGGGACAGGTCGGCGGTGTGGATGTGGTCGAAGATCACCTCGGTCTCGAAGCGCTCGGCATGGGCCTGCATGCGCGCCATCAGGTCCGGGCCCATCAGGCCATGCGCGTCGCCCGGCCAGTTGTCGACCTCGGTGGTGGTCATGAGCTGGCCGCCCTGCTGCAGGCCGGTGATCACCACCGGGTTCAGGTTGGCGCGGGCGGCGTAGACCGCGGCCGTCCAGCCGGCCGGGCCGGAACCGAGGATCAACAGCGGGATGTGTTGGGTCTTGCTCATGACTCAATGACTCCGTGCGTCGGCAGGAAAGTAGCGCTTGCCCAGCCGCAGGGCGACATGGACCAACAGGATCAGCACCGGCACCTCCACCAACGGACCGATGACTGCAGCGAAGGCGACCGGCGAAGCCAGACCAAAGGCGGCGATGGCGACGGCAATGGCCAGCTCGAAATTGTTGCCAGCAGCAGTGAAGGCGATCGCGGTCGTGCGCGGGTAGTCTTTGGCAATGAACTTGCCCATGAAGAAGCTCAGCACGAACTGAATGATGAAATAGAGCGTCAGCGGGATCGCGATGCGCACTGCATCCATCGGGATGCGCAGCACATCGCCCCCCTTCAGGCTGAACATGGCAACGATCGTGAACAGCAGCGCCGCCAGCGTGATCGGACTGATCGCCGGCAGGAACTTCTCTTCATACCAACGCACGCCTTTGCGCGCCTTGAGCCAGCGGCTGGTGAGGAACCCGGCGAGGAAGGGGATGCCCAGATAAATCAGCACCGCCTCGGCAATGGTCCAGAAGCTGACGTCGATCACGCTGCCCTGCAGGCCGAACACCGGCGGCAGCCACGACAGGAAGAACCACGCATACACACTGAACAGCGCGATCTGGAAGATCGAGTTGAAGGCCACCAGGCCGGCCACGTACTGGCTGTCGCCGCGTGCCAGCTGGTTCCACACCAGCACCATCGCGATGCAGCGGGCCAGCCCGATCAGGATCAGGCCAGTCATGTACTCAGGGTAGTCGCGCAGGAACAGCACCGCCAGGCCGAACATCAGGAACGGACCGATGATCCAGTTCTGCAGCAACGAGAGCATCAGTACGCGCTTGTCGGCGAAAACCCGCGGCAGTTCTTCGTACTTCACCTTGGCCAGCGGCGGATACATCATCAGGATCAGGCCGATCGCGATCGGGATGTTGGTTGACCCTATGGACAGGCTGTTCAACGCGCTGGGCACACCATCGAACAACGCCCCCAGGCCGACGCCGAGCGCCATGGCGGCGAAGATCCAGAGCGTGAGATAGCGGTCCAGGAAGGACAGGCGGGAGGTATCAGTAGTCATGGGGATTTCCGGAAGGTCGGTCAGTTGATCTGTGCGATCGGATCGAGCCGGGCCTTGAGGGCCTCGCTGTCATCCCAGACGCTGTCGGAGATCTCCAGGAAGGCCTTCAGGCGCGCCTTGATGATCTGGTGCGCGCGATCGAAGGCTTCGGCCTTCTGTTCGTCCGAGCCTTCCACACCGGCCGGGTCGAACAGGCCCCAGTGCACCCGCACAAAGTCGCCGAACACCACCGGGCAAGCCTCGGCCGCCGCGCTGTCGCATACGGTGACGATCAGATCCATCGGGGCGGCATCAGCTTCGGCGAACTCGTCCCACGATTTGCTGCGCAGGCCGTCCACCGGGAAGCCCTCGCGCCGCAGCTGGGCGATCGCGAACGGGTTGACACGACCGGCTGGCTGGCTGCCCGCGCTGAAGGACTCGTAGCGGCCTTCGCCCCACTTTTTCAGGGTCGATTCGGCCAACACGCTGCGAGCGGAATTACCGGTACACAAGAACAAGACGCGACGGGTCATTTGAGCGATCTCTAAGGTAGGGTTGGTCAGCAGCCAGCGGGGCGTTCGCAGGACTGTTCGTCGGCACAGCAGTTTTCGGTGAGGTAGGCCAGCAGCTCGTTCATCGCCACAAACTCGGCCCGGTAGCAGATGGTCCGGCCACGTTGCTCGGCGCTGATCAGGCCCGCAGTCAGCAGTTCCTTCAGATGGAAGGAAAGTGTGGCGCCAGGCAAGGCGAGCGCTTGGGCGATGTCGCCGGCCAGCTTGCCGCCGCTGCCGGCCTGCACCAGCAGGCGGAAGATCGACAGGCGGGTGGCATGGCCTAGGGCAGCAAGAGCGTGCGTTGCGTTTTTATGTTCCATGCTTCTAGAATAGTCGAACCGAATTGGCAGGACAACCCCATGCAGCAGATTCCCAACGTGGTTCCGGGCGCCTTGGACATTCCTACGGCCGCCAAGCTCAGGGATCCTGACCTGAGACGGATCGTGTAGCCAGTTGGCTGGTGAGTTCTCTACCCTTAACAGGCAAGGAGAGCTCCATGAAGAAGCGATTCACCGACGAGCAGATCATCGGCATCCTGCGCGAGGCCGAGGTCGGCGCCATGTCGATCAAGGCCCTGTGCAAGAAGCACAACCTGACCGAGCAGACCTTTTTCCGCTGGCGCAACAAGTTCGGCGGCTTGGACGTGCCCGATGCCCGTCGGCTCAAGGACCTCGAGTCCGAGAACGCCCGGCTCAAGCGGCTGGTGGCCGAGCAGATGCTGGTCATCGACGGGATGAAGGAGATCGTCCGAAAAAAATGATGACCCCGTCGGAGCGACGCGACACGGTCCAGGTGCTGGTCCGTCGGGGACTCTCGCAGCGAAAGGCCCTTCGTTACCTGGGCCTGAGCCGCCGCATCGCCAGCTACGCCCCGCGCCAGGCCGCCAAGGACCAGGCGGTGGCCGAGCGACTGCTCGCCGCGTCGCCGAAGGTGCCGCGCTTCGGGTATCGCCGGATGGCGGCGTGGCTGGATCTGGGCGAGGCCCGGGTGCGGCGTCTGTGGCGCCAGCTGGGGTTGAACATTCCCCGCCGCCGGCCGCGTCGCCGCCGTTCCGGCAACGACATTCGCCTGCCGGGCGCGGTTCGCCCGAATGCGGTTTGGAGCTACGACTTCGTCCACGACCAGATGGTCGACGGGCGCGCCCTGAAGATGCTGTGCGTGATCGACGAATACACCCGCGAATGCCTGGCCATCGAGGTCGGGGCCAGCCTGCGGGCGCAGGACGTGATCCTGACCTTGTCGCGGCTGATGCGGATCTACGGCAAGCCGGCTTTTGTCCGCTCCGACAACGGCGCCGAGTTCACCGCGGCTAAGGTGATGCGCTGGCTGCGCGACGCGGCGATCGGTCCGGCCTTCATCGCGCCAGGCAGCTCCTGGCAGAACGGCTTCGTCGAAAGCTTCAACGGCAAGCTGCGGGACGAGCTGCTGAACCGGGAATGGTTCCGCAGCCGCGCCGAAGCGAAGGTGCTGATCGAGCGCTGGCGGCAGTTCTACAACGAGCAGCGGCCGCACAGCGCCCATGGCTACAAGCCCCCGGCGACCGTTCGCCGGAACTGGTCGGAACCCGATACCATCTACCCCGGACTCACTGGCTGATTGGCTACAAGTTCCATACTCAGGTCACAACAGCTTAAGCCGTGAGGGTGTGCTGGCTCGACCGTCGGTACCGGTCGAGGCTGACCAATTTGTGGGGGCGAAGGTACCGGAGGCCGTTTACCCTTGGAGAGCTTGCAGGAGCAGGCTTTAAGGTGGCGTTTCACCCAGGCTCATTAATTTAATCAATCGCCACCCTGCCCCCCTTTGATGCAGGCGCTTGGCGGGTCCGCGATGCGCCGCTGCCGGCCGCAAGCGCAAATCGGCCCCGAAGAAATTCCAGTCGTGATCGCCCCAGCGGGCAAACTCAGGCATGGCCAGTGCTGCCGGTACGTGCTGATCGGCGGTTCTGGAATTGACTGAGTCAGCGCGCCGGGGCAACAGCCAATTGCCGTTACCGGCCAGAAGCGGGGTTCCCCCGCTCGGGCGATTCCACCGAGTTAGGTCGCGTTGATCAACGGGACGTCCCAGATATGCCGCCGTCCGCGATCAACTTTTCGATCCAGTCCGCGTAGTTCCCCAGTCTGACGCCAAAGACTGTCTCCCCGTACTTACCGGGATGTAGCTCAGTGCCGGTGACTACGACGCGCTTCCACGCCATGAGACCCGCGACGTGCCATTCGTCTCCAGTTGCGACGAGGATCGGACCGCCGCTGTCCCCGCTGCCAGTAGACGCCTCGAGGGGGAGCGCGTTCGGCGGTTTGTCAAAGCGATAACCGATCCACCGGTCCTCCGAGACGCTGATCTTGTTGTAACCGTGGCGAAGGTCAGTCCGCTGTGGAGCGTACAGGTGGTGACCGGTCACCCCTGTTCCCGTGGCACCCCGCCCCATGATCCGAACGACCTTGCCTAACGCGTCGCCGTTGTAAATTCGTGCTGGCGCAACGTCCAGAACCGGCTCGGCAAGCTGGACCAGCGCAATGTCATCGGAAGACGCCATGAACTCAAAAAAAGGCTCCCAATCGCCCGACGCAAGTGCGGAGTCGATCATCTTCTGGGGAGGCTTCCTGAAGCCGGGATGGATGAAAACATTGCGCACGGCACGGGGAGCACCGGCGACTACGACCACGCCCACAGCATGGTGCCGGTCGACTACGTGCGCGGCGGTAAGGACCCATAGCGGCGCGATGAGGACGCCGTGCCCCTCGCCGGGCATGTCGGCCAGCGCCGGGAACTCGGATGCGGCCATTCGATACTGCAGGTCCGGGACATCGTCACGAATGACGACTGCACTCGCACCGGAGGAGACAAGGAGAAGGAGAAGGACCGCGGAGCGCATGAGGAAAATCCGTTCTTGTGCCAACTTAGTGTGGGGGCTCAACACCTTGTTGCGCAATCCGAGGCTCTCGTGAGGTCCGCTTCGGCTCGGGAGGTAACATCGATCAAGCCCGTCTGGCGCAGATATTCAGCCAGCCAGTGCTGTACTCGCTACTGAAATGCGCCACTGAGTATGGATCCCAAAGCACGACTGACTGAAGCGATGCCCTCGTCTGTTGAGATTAGCTCCGCTGGCTGTCTGCCACCCAGCGCAGGCTGTGGCCGATGAAGCCAATCTTGGAGCCAAAGATCAATGTCAAATTCGGGCGGAGTATCTTCCTGGACCTCTAGTCGTTGCTGAATCTCACGCTTCACCGCTTCAATCTGCTCCGGGACGGGAATAACTTTTACCATTTATCATTCTCCACGGAACACTCGGCATGAGGCAGGCTACTAGGCCGATGCTATAGCGCTCTTCCCCTAGCACGCAGCACGATTTCTACTTCAGCAGCCAAGAGAGCTTTACATCGCCACCATCCTGCAGGGTCACAACATGGTCTGGTTCGGCTGCGAACCAGACAAAAGAGCCCCATGCGAGGTCAGGGACGTTCTTCTTGAATACAGCGGAACTCCGATCCAAGTAGGCCGACACAAAAGCGAGATGGTGTAGCTCGAAACCGGCGTCCACAGCCAGCTCAGTCAGCACCACCTTTCGACTCGCGTGAATAGGTCCATCGGTCGCGACCACTTCCGTGAACACGAAGAGCATATCGGAACCGCTCTCCTCATCCCCCAGATCGACCAGGATGATATCTGGCAGAGCCTTCGATGCATCGATATTTAGCCCCAGCGATGCCGCCAGATCATCATCCCTTTTTACGACCTTACTGCCCGACTGGGAGAGCCACAGCACTGCCGGTCGCCTCAAAAACCTTGGCGCAAATTCTTCAATGACTGCCTTCGCGATAGCACTCGAAGGGCCAGCCTCAAGGGCGCGCACCTCGCCATTAGGAAATGTCACCGAAACTACATCCGCAGCCTGGACCAGCCCCTTCTTGACTAGCCGCTGCCGTGAAAGCGCTGCCTTGGATAAATGGGACGTCTGCCACTCCGAAATTGCACTCTCGAGACTTGCACCGACAAGCCCTTCATCAAACAAGGCTGCAAACTGGGCCTCTAGCGCGTATCGCGGTTTGTCGGACGTGGTCGGTATGTTCGTTCTCTCTACGACTGCACGTGCAGGAATCAGTGCATGGCGCAACGTCTCGTCGCGAATCGGCTCACGCGTATCGCCGGCATACCACGTAACCGCCGGCCTAGCCTGCTTCCTGCTCAGCGACATCTCAACCCATGCCAGCCTGTCTGAATCCTTCAACATCTCTGCCTGTTCGTCCGACATCACCGTCACTTGATTGGGTCGAATCCAGCGATCCGTGCCTTCCACAGCCCCGGCATAGAACATGACATAGATAGTTCGCGCGGCCATCTCGCGAATTGCATAGTTTCGATGGGCGCTCCCCTCTGGAAAGATTAGGGGGAGTCGCTGTGCGATGAGCGCCAACGGCGGAACTGGGATTAGTTCTCCCACGAGACACCGTACCAGCCGGCCACTCGCCGATCGATTAATGCCAACGACGCCCCACTTTCCACAAGACGCTCCAGCTCTCGCAGCTTACCAAGAGCGGGCAGCGGCACGGCGTTCAACTCGAATGCAGAGACAGCAACACTTCCGCTGATGCAGCGAAACAGGCGATCGACAACCGAAGTGTTCAGGAGTGCAGCTATCGTTCCTGGCGAAACTGGCGCGTCCGGCAGCGGCCTTACAACATTCAGGTGGTTCTCGACGACCACCCCACCGTGCTCATCCAGAAACGGGCGCGGCAGAAGGGCCGCGAGCACCCTGCGGTTTTGTTCCTTTGAAGTCGTTCTCTGCACCAACACACATGGCTCTGTGGTGATCAAATGATCTTGGTTTGGATACACCTCAAGGAACGGCACGTGATTCCTCCGCTCAGCGCTAAAGCTGAAGCCAGAGGCCGTCACGGACTCCGACCAAATGAGCGGATATGTGTTTCGATTCTTCTTCGTCCTTAGTTGCTCTCTATGCCTATTCCATACGAGTGGCCCCGTAGATACGGCATAGCCAACGTCGATCAAGCGATTTGGCATGGAACGGACGTTTTCGAGCAACTCGGCATCCGAGCTGGAGCGAGGAAGCAGCCATGGAGATCCGTCATCTGAAACCCTGGTCGTCGCAATGGGCGCGACATCGGCACCGCCCAGGCCCCTCGTCAAGACCCTTGACACATTTGATGCTCGATCATTGCGCCCTATCGAATGGACGAAAAGAATTGTTTCCTGGAGAACGTCGTCGAAGACTCCGTCTCGATCAGCAACGAAGTCGAGCGAAACCGGAGAACCATCCAGGCAAAGCAGCCTGCGCAGCGACTTGAAGTACTGCCCTCCAAGGAATGACGTAGGGGTGACAAATGCTAGAACACCACCGTCGCGGACGTGACGCAGCCCCCAATCCATGAAAAGGCCGTATAGATTCGCATGACCGTACAGCGACCTAGAGAAATACTGCCGCTGCTCCGCGCTCAGTTGCACCCTGCCGTACGGCGGATTCCCGATGACCAATCCATAGTTTGAGACGTCTCGGCGCTGGAGCGTGTCGCTCACCTCCACCACATTCGGCATCCGACGCTTGGCAGCCACGCAAATCGGAAGGACCGCTGCCTCTACCAGTACTGTGGTCATCCAAGCAGCAAAGGGATCCAGCTCAATTCCCTTCAAGCGCCGAGCCAGACGACCAAGAATGAGTTCGGGGGACTGGCCGGCCCACGCCTCCGCCATCCGGCTCGCCAGCGGTGCTAGAAACGCCCCGCCGCCGCACGCTGGATCAATAGCACTATCAGTTGCAATGTTGAAACCCGCATCCTGCGCTTGGCTGATCAATCGCGCCACAAGCGGCGGTGGGGTGTAATACGCACCCATGGATGTTCGGTGCGCGTCTGGCAACATGACTGTGTAGATCGAACCAATCAAATAGCCCGCATGGTCTACCGGAAACTCCGCGATTAGCCTACCGGCGCTCACCGCCACAGCCTTCGCTTCTCGCGAGAACGCTGGCAGCTGAAGTGGTACCGGCCTGATTTTCATTCGGGCGTCATAACGCTCGACGAGGGAGGCCCAAAACGCTTCCAACACAACGGCAGTGAAGGCTCTCGCTAGAGATAGACGGGTTCGCTCATTTGCGCGCGCCTGAGCGTAGCCCCGAGCCATTGCCTTGCAGGACCCGTAGCGCTCGAGCAGCCCATCATTGGGCTCAGTGGCGGCGGGAGCGTTCAGCATCAAGGTTTGTTCTCAGGCGTAGGACGAGGGCGTCCATGCGTTGGCCAGGACCGGATGCCCGGATGCTACCCGAAGGGGTGTCTCAGGAGAAGAGAATGGTTCTCGGCGCCACGGAAAAGCCGTGTGCGGTAGGCCCATGAATTCGAGGGGTCGAAACGAGCCTGGTCCGGCTCCCATGGGCCCGCCGATCCCGGCCTGCTCTCGACCGAACCCGCGTCATCGGCATCGATTTGGATCGGACGCGTTCTTGAGCGCGATAACGAGTCGACCGGACGTCAGGGACTTCCCTTCGGGATGGGCGTTGGCGCAAACCCACCCTGCCTTCAGCACCGCCTCAACTGCTCGGGCCTTAGTCATTTGGCCTGAGAGCCAGCCATCGGGGAGGCTGTCGATGGCTCGAATCGCCTCCTGACCGGACAAGTACTGGATCGCCGTGAGTAGAGACCACTGGACTCCCATTGCCTCGCGCAGCATTCGGCCCGCCTCCTTGTCGTCTACAAGTCCGCTCTCGACCGCAAGAAGCATCCGAGCGGCAAGCAATGCCCGCTCCAACGGTGGTAGTCGGTTCAGGCGCTTTGCGGATGTGTAGCGTGAGGCCATGCCGTGCGTTGGTGCTCACATTCAATGGGGTTCTACTATCTATATTGAATCCGCCACTAACTGGATGGCAATGGTTGAACCCTCCATGCGGACGAGCCTAGCCCCATCCGCGCTGGCTATCCAGGTACTGGCGAACGGCGGACAGGTCTGACATCTGCCCGCCCAGCATACGATCTAGGGCGCTGCCACCGGCGAAAAGGGCAGCCGCATTTGCGCGCTTGATCCATTCGTCCGCCTGCGCCGGCACTACGAACAAGACGTGGAGTGCCTGATAAATACCTAGCACATAGCTGATGCGCTCCAGGACGTCCTCCGTGAGCACCCCCGTGCGACCCCGCTTCCATCGGTAGAAGGTTGAGCGTGGCGGACGGCCCAGCAGGGTGCGTGCCTGCTCCGACGTAAGGCGCCATTTTCCGCATATGTTGAAGAACACGTTCAGGGCAGGCCCTGAAAGATCCCGTCTAGCATGCAAAGGCATCTGAACATCGGGTTTCACGCAGTGTCCTTGCTGGCTCATGGGCGATTGGTAATCGGCTGCCGCCGGTGTGCCGGTCGAGATTGATCAGTGCCCCCATCCAGCGCTGCTCGGATCGCAGCCTCATGCCGCCGATGGACAAAGACCGTCGAGTGTTGCGTCGTCTTGACGGTGACGTGATCGAATGCTTCGAAATTCAATCGCGCATAGGCCGACTTGGCGGTCGTGCCTAGGCGCTTCGCAGTCCTCGCGAGCGCCTCGTAGCACTTGTCGAACGCGATGACGGAGGCAAGGCAGGGCATGTCCCGACCATGCTGCCTCCGCGTTTCCAGGTGCCCGCCACGCTTGAGCCACGTGACCACGGCCGCCGCGCACCCTAGGCGCTCCGCGGTTTGGGCTACCGAAATGCAGACGGCGGCACCCCCGCGAGCGTGCCGGAAGTAGGCCGCCACGACCGCTTCGCTGACCTGAAGTCGGCCCGCGCCGCGGCCTCGTTTGCGGCCGAGCACCATCGCAGGATCGGCGAGGAGGCGGGCCAGCAAGGCGGATTTCTCTGTCGGCGAGGCAGTCCAGGTAGAGAACGCGGCATCAAGCGTAGTAACGCCCAGGTCATTGACAGCACGCTTGTTGGTGCCGAGACCGCGCACCCTTTCGGCGAAAGCCTCCACATCCTCGTGAGTCAAGCTACCGGGAAATGCTGGACGGTACTCCTCGTTGAATACGCCGCCGGCCCGCAACTCCTTGAGCGTGTCAATTGATACGCCGATTCGAGGCGCGGCATCGCGAATAGACACTGCCGGGTACTGCGTGAGCTTGAGTGATCGGATCGCGTCCAGGTCGACAACGATGGCGCGGGTTGAGTTCTTTTTGATGCGCCGGCTCTTGATCTCGCCACTGGCGATCCGCTTCTTGAGCGTGAGTTGGTGGAGACCTATCGCTTCGCGCGCTTCGGCCATGGTTCCCCACCGCACACTCTCCGGAAGAAGACGCTGGGAGTCCTCATCCCGCGCCATCGACCCCCGTGTCCAATGCTGCGCGCCGAAGCGGTAGACCTCTCGCTCCAGGAATGCGAACCCGGATCGCGCGCCTTCGTCGTTCTTTATCAGCCGCACCAACAGCCAACTGAACAGAGCGGGGAATCGAGGCAGCTCTTCGGCGTTCTGGAGCACGTCGTCGTAGGTGGCAGAGAGGAAGTCGCGGAACCCGACAGGCCACCTCGTCAAGGCAGACGCCACGACCTCCAGATGGTCCCGGTAGTGGCATCGAGCCTTTGGTGCCCGCTGGCCGCCCCCGGCCTGGTGCACCACACCGCTCATGACCCAGATCAGCTTGCAGAGACGGCGCAGGTCGAGGTGCGCCAGATGGCCCATCGTCGAGGGCGGCGGCGCCAGCGCGTCATCCTGGTAGACCTGGGACCGAATTACTGCCATGAGCTCCGCGAGCGCCGGCGTCGCTGGCGCAACCGGAGCCGTGGCCAGGTCGAACCCACACTTGCACTGCCGCACCTTGGAACGTGCCCACAGCAAGCGCTTGTGGCACCCGGGGCATTCGGACACCAGTTGAACCTGGTGCACCGGACACACCGCTGCCTGGGCCAGGTCCCAAAATGCTTCGCACGGTCGGCCCTCCGCCAGGCACGCGGGGCAGACCTTGGGGTGCCTGAGGTTGACCTCGTAGCCCGGCAGGTCCGACCCGTAGACCCGGACATAGGCTCGCGGCCGCTCCGCCGGTAGGTGCGTCAACCGATCGATGTCACCCTGGCCCACTCCGGCGAGGGTCGCCAGTCCGGCGGCATCGAGCCGACCTACCTTGGGCCGGTACCATTCCTTGCCCATAGCAGCGAGCACGTAGGCCGTGCTCGGGTAGCCATTGAGCTCGGTAAGGCGCAAGGCAAACCCCATCAGCGATTCGGTCGGCGCCGGTCGCGCCGTGACCACCAGCCTCACAGCGCCTTCCCCAGCTCTTTCTTGGGGTTGGGGCGCCCACGCAGCGGCGGGCGACCTTTCGCCTTCCTCGCCTTCCCGGGGGCGTTACGGACCCGGCGGGGTGCCGCAGGCGGCTCTCGGCGGTCCTCGACGTCGTCGGCGTCAGGCGCCGGCTTGTTCTTGCCGTAGACCGCGACAGCGGCGCTCTTGTCCGCCACCTCTTCCAGGGCCGCATTGGCAAAGACCGTCTCCTGCACCCCTTTGGCCAACAGCGCGGTCGTGTCCGCTCCAAACGGACCGCCAGGTACCGGGAAGAGACGGGCGGACCAGATGGCGCGGGTATACGCCTTCTTCAGGTCGTCCAACCCGATATTCACGGTCCCCGCACGCACGGCATTGCCCACTGCCCTGTCGAGAAGCTTGGCCACCAGGCCAATGCGACCCGCACTCGCAAGAAATACCCGGAGCGCCATCTCCCGGCCATCAAGCGCCGGGAGCTGGAAGGGATGAAGTTCGGCCTGGAACTGGCGCAGGATTGCCCGGAACTGGTCGGAAGAGCCCTTTTCCCCCCAGTCGAAGAGCGGCATCTTGAGTTCGTCGTCGAAGCGACCAGCCAGCTGGGGGTGACCATGAACCACCGAGGCCGCCGTCGGCAGCCCCACGGCCACCAGCCCATACTTGCGGCTCTCCAACAGAACCTTCAGCCAGTCCGCCAGCATGTGCAGTGACTGCTTTTGCCCCTTGTCGCACAGGTGCTGGAACTCGTCGAGGATTATCATCTTGCACTGAACGGCATCGAGCAGCGTGTAAAGCCGCTGGGTCATGTTGCCGAGGGAGCCCCGGCTCCAGTACGGATCGCCCAGCCCGTGGAGTAGGGACTCAAGCAATGACTTAACCGTGGCTTTGGCGGGCGCAACAGCGTAGACCACCGTCCGGATGGTGCGGTCTTCCACGTGGGTGGGCAGGTAGGTTTCCAGGAGATCCCGGACAACGCTGGATTTTCCGGTGCGACTCTCACCGGTGATCAGCAGGCACACCGGCGTTGCCGTGGCACCAACCGCGTCATACGCTTCGGTCAGCTCCTCCAGAATATCGGCATAGGCGCTGTGATCGATCCGGATGCGGGACACGATGTCACGGTACTTGCCCAGTTCCTTCTTGCGGCTCATGAAGCCACCCCCTGCCTGACTTTGCGGCTGGTAAAGGTCGGAATGCTGTCGTCGTCCTCATCCTCCGGTTGGGCCGTCTCGGGCTTGGGCTTCGACCGCGGCGACGGGTTGGCGGTTTCCTTCTTCGACTTCGCTACCGGCACGGACGGCACCACGGGGGCGGGGACGGACGCGGGAACCGCGGGGGACACAGGGTCTGCGGGCAACTGCTCCGCATTGCTCGATGCCTCGGTTTCCGCGGCCGGCGCACCCTCACCAACGAATCGCTGCTGCTTCTTGCGCGACTTGCGCGACCCCAGCCTCATGTCCTCCTCAATCAACGCCCGAATCCGCTGGCGAGCCTCGAGCAAACTGATCTCACGGGCATCGTCCTCCTGGACCCGGCGCTGGAACCGCTTGCAAACCTTGTGCTGCCAGCGCGTCAGGCCGAGCGCGTACTCGGGGTCCAAGGCCGGCACCTTGATCAGGGTGAGCTGGTCAGGCGACACCACCACCACGTGACCGAGGTCGTCATCGCACGTGCGGACCTCAACCTTGATACGGCTGCCGTGAAGCTCACGCAGGGTGCCGAGCTCCCGGGAGTTGTAGAGCAGCGAGTCGAACTCGATACCCTTGTGAGTCAGTTCCCGATGGCACGAGGCGCTGAACGCAGAATCCATCGCCACCGAGGACGGCGGGAGGTAGCGATCGACTTGCTGGATGCCGCTGTTCCAGGCTTCCTGTGGCGTCATACCCAGCCCGGAATGCACCTCCTGGTGGTAGACGTCCACAATCCACATCTGCAACACCCGGCGCAGCGTCGCCAGGGTCATCACCGCATGCTTGGCAGGGTCATAGTCGCCCTTGAGCACGACGCTGGAGAAGGTCTTACCCTTCATGTCCACCAGCAGTCCGGTGTTCATCGTGCCGAAGAACCGCTCCACCTTGCCCTTGTACCAAGGCTTGCGGCGAGGGCAGAACTGCACGTCGATGCCGTAGCGGCCGGCGCCGGCTTCCAGCGCGCGGGCATGAAACTCTAGGCCGTTGTCCACGACCAACAGCTCCATGACCCCCCAGGCATCCCAGGAACAGCGGGTGTCGGGGCACTCATCCTTAGGGGCCAAGGCATGGCGCAGCGCCCGGGTCATGCTGACGTTGCTCGGTTCCTCGAACCCGAGGTAGTAGCCCAACACGTAGCGGCTGTACTCGTCGATGACCAGCGTGAGCCACGGCCGACCCAGCGGCAGGCCGGTGCGGTCATCCACCACAAACAGGTCCATCCGGCTGTGATCCATCGCGGCGCGGGCGAGCGGGCGCGGCGCCACGACGCCACGCCCCGCCGCGCGGAACTCGATGTCGGCGGCGCGCTGACCATAGCGCGCCCGATAGACATCATAGGGAGCCAGTGCCTGTACCAGGGACTTGAAGTAGTTGTAGCTCGGGGTCTTCAGTTGGTCAGACTTCAATCGCGTGGCGTTGCGCTGAGCAATCAGGCCCTTCGCCTCGCCTCGTACCGTCTTGATCGATGGGCGTTCCAGGGTCAGGTAGCGCGTTTCGATGAGCTCCCGGGCAATGGTCTGGACTACCTCGTGGTGTCGCCCGGAGCAATTCCCCTTACCTTCATGCCGGTCGACCAAGCTACGCACATCGCGTCCGCTGGCCTGGTAGGCATTGATCCAGTTCACGACGGTGGTGAAGTGCGGACATTTCTTCTGCGGCTGGCCGTTCCTCCAAAGCTTCTTGTCGTCCCAGATCTCCTTGATGATCGGGGTCATCACTTCGAAGGTTCGCGGCAGCTTTTCCAGCCTCTCCACAAAGGCCAAGCGGGCCTTTGCCTGGTCCTGCTGGGCCTCGGAGTAGCTTTGGCGAAAGGCGTCCAGATGGGCGCTGTCTATCGCTTTCTGCCTGGCACTGTCCGGGGTCGTGTCCCCGCCATCGAGGATCAGACGCCCCGCCTTCCATTCCTTGAGCAGGTCTGCCACCGCATGCTGGGCGATTCGCCCGGTGGCGAGGTCCTCTACCGCGATGATTCCCTCGCCCAGATCGCGCAAGACGCGATGGCGTTGGTTGTTGAGCATCAGGCTTTGGCCGACGCTGAAGCAGCCGCCGGTCATGCGACACCTACCGCGCAGGCGGTGTCTCGGGCGAGCCAGACGCAGGTGCGGTCGGAGAGCGGGCCGTGCGTGTCGATGGCCGCATGGCCGCTCATGATCAGCTGTGCGATACCGACCGCCTCTTGGCTGTCGGCAACGCTCCAGCCAAACGCAGCCAGCGGAACGCGGTCAACGGCGCGCAGCTTCTCCAACGTCGCCAAGAGCTGAACCTCGCTGATCGCGTGACGCGCCCGCCGCAGGACGCGCAATGCGTTCTGGATGTAATCCCCTTGTCGCAGGTGGCGGTCGGTCAGCAGGCAGTAGTCGGCGCCCAAGGCCTCGAGCTGCCCCTCCAGATAGCGGGTGCGCTCACGCACCTCGGCGTCGACGTCCTTTTCGAACTTGATCTCGACAAACGTGAGGCGGTCAGCGACCACCACCGCGAAGTCGGGGATGTGGCTGCGCCAGCCGTCCTCAACCGTGTAGTGGATGCGTACCGGCTGCTCGGCGAAGGCCTGCACGACGGGGCTGACATCGAGGAGCAAGGCCGCCTCGTGTTCGAGTGCGGACTCGCACTGAACGACGCGGCCGAGCTTGACGGAGGTGGTCTTGAACACGGGCCGCGGAGCACCCCGGTGCACGAGGTTTCGGATGCGCACCTCGCCTGGGGGCGGGAGATCCAGACGCAGTGCTTGAGTCGATTCGGCGCCACGCTGGGCTTGCAGCAGGGCGCGGGCCAGCAGGCGTTGGCGCGGCAGCCCCAAGGCGGTGTCAGCCGTCGCTAGGGACGCGGGCGGTGAAGTCGGACGGCACCCGGCGGTCGCGAGATGGGAAAGCAAATTCATGGGCAAAGGGCTCCCGTCATCGCCGCGGCGCGGCGATGGAGTGTCGGTATCAAGGCGTTCCCGCCGGCGGCGGGCACGAATCGGCGCGACCAGGCGGCCCATTGGACGGGCGCCGCCGGTCTGCTAGACTGGGAGTCACTGCGGTGGTCCAAGTGCAGTGCCTCAACAACGGCCCGGGTCTTCACCCCGGGCCGTTGCCGTTTCCAGCCCTTACGCACTGGGCTAGGTGGTCATGGAGTGGCGCTCCTGTCGGGGGGCGAAGGGTTCAGGCCGGCCAGGTAGCGGGCCAGGTCGTCGGACCGGGCGTAGACGCCACGCGCCTGGCCCGGGAGCGGATAGAGCGGTATCGGCACCTGATTGGCCTGCCGGGCCCGCTGGAACGCCCGCTCGTTGGCAAAGCCCAGCGCCTGCCACAACGCCCGCCCGGACACCGGGACGATCGAGGGAGCAATGCCGGGTTTTGTCCGCATGGGGCGCTCCTTGTCGGATGCCGTGATAACCCCCCTATTCCAGCGAGCCCGGTTGGCGGGCACAACCCGGGCATAATTCGGGAATTCTGCACTCCTATCGACAGCATGCGAATCTCGGATGATTTGGCCTTCCGGCTCAGGAACTGGTTCTGGTACTGGCAGGTCCGGGCGATATCCGGTCTGAGTGACGAAGGCCTGGACCATAAGTGCTTCGGAGAGACCGAGAATCAGCGGCGTCATTTCGAACGGATCCGCGCCTCGGCCTCCTCACCTGACCGGGTAAAGGTAGTGGGCGATCTAACCCTGCTGGACGCGGTGGATGGCTGGGATCAAGTGGATGACGGGGAACCGGGCCCCTACGCCGAAGCAAAAAGAGCCTTCAGATCTCGCTTCTGGGAATTCCTGGCGACGCGTGACCTCGAGGCATGCGAGTACTCCGAATTTATCCAGAAGTACGTCAAGGAGCGCGACTGGATCCGAGTAAGCGCGGATGACAGTGCCCTCTTCCGCACTTTCCTTGGAGAAGAAGAACCGGCTATTGAACAAGGCATCTCCACCGCCTACAGCGCGATGTTGCACAAACTGGTGGAAGAAGCGACCCCTGACACTGCGGCTGTGCTCGTCGCGCTTTTCCGAGAGGCAATGCATCGCGTTGATCTTGATCAGGCAATCGCAATTAAGTCAGCGCTGAGCACGGCGGTGATGGTCATGTGCCGTCTCGCCAAGATTGATGGGCCCACCGGGCACATTATCTGGCAGATCACCAAGGACAGGGTGCTCGCCAACCATTGGATTACGGAAGCGCATTGGCGCGAGCACACACAGACCCCCGCGAAGCGAAACCGTAGCACGCGTGAACGGATCAAGGAGTTCCAGCAATGGGTCTGGTGGTATGTCGCGCGCCCATTGTCTTTCCACAACACCGGTTATGGCCTGTTTCCAATTGTCCCCGGATCCGAAAGGACTACCTGGATAGAGCAGAATCGCGGTGTGCTGGAAGCAATCCACGACGACGTCAGCCACTATCGTCGGGAACATCTCCTCACAAGAGATGCTTCTGACCCCGCAATTCGGCGCCACGCCGAAGAGCTGAGAGAAAAGGCTGACGAACTAGTTGCTGCCTTTCCTGCTCCGTCCGGCTCGCCCGCCCGATTCTATTTCAGTCGACCGAACCTGGAGATGGAGCACCTTCCACCAGCCTATGTCGAGGCGGAAGCGTCGGGCGCGTGTGCCGATTAAGTCGGTCGTCTGCTCCCGCCTATGCTGATCATGCCGCTGGGGCTGCCCGTGGCGGAGGTCGTGCTACCGTCCACATCCGATTCCGAACCTTAGCGGCCCAAGTTCCAAGTCGGTCTCCAACCTGAAGCGAACCCGAAGTGCTCGGCAGCGAACAGCCGGGACAGGGCGGGAATTACGGCGCAAGAAATGGGGACTCGTAATTTACGAAAAACCGCCTCAAATTTCGTAATTGGTCTTAATCCGTTGTTCTTGCGGGAAATTCCTGCGCATTTAGTATCACCCTTGAATCGCTAGCGACTTGGGCGCAAGGCCGTCTCCCAACCCATTCCAGAGATCGGCTCCGGCTCATAAAGCGAATTCGATTCAGACGATCCCCACTCGCCGGCAGGAAGAGATCACTCGCCTGCAGTGGACTGATCTAAACCGCGAGACGGGCACTGCCCTCCTCCGCGACGCGAAGCACCAGACGCACAAGATGGGCAACCACGGTGCGTTCCGGGTGCCGGCCGATGCTTTGGCGATCATTGATCGCCAACAGAAGTCAAAGCTAGAGGACGGCAGCGAAGATCCGCGGATCTTCCCGTTCAACCCGAAATCGATCGGCGCGGCGTTCACCCGGTGCGTGCAGTTCCTTGAGATTGAGGACCTGCACTTCCACGACATTAGGCACGAGACCGCTAGTCGGCCATTCGAGCGGGGCTATTCCATCCAGGAGCTGGCGCGGTTCTCGCTGCACGAGTCGTGTACTACGTTGAAGCGGTACACGCACCTCCAACCAGAAGACGTGCCAGAACGATAGACCTACAGCTTGAAGCCCTCGCTCTTCCATCGATCCCGCACGATTTCATCGAGAGCTACGAATACTTTCTCTTGCCCGATTTTGCAGTGGGCCCTCACATGAGCTGTGGCGTCATAGAGTTGGATCGCAATGTCGCCCAACGTCTGGTGGATCATGCGCTCATCAAGTTCCCGCAAGCGAATTCCTACGCAAACGAACTCATAGAAATTCAAAAGATACTTGACGCCTTGCAATGACTCATGTTTTGCGGTGATGAGCGCCAGTTCATTAGCGAACTGATCGTCTAGGGCGGGCAGCGATTCGTCTTTTGTTCTGCCTCTAGCTATGGCATGTGCTGCTTCCAGCGCGTCCTTTTGCTTCGCGTAGCCACGGGGCGAGATCAACTCCGCGTCTTGCATGGCTACGTCAACACCAGCCCAATAGACCTCGCACCGCTTCTTGACTTGGTTTTGGAACTCTGCGCTCAGTCGCGACTGAATGAGAACATTGAACGTATGCGTCCTGCGCGCCGCCCTAGCCGTGCTTTGCGCTTGAACAACCCAACCAATACCGACCACCATCGCTGCAGCGGACGTCGAGAGCAACGTAGTAACTGCGTTCGGATTACCCGACTCGAAAAGCGTGACAACGCTGATAACGATAAATGTGACCAACAGCCCTGAGCCAGTGCCCAAGAGGACCCCCATCGGAAGGTCATTCGTTGCCCGTCGGATGTTGATGATCGGACCAACTACGGCAACGACCAGCAAGCCCCAGGACGTGTACCAAAATGTTGGATAAAAAGCTTCATAGACCCTCCCCGCTCCACTCGTCTCTGGCAAGAGGCTCAGAACCAAAGTAACCAGAAAGAGGACCACAAAGGCGCCAAAGAAGATCCAGCTGAGCGGATCTGCAGCCCTTGCAAGCGGAGTAAGGACATCTCCCCACGCCATACCAACCACGTTGTCTTTTTTCATCCCCCCCCCCCTCAAATGCCGAGCCCCCAACATGTGGGGGCTCGATCCTGTGATTCTCGCGACGGCTTAACCTTCGCCGAAACCGGTCTGATAGCTCTTCATACGCTACTCCTCCTCAAATTGCGGTCCCTGTCTCCAACGCTGATCAACGCAACGTCCGGACAGTTAGACCAAGTGAAAGGGGCCAGCTGCACTGTTACGTGAATTCGCCGTCCTTGCGATCCATTCTCAGCAACTCCCTTACGGCGCGAGTATCGACATCCAAGACATGGTTGCCAACCCCCAAAAGACAATTCAGCGTTCTTGCGGGCGACATCCCGAGCCGTCGTTCCAAGCTATTGATTTTAATGGCTATTAACAAGCCTTCTGCTTGGAATTACTGAACGCAGCTGTACCGGTCTCAACGTCTATGAGCCGGAACACTCGAAAGTGCGCAGGTTCTGCGGGGCAATCTGGCGCAGCGGTAGGCTCGGCGGTGAGGCTCCCGCCGAGCCTACCGCTGGGCCAGATCAATCGCAACTCGCTGCGAAGGCGTTGGGTTCTGGTTGTTGGGAGACAGTCCGCCCACCGCGGCCCCCCGACCCGTCCCAGGTCACGACCTATCGACTTGCCACACGTTGAGCTCAGCCTCTGCGTCTACGGATGCCTTGAAATAGCGCATCTATCGCATCAATGTCCTGCAGCAGATCGGCTGGCTGCGTCACCGCACGCTGCTGGCCCGCGGCATGGGAATGCGCCCGGACGTTTCGGCAGCATTTGTCATGCAGTCGTTGAACCTCACGGTACTCGGCATCCTGGACGATCATCACTCCGTCGAGTCGGCCGACCGAGATGTTGTCTCGGAATCTCACGACTGTTTCATTGAGAATGGTGTCCTCGATCCCGACTTCGATCGTCACCCGAAGGTCGTCGTAAGCGTTGCGGATCGCAAGCCGTTCGTTGTCTCCCGGTGGATTGTTGAAGCTGGCGGCGATCCGCTGGTGATCGGCGCGATGCTGCGCGATGCGCTCACGGTGTCGCCGCATGTCATAAGGCAGTCCTGCGTCGATGTATCCGGGACCCTCTGCGCGATAGCAGATGGATCTCACACTGGATGCCCCACCCGCGTCCCCACAAAGTGTATTCAGCTCCCCAAAAAACACTGCGTCATGCGTGAAGACAATGACTTGCCGCGCGGCCGATTCCTCGACAATCCTTCTCGCCACGGCGGTTCGGTGGCTGTGGTCTAGACTCGATACCGGATCGTCGAAAACGATTCCGGAATAGGACCCAGATTGGTGGAGCTCAGCGAAGAAATACGCGAGCGCGCACATGCGCTGTTCGGCCTCGCTGAGCACGAGGTGCAGGTCTAGCTGGCTTTCGGGAAGGAGAATGCCAAGACGCACCGATCCTGCGTCGCCGGTTGAACTAACTCCGACGCGAATATGGTAGAGATCCAGCCTCCTGAGCTCATCATTCATTCGGTTGGCAAGCGCTTCGCTGACGTAGGTCCGGGCAAGCTGGCCTGCAAAAAGACTGATCGGGCGCGTGTTGCCGATATCCTCAAGGCATCTCTGAAGTTTTGCCTGGTGGCCGAGATTGTCGACCACGTGGACAATGCTTTCGATGTGGTCCGAGAGCATTCGTCGCGCTTCCAGCTCCTTCATCCGAAGCCGCTTAGCCGCTAGTGCAGCCTCGTCAAGGTTGGCGCGCAAGTCGGTAGCCTCGGCGCGCAAGTTATCCGCGATCTGGCGCATCGAAACAGTGGGGTTCGCGCCGCGGTACGCCGGCCTGTTCTGCCACTCCCCGTTTGCCATCGCGGTTCTGAGCCACTGAAGACGGGAAAGTAGGTCTTCCTGGAACATCCGGATAGCGTCTGGTAGCGTCTCCATGCGCCCACCCAAGCTGTCGGACATGTTCTGAGAGACGGCAAATGTGACCGACGCCAGCCCAACGTCGCGCACCACCTGGTGCCAGAAGTTGCGCGCGGCCTGGGCGGCTTCGGAGGCAGTATCCCGGACGTAGCGATCAAAACGCTGCAAACGATCCTTCGCTGCTGCCGTAAGTTCCTGCTGGCAAAGCACGCATTGCGAGCCTTCAGTGGTGACTGGAAAGGCTTGCTCCGGATACGCCGCGCCAGTCGAGAACTCGCGCGCGGCATTGAACAGAAGTGCCCAAGGGCCTTGGCCAGTACCCGGAAGAAGCTGCGTCACATCCTCGGCCTGCAGCAAGGCCGATGCGGCTCGCTCAGCCGCCTCGGCGTCAAGCAGCCGTCGATGCGCCGACTGCGCGGCGTCGATCGCATCATCGGACACAACACCGGCTGCGGTGCCGATAGCGTTGACTAGCTCGTCGACTCTCGTCGCGGCGTTCTCTAGCAGCGTCGCCTTGGCTGTGGGGTCTGCTTCGGTGATCTCTTGCGGCAGGCGCGCAAGCTCAGCTTGTTCATCTGAGGTGAGTGCACCAAGTGCGCGCGCACGCGTCGTATCTGTTGTGGCACTGATCGGATGCACCGCCCGGCCCGCCTCGGTGTCCCCGGGAATGACGTTGAACGGCGTGACATCCACCGCGAGCCCGGTGATCTCAGCCTGAAGCCGCGGACGCAGCGCCTGATTCAGGCCGTTGGCTAGCTGCTGAAGATAGGTGAGGGCGATCGGTTGAAAGGTGGCCGCTTCCCTCGCCTGAAGGTAGTGGCGCGCGCATTCGCCGTCCAGTACGGATATGCCCCGGAGTTCGGGCTGTGGAACGTGACCGCGTTGACCGCGCCAGTGCGCCTGATGCGGGATGCCGTCCAGCTCGAAGGAAATAGTGGCGCTCGGCGTGAGCTGCGGGAAGTTGGGGTCGTAAGCATTGGCATAGACGTTGCCGGGACTCCTGGCGCGGCAGGCCTGCTTTAACACGCGAGCATAGCCGGACTTTCCGGTGCCGTTGCCGCCGTACGCAATGGTTAGCCCGTGCGGCTGGAACTCCAGGGCTTGGTCGCTCGGAATTCTCCCGACGTTAACAAGTGTGTGCAGTGACGTGAGCACGACGGTAGAGTCCTGGCTCGCCGCGGCGGGAAAATGATCTCTTGCGAAAGGGATTGGCTCCGGCGCAGGGTCTAGCGCGCTGCCGATTCCGTGATGCTGCTTGGCAAGATCTAGAATCTCCCCAAGATCGTTCTCGTCCCACCCTCCTTGGACGCAAAGGCGCCGCAGTGCGTCCTGACGCCACGAGGGCAGCCTATCCGCCCATGCCAGCACTTCATCAAGAATTGCCATGTCTCGGCCCCTAGGTTCCCGAGATCAAGCATATGAGCTTGCGACGCATTCGGCGACCCACCGCGCCGAGCAGCTGAATGATCGAGACGCGGGGCTGCCGAGGCTCACTTCTGGAACTGTTCTCGCTCCCCAGGCTCAGTCCGCCAACAAGGCCAGGCCGTCTGGCTCATCACGTGTGCGATGGTGCGCGCCGGCCTCACCGCGATCTTTCGGTTGGCACGACTTGACCCCTGAGCGTCCCTCCTTTTCTGAACGAGGAGTGGACTTGGAAGGGCAGCTATAACCGCTCACCAATGGCCGACTATGTCGGGACCATAGCTCTTTCTCGCTTATTGCGGCGCGGTCGCCTCTATTGAGGCGCCCCTACCAATCGATCGCATGTCGATGAACATTCGCTCGTTTCGGCCGAGAAGCTCGGTGGTCAGATGCGGGGTCGGAGTTTCCGACCAAACAATCTGACCACCGAGAAAGCTAGGAAACAGGCGCCACCCAGGAATAGCGACTTATGCCTGCCCGAATAGTGCCTTATGCCTGCCCGAATAGTGCCTTATGGCTTACCGCACACAGGTCCACGCTACTGCGGGCGGGCTCTTCGCCTCAGCCGCACTTCGAATAGCCGCAATTCAGGCACGTGGCGCAGCCGTCCATGATGACGGTGGCCTTGGTATTGCACTTGAAGCACATGGTGGCGCTGGGCGGGAAAGAGGCGCCCTCGCCGGTCACCTGCACCGCCTCGTCGGCGCCGCGGGCGCCTTCGGTGCCGGAACCGGCGGGGGCACCGCTCAGGCCGGAATCACTGGACTTTTTTTTTGCGCGAGCCTCGTAGGCGGCGCGCTTTTCGGCGATCAGGCGCTTCTGCTCTTCGCCCAGCTCGGGGTCGAGGATCATGCCGATCGACTTGAGGTGCTCTTCGACCACCGAGCCGATCTCGGCCACGATGGACGGCATGTACACGCCGCCGGCCTTGAAGTAGCCGCCGCGCGGGTCGAACACCGCCTTCATCTCGTCCACCAGGAAGGTGACGTCGCCGCCCTTGCGGAACACGGCGCTCATGATGCGGGTCAGCGCCACGATCCACTGGAAGTGGTCCATGTTCTTCGAGTTGATGAACACCTCGAACGGGCGGCGCAGTTCGTGTTCCGTGCCCGGGTTGAGCACGATGTCGTTGATCGTCACGTACATGGCGTGTTCGACCAGCGGGGATTTGATCTTGTAGGTGGAGCCCACCAGCACTTCCGGCCGCTCGACCTTCTCGTGCATGTGGATGATGTTCGATTCCGGCTCCTGCACGACCACGGGCGCGGCGACGGGCGCGGCAGCCTCCTTGGCCTTGTCTTCCGGCTTCTGGACGCTGTAACCCTTGATTTTCTTGCTGATCTTGATGGCCATGCTCGGTTCTTTTCGCTTATGTGGTGCGGGGGGATCCTGCCCGGAGCCCCCCGCCGCGGGCGGCGGGGGGACGGGGTACGACAATCGGGACAGCCTCAGGCTTTAGCGCTTCCTGGCAACCTTTCGGGCCGTCGTCTTGCGGGCCGCCGGCTTCCTGGCGACCTTCTTCGCCGCCGCCTTCTTGGCGGCCGGTTTCTTGCGGGCCGGCGCCTTCTTGGCGGCAACCTTCTTCTTCGGCGCCGCCTTCTTCGCCGCGGCCTTGCGGGCCGGGGCCTTCTTGGCGGCCGCCTTCTTCTTCGGCGCGGCCTTCTTCACCGCGGCCTTCTTCTTGGGGGCTGCCTTCTTCTTGGGCGCCGCCTTCTTGCCTCCAACCTTGGCCTCGACCGCCTTCACCGCGGCCTTGACCTTCTTCTTCGCGCCGGCGACGGCCTTCTTCACCGCCTTGCCGGCCTCGGACTTCTCGGCCTTCTTCACCTGCGCCTTGGCCTTGCGGATCACCGGGGCGGCCTTCTTCTTCGCCGCCTTCACCACGACGTCCGCCTGGTGGGCGATGGCGCCGCCGATTTCCTGGGCCTTCTCGCTGACGCTGTCGGCGGCGCTGGAAATGGCCGCCGTGACTCCGTTGCCGTTGCTCATTACCGCTCTCCTCGTCATGGAACCCCGCGGCAAGTGCCGCAAGCCTAAGTTAGCGCGTTCTCAGAACTTGCCGTAGTAGCCTTCCTTGAGCGCATCGAACAGGTTGGCGGCGCTGTGCAGCTCGCCGTCGTATTCGATTTCCTCGTTGCCCTTGGCCTCCACCACGGTGCCGTCCTCGAGCTCGAAGCGGTAGGTGGTGTTCTCCAGGTCGGCTTCCTTCACCAGCACGCCCTGGAAGGCGGCCGGGTTGAAGCGGAACGTGGTGCAGCCCTTCAGGCCCTGCTTGTGGGCGTAGAGGTAGATGTCCTTGAAGTCCTCGTACGGGTAGTCCGTGGGCACGTTCGCGGTCTTGGAGATCGACGAGTCGATCCACTTCTGCGAGGCGGCCTGGATGTCCACGTGCGCCTTCGGGGTGATGTCGTCGGCCGAGATGAAGTAGTCCGGCAGGCGGGTCTTCTCGTCGGTGCTGAACGGCATCGCGTCCGGGTTCACCAGGGTGCGGTAGGCCAGCAGCTCGTAGCTGAAGACCTCGACCTTTTCCTTGGACTTCTTGCCTTCGCGGATCACGTTGCGGCTGTAGTGGTGCGCGAAGCTGGGCTCGATGCCGTTGGAGGCGTTGTTGGCCAGCGACAGCGAGATGGTGCCGGTGGGCGCGATCGAGCTGTGGTGGGTGAAGCGCGCGCCGCTCTCGGCCAGCTCCTTCACCAGCTCCGGGGCCACGGTGGCCACGCGCTGCATGTAGCGCGAGTACAGCGCGTGCAGCTGGCGGCCCTTGATCTTCTGGCCGACCTTCCAGCCGTCCTTCTTCATCTCCGGGCGCTTGCGCAGCATCTCGGCGGTGACCTTGAACTCCTCGTCCATGATCGGGGCCGGGCCCTTTTCCTTGGCCAGGCTCAGCGCCACTTCCCAGCCCGCCAGGGCCATCTCGCGGCTCACGTCCTCGGTGAACTTCACCGAATCGGCCTCGCCGTACTTCATCTTGAGCATGGTCACGGTGCTGCCCAGGCCCAGGAAGCCCATGCCGTGGCGGCGCTTGCGCATGATCTCGTCGCGCTGCTGCTGCAGCGGCAGGCCGTTCACTTCCACCACGTTGTCGAGCATGCGGGTGAACACGCGCACGACTTCCTTGTATTCCTCCCAGTCGAAGCGCGCCTTGTCGGTGAACGGGTCGCGCACGAACTTGGTGAGGTTGACCGAGCCCAGCAGGCAGGCGCCGTAGGGCGGCAGCGGCTGTTCGCCGCAGGGGTTGGTGGCGCGGATGGTTTCGCACCACCAGTTGTTGTTCATCTCGTTGACGCGGTCGATCAGGATGAAACCCGGCTCGGCGAAGTCATACGTGGACGCCATGATGCGGTTCCACAGCTGCTGGGCGCGGATGTGGCCGTAGATCTTGCAGGCCACCATGCCGTCTTCGCGGGTCACGTAGTTTTCGCTGTGCGGCCAGTCGCGCCAGATGACCTGCTTCGGGTCGTTGACGTCCACGTCGCCGGCTTCCTTGACGTTCACCGGGAACACCAGCGGCCAGTCGGCGTCGGCCTCGACGGCGTGGATGAATTCGTCGGTGACCAGCAGCGACAGGTTGAACTGGCGCAGGCGGCCGTCCTCGCGCTTGGCGCCGATGAATTCCTTCACGTCCGGGTGGGCCACGTCGAAGGTGCCCATCTGGGCGCCGCGGCGGCCGCCGGCCGACGAGACGGTGAAGCACATCTTGTCGTAGATATCCATGAACGACAGCGGGCCCGAGGTGTAGGCGCCGGCGCCGGACACGTAGGCGCCGCGCGGGCGCAGGGTGGAGAACTCGTAGCCGATGCCGCAGCCGGCCTTGAGCGTCAGGCCGGCCTCGTGGACCTTGCCCAGGATGTCGTCCATCGAGTCGGTGATGGTGCCCGACACGGTGCAGTTGATGGTGCTGGTGGCCGGCTTGTGCTCGAGCGCGCCGGCGTTCGAGGTGATGCGGCCGGCCGGGATGGCGCCGCGGCGCAGGGCCCAGAGGAAGCGCTCGTACCAGTACTTCTGCTTTTCGGCGGTGGGCTCGGCCTCGGCCAGGGCCTTGGCCACGCGCTGGTAGGTGTGGTCGATGCTGGCGTCGACCGGGTCGCCCTTCTTGGTCTTGAGGCGGTACTTCTTGTCCCAGATGTCATAGGACGCCGGCTGCATCTCGATGTCCTGCGCCGCGTTGGTCTTTACCGCCTCGAGGCGAACCGTGCTCATGAGTCTCTCTTTCCTCCCGGGCCGCCCCCGGGGGGAGGCGTCTTTGTCTGAGTTCTTATCGGGTGATGCCGGCCGGAAACCCCGGGGACCCGACGCCCGCCCGTGGGGCCTGGCCCCGGGCAATCCGTGATGTCCGTCCCTGTTCCCGCATGCCGTCTCGCCGTCGCGTCGTGCAAGCTTGCGACCCCAAGCCTTGGGGCCGCCCCCCGCTGCCCGACACAAGATGTAGTGGCAGCGGAAAGCAAAACTACCCCTCGCCGGGGGGGCTGTCAACACGAGGAATCCGTACGAAAAAGCTGTCGCTTCAAGATGTTCCACGGCACTCCCGACATTGTCCTGAGGCGCCGCCGGACCCCGTTGCCGGCGCTTCCCGGTGCCGTGGAACCACCCCGCCGGGGTCCTGGCCGCCCCTTGTCCAGCCGCGGTTTTGCTCCCATCTGCTATCCCGTTCATCTTGTTCATCGCCTGCGCCCAGGAGACCGCCCGATGCGACCCGCCACCGCCGCCGCCGCCCTGCTGACCGCCGCCCTGGCCGGTGCCGGGGCCAGCCACTGGCTGGCCCAGCCCGCCACCCCGGCCGAAGCCGTGCCGCCGACCCGGGGCGAGGCCGCGCTCGACACCGCCGCCCGCCTGGCCCTGCCGCGCACCGCCGAGGCCGCCCTGCCGGCCCAGCTGGAAGGCGTGGCCCTGCCCTCGCTGGCACCCATGCTGGAAAAGGTGACCCCGGCGGTGGTGAACATCTACAGCCAGCAGGTGGTGCGCGTGCGCAACCCGCTGGCGGAGCTCTTCGGCATGCCGGGCATGCCGCAGCAGCGCACCCAGCAGTCGCTGGGCTCGGGCGTGGTGGTGGACGCCGAACGCGGCCTGGTGCTCACCAACCACCACGTGATCGAAAACGCCGACGCCGTTTCGGTCACCCTGGCCGACGGCCGCACCCTGGAGGCCGAATTCATCGGCTCCGACCCGGACACCGACGTGGCCGTCATCCGCATCCCCGCCGAAGGCCTGGTGGCCATCCCGCTGGCCGATTCGAGCCGCCTGCGGGTGGGCGATTTCGTGGTGGCGGTCGGCAATCCCTTCGGCCTGGGCCAGACCGTCACCAGCGGCATCGTTTCGGCCGTGGGCCGCAGCGGCCTGCAGGGCCTGGGCTACCAGAACTTCATCCAGACCGACGCCTCCATCAACCCGGGCAATTCCGGCGGCGCGCTGGTGAACCTGCGCGGCGAGCTGGTGGGCATCAACACCGCCAGCTTCAACCCGCGCGGCAGCGCCGCCGGCAACATCGGCCTGGGCTTCGCCATCCCGGTGAACCTGGCCGACGAGGTCAAGCGCCAACTGCTGGCCTACGGCGAAGTGCGCCGCGGCTCGCTGGGCGTGGACAGCGAGGACCTCAATGCCCGCCTCGCGGAACAGCTGGGCCTGCCCGCCAACCAGCGCGGCGCGCTGGTGACGCGCGTCTACCGCGGCTCGCCGGCCGAAGCCGCGGGCGTGCGCCCGGGCGACCTGGTGGTGGCCGCCAACGGCGAGCGCGTGGACGGCGCGCAGTCGCTGCGCAACCTCGAGGGCCTGCTGCCGGTGGACAAGCCGGTGGCGCTGGACCTGCTGCGCGACGACCGTCGCCTGAGCGTGCAGGCCGTGCTCAAGGCGCGCGCCACCGAGGTGGACGGCAGCCGGATCGACCCGCGCCTGGCCGGCGCCACCCTCACCGAGTTGCCCGAACGCGTGCGCCAGCAGGGCCTGTACGGCGTGGTGGCCAGCAAGGTCGAACCCGGCAGCCGTGCCGCCGCATCGGGCCTGCGCCCGGGCGACTACATCCGCGGCATCAACCAGCGCCGGGTGGACGACCTGCAGGCCTTCCGCGACCGCCTGGCCGACGCCCCGCGCCAGCTGCAGCTCGACGTGGTGCGCGGCGGCCGCGTGGGTTACCTGGTGATGCAGTGACCCCGTGGCGCCGCCGCCGGCCGCGGCGACGGTGTAAGGTGGCGACAACGTCCAAGAGGAGCCCGCCATGAGCCCTTCCCCGGAAGAAAAAGCCCGCCACATCGACCAGGCCAAGGAAAACCTCGGCGAGGCGCGCGAGGCGCTCAAGTCCGGCGTCACCGACGCGCTGGAAGCCGGCGCCGCGGCCGCCAAGGAAGCACGCGCCGAACTCGACGAGAAGCTGCAGGGCCTGCTCGACCAGGGCCGCGGCATGCTCGGCCAGGCCGAGGACCTGATCCGCAGCAAGCCGCTGGCCTCGTTCGGCATCGCCTTCGCGGCCGGCTACCTGGTCGCCGCCCTCACCCGCCGCAAGTAAGCCCCGGCCATGGCCGACACCGAACCGGGCGCCGCGGCCGGCGCCGGCAAGCTCGGCGACGACACCCAGGCCGTGCTGCAGGCCGCGCGCGACACCGCCGGCGCCTACGTCGGCGCGCTGCACGCGCTGCGCCAGCTGTTCGCCGCCGAAGTGGGCCTGGCCCGCGACGCGCTGGTGCAGGCGCTGGTGTTCCTGCTGCTGGCCATGGTGATGGTGGCCACCGCCTACGGCCTGCTCACCGCGCTGCTGGTGGCCGGCATCCGCAGCCTGGGCGCGCCCTGGCCGCTGGCCATCGCCATCCCGCTGCTGCTCAGCGCCGGCCTGGCCTGGCTGGGCGTGCTGCGGGCGAAGTCGCTGCTGCGCCACGCCGATTTCGAAGGCACCCGGCGCCAGATCAAGCTGGGCCTGCAGGGCCTTCCCGACCAGGACGCCGCGCCGTGAGCCTTGCCGCGAAGATCGCCGCCGCGCAGGCCGCCGAAGCCGAATGCCAGCGCCGCCGCGAAGCCATCGCCGAAGCGCGCGCGCACCTCGCGGCGGAAGTGAAGCGCACCGCCACGCCGGGCCGCATCGTGCTCTCGGGCCTGGCGCTGGGCTTCGCGGTGGGTTTCCGCGAGCCCAAGGCCGGGCCCTCGCTGGCCGGCAAGGTGCTCGGCGGCCCGCTTTTCTCGATGGTGCTCGACGCGGTGCTGCCGGGCATCGTGGCCGGCATCACCGCCGCCGCCGGGCTGCAGGAACCCAATGAAGACGCCGACACCGAAGATGCCCAGGAACCCGCCGACGAAAGCGAAGCCGGAGACGACGCCGAAGCCACCCGCGGCGCGGCCTGAAACGGCCGCCGACGCGGCCCGCGGCAACGCGCGGCTGCTCTGGACGCTGGTCATCGGTGGGGTGCTCTACACCTGCTACCTGGCCAGCAGCCTGATCCTGCCGATCGTGCTGGCGGGCTTCTTCGCCCTGCTGCTGAGCCCGCTGATGCGGCGCGCGCCGCTGCGCTGGCTGCCGCGCGGGGTGTCGGCGCTGCTGCTGGTGCTGGCCCTGCTCGGTTCGCTGGGCGCCACCGGCGTGTTCCTGTCGGCGCCGGCGGCGGAGTGGGTGCGCAAGGTGCCGTTCGTGATGCGCGAAGCCGCGCCCAAGCTGCGCGAGATGGTGGAAACCTTCAACCAGGCCAGCCGCGCCCGCGCATCGCTGGGTGAACTGACCGGCAGCCGCGAGCCGGGCGGCGACACCGTGGTGGTGCAGCCGCCGCAGCCCGACCTGATCGAAGCCACGCCGCGCGTGCTGGGCCCGGTACTGGCGGTGATCCTGCTCACCTTCAGCTTCCTGGTGTACGGCGACGACGTGCTGCGCAAGCTGCTCATGCTGCGGCCCACGCGCGCGCAGAAGCAGCTCACCGAGGAAATCGTGCAGCAGATCCAGAGCGACCTGTCGCGCTACATGCTCTCGGTGAGCGCCACCAGCGCCGCGCTGGGCGTGGCCACCGGCCTGCTGCTGTGGCAGCTGGGCGTGCCCGACCCGGTGCTCTGGGGCGCGCTGGCGGCGGCGCTGAACCTCACGCCCATCGTCGGCCCGCTGCTGATGGCGCTGCTGCTGGCCCTGGTGGGGCTGTCGCAGTTCGACACCCTGGGCGCGGCCCTGCTGCCGGCGGCCGGTTTCCTGGTGCTCAACGGCTTCGAAAGCCAGGTGCTCACGCCGATGGTGCTGGGCCGCACCATGCGCATCAACCCGCTGGCCATCATCCTGTGGCTGATGGTCTGGGGCTGGCTGTGGGGCGTGGCCGGCCTGCTGGTGGCGGTGCCCATGCTGGTGTGCCTGAAGATCGTGGCCAGCCGGGTGCAGGCCTGGAACCGCTGGTCTCTGCTGCTGGAATAGCCCGGTTTCACGGCCGGGCCACCGGCCCGCGGGCTATCATTCCCAAGTGGAAACGCTGCCCCGGGCCCTGAGCCTCGACCTCGACGACACCCTCTGGCCGATCTGGCCCCTGATCGAGCGCGCCGAACTTGCGCTCGACGCCTTCCTGCGCGAACGCTGCCCGCGCACCGCCCAGCGTTTCCCCATCCACCGCATGCGCCGGCTGCGCGAGCAGGTGGCCGCCGAACACCCGCACCTGGTGCACGACTTCACCGAGCAGCGGATGATTTCGCTGCGGCGCGCGCTGGCCGAATCCGGCGACGACGTGGCCCACGCCGACGCCGCCTTCGAGGCCTTCTACGCCAGCCGCAACGACGTGGTGTTCTACCCCGACGCCCTGCCCGCGCTCGAACGCCTGGCCGCGCGCTGGCCGGTGGCGGCGCTCACCAACGGCAACGCCGACCTGGACCGCATCGGCATCGGCGCGCACTTCCGCGCCTTCGTCAGCGCCCGTGACCAGGGCCACGCCAAGCCCGAGCTGCCCATCTTCATGGCCACCTGCGAGCGCCTGGGCGTGGAGCCGCACGAGGTGCTGCACGTCGGCGACGACCCGCTGCTGGACGTCGTGGGCGCGCGCCGCGCCGGCATGCGCAGCTGCTGGATCAACCGCAAGAAAGTTTCCTGGCCGATGGGCCTGCCCCGCCCCGACCTCGAGTTCGCTACCCTTTCGGGACTGGCCGACTGGCTGGAATCCCACCCCGCTGCCCTGGAGTCCCGATGAGCCTGCCCGCCTGCTTCGCCAGCCCCGACGCCGCCCCGGCCGCCCTGCCGCTGGTGCTGGTGGACCCGGGCACGTTCGAAGCCTGGCGCGGCGCCCAGCCGGCCGCCGTGGTGGCCTGGCTGGACGCGCATGCGTTTTCGCCCAAGTCCGGCGCGCCGCTGCTGGTGCCCGGCGCCGACGGCCGCCCCGCCTTCGCGCTGGCCGGCGTGTCCGACGCCCGCGACCCGCTGGCGCTGGCGCACCTGCCCTCGCTGCTGCCGGCCGGCAGCTACCGGCTTTCCGCCGAGTCGCCGGTGCGCCCCGAGGCCGGCCAGGCCCTGCTGGGCTGGGGCCTGGGCGCCTACCGCTTCGAGCGCTACCTCAAGCCCGCGCGCGCGCCGGCGCGGCTGGTGCTGGAAAACGCCGAGGCCGGCGAGTCCGAGGCCTTCGCCCTGCTCAAGGCCGCCACCTTGGTGCGCGACCTGGTCAACACCCCGACCGAACACATGGGCCCGGCCGAACTCGAGGCCGTGGCCGTGCGCCTGGCCCAGGCCTACGGCGGCCAGTGCCGCAGCGTGGTGGGCGACGCACTCAACGACCAGAACTTCCCGGCCATCCACGCCGTCGGCCGCGCCAGCCACCGCGCGCCGCGGCTCGTCGAGCTCAACTGGGGCGACGACAGCCACCCGCGCCTGGCCATCGTCGGCAAGGGCGTGTGCTTCGACACCGGCGGCCTCGACATCAAGCCCGCCGACGGCATGCGCAACATGAAGAAGGACATGGGCGGCGCCGCCCACGCCCTGGGCCTGGCCCAGCTGGTGATGGCGCTCAAGCTGCCGGTGCGCCTGCAGCTGCTGGTGCCGGCGGTGGAAAACGCCATCGGCCCGAACGCCTTCCGCCCCGGCGAAGTGCTGGCCACCCGCCAGGGCTTGAGCGTGGAGGTGGACAACACCGACGCCGAAGGCCGCCTGGTGCTGTGCGACGCGCTCACCTACGCCGCCGAGGCCAAGCCCGCGCTGCTGATGGACTTCGCCACGCTCACCGGCGCCGCCCGCATCGCCCTGGGCCCCGACCTGCCGGCGCTGTACGCCAACGACGAACGCCTGGCCGCCGACTACCTGGCCGCCGGCGAGGCCGCGCGCGACCCGCTGTGGCGCATGCCGCTGTGGCGCCCCTACCTGAGCTACCTGAAGTCGAACGTGGCCGACCTGGCCAATTCCGGCGCCTCGCGCATGGCCGGTTCCATCACCGCCGCGCTCTACCTCGAGCGCTTCGTGCCCGAGGGCCAGGCCTGGTCGCACGTGGACGTGTACGCCTGGAACGACAGCGACCGCCCGGGCAAACCCGCCGGCGGCGAAGCCCAGGGCCTGCGCGCGGCCTGGGGCCTGCTCAAGGCCCGCTTCGGCAAAAAGTGACAAACGGCAGGATGACCCTGCCCGCCTGACGGCTCACAATCCCGACACCAGGACCGGCGCAGACTGCGCCGGTCCGTTTCCGGAGTCGCCCCATGGATTCGCCGCAGGACCTGCTCAAGCAACTGCACATCGACCGCCGCCCGGCGAAAAAACGCCGGCCGCGCTGGCTGCTGCCCGCCATCGTGGCGGCGGTGCTGGTGCCCGGCGTCGTGGTGATGAACGGGCTGCGGCCGGTGGTGGTGGAAACCGCGGTGGCGCGCAAGGCCGCCGAGATGGGCACCGCCTCGGTGCTCGACGCCTCCGGTTACGTCACCGCGCGCCGCATCGCCACGGTGTCCTCGAAGATCACCGGCAAGGTGCGCGAGGTGCTGATCGAAGAAGGCCAGGTCGTGGCCGAAGGCGAAGTGCTGGCCTACCTCGACGACGCCGACGCCAGCGCGCAGCGCGACCTCGCCGGCGCCCAGCTCGCCTCGGCGCAGTCGCAGCTGGCCGAAGCCCGCGCCCAGCTGACCCTGGCCGAACAGACCCTGGTGCGACAGCGCGAACTCGCCGCGCAGAAGCTGGTGGCCGCCTCGGCGCTCGACGCCGCCGTGGCCGACCGCGACGCCCGCGCCGCGCGCCTGGCCAGCCTGCAGCGCGCGGTGAAGGTGGCGCAGGACCAGCTCGCCATCGCCGGCCTCGGCGTGGACAACACGGTCATCCGCGCGCCCTTCGCCGGCGTCATCGTCGCCAAGGCCGCGCAGCCGGGCGAGATGATTTCGCCCATCAGCGCCGGCGGCGGCTCCATCCGCACCGGCATCGGCACCCTGGTGGACATGGATTCGCTGGAAGTGCAGGTGGACGTGAACGAGGCCAACATCGGCCGCGTCACCCCGAAGATGCCGGTCGAGGCCGTGCTCAACGCCTACCCGGACTGGAAGATCCCGGCCGAGGTGATCGCCATCGTGCCCACCGCCGACCGCACCAAGGCCACGGTGAAGGTGCGCATCGCGCTCAAGGAAAAGGACCCGCGCATCGTGCCCGACATGGGCGTGCGCGTGAGCTTCCTGGACCCGGCCGGCGTGGACGCGCCGCCGCCGGCGGGCGCCTTCGTGCCCGAGCGCGCGGTGGTCGCCGGCGAAGGCGGCAGCGCCGTGTTCGTGGTGGCCGACGGCGTGGCCCGCCGCGTCGCCGTGACGCTGGGCGAGAAGCGCGACGCCGACCAGCAGGTCAGCGCCGGCCTGCAGGGCGGCGAGACCGTGGTGCTGTCGCCGCCGGAAGGCCTGGGCGACGGCGACCGCGTGGCGACGAAATAAGGCCACGCCATGACCACCCCCCTGGTCGAGATCCGCGGCCTGACCAAGGCCTACACGCGCGGCAAGCAGCGCGTGGAAGTGCTGCACGGCATCGACCTCGACATCCCCGAAGGCGATTTCGTGGCGCTCATGGGCCCGTCGGGTTCGGGCAAGACCACCCTGCTCAACCTTATCGGCGGGCTCGATTCGCCCAGCGGCGGCCTGCTCAAGGTGGGCGGCCAGCGCATCGACGACTTCGGCAGCGACGAGCTCGCCGCCTGGCGCGCCAGCACCGTGGGCTTCATCTTCCAGAGCTACAACCTGATGCCGGTGCTGACCGCGCAGAAGAACGTGGAGCTGCCGCTGCTGCTGGCCGACATGGGCGCGGGCGAACGGCACCGGCGGGCGTCGATCGCGCTGAAGCTGGTGGGTCTGGACGACCGCGCGAAGCACAAGCCCAACGAACTCTCCGGCGGCCAGCAGCAGCGCGTGGCCATCGCCCGCGCGCTGGTGTCCGACCCGCGCCTGCTGATCTGCGACGAACCGACCGGCGACCTCGACCGCAAGACCGCCGACGAGGTGCTGCGCCTGCTGCAGCAGCTCAACCGCGATTTCGGCAAGACCATCGTCATGGTCACCCACGACCCCAAGGCCGCCGAATACGCCCGCCGCACCGTGCACCTGGACAAGGGCACGCTGGTGGACGAGGCGCCGGCGCACTGAGATGAAGTACTTCGGCCTGGTCTGGGCGGGGCTGTTCCGCAAGAAGCTGCGGACCACGCTGACGCTGTTCTCGCTGGTCTCGGCCTTCCTGCTGCTGGGGCTGCTGCAGGCGGTGAATTCGCTGTTCGCCGGCGGCGCCGACTTCCTGGGCGCCAACCGCCTGATCACCCAGGCCCGCACCAGCTTCACCCAGCCGCTGCCGATGCGCATGATGCCGCAGATCGAAGCGGTGCCCGGCGTGCGCCGCGTCTCGCATTCGCAGTTCTTCGGCGGCCAGTACCAGGACCCGCGCAACTTCTTCCCGCAGTTCGCGGTGAACCCGCAGCGCCTGCGCGACACCTACCCCGAGTGGGTGATGCCCGAGGACAACTGGCGCCAGTTCATCTCCACCCGCAACGGCGCCATCGCCGGCCGCAACCTGGCCGACAAGTTCGGCTGGAAGGTGGGCGACACCATCCCGCTCAATTCCTTCATCTGGACCAAGACCGACGGCACCCGCGCCTGGGAATGGGAGCTGGTGGGCATCTTCGACGGCCGCGACGAGGAATGGCAGAAACGCGCCGGCCTGATGTACCTCAACTACGGCCATTTCGACGAGGCGCGCGCCGGCGGCAAGGGCCTGGCGGGCGTGTTCGTGGTGGTGGTGGACGACCCGCAGGCGTCCGAACGCGTGTCCACGCTCATCGACGGGAAATTCGACAACTCCGCCGACGAAACCAAGACCCAGAGCGAGCAGGAATTCCAGCTGGGCTTCATCCGCCAGCTGGGCGACATCGGCCTGATCGTGAACCTGATCACCGGCGCGGTGTTCTTCTCCATCCTGTTCCTGACCGGCGTGAGCATGTCGCAGGCGGTGCGCGAGCGCGTACCGGAGCTGGCGGTGCTCAAGGTGCTGGGCTTCACCGACCGCACGGTGATGGCGCTGGTGCTGGCCGAGGCCTTCGTGCTGTGTTTCCTGGGCGCGCTGGCGGGCATGCTGCTGGCGAACCTGGCCACCGGCGTGCTGCCGCCCGAATTCCCGGTGGAAACCGACGGCCGGGTCTGGGCCATCGCCGGCGTCAGCGTGGTGCTGCTGTCGCTGCTGGTGGGCGTGCCGCCGGCGCTGCACGCGCTGCGCATCCGCATCGTCGACGCACTGGCGGGCCGCTGATGAGCGCCATCACGCAAATCCGCGAGATCGTGCTGATGAACCTGCGCAGCGTGCCGCAGCGGCTGGGCGCGTCGCTGGTGATCGTGATCGGCATCGCGGGCGTGGTGGGCGTGATGGTGGCGCTGCTGTCGATGTCCTCGGGCCTGGAAAAGACGCTCTCGGGCACCGGCCGCGACGACCGCGTGGTGGTGACGCGCGGCGGCTCGAACGGCGAACTCGCAAGTTTCCTGGACCGCGCTTCGGGCACGCTGGTGAAGCAGGACCCGGCCATCGCCCGCGGCCCCGACGGCCTGCCGCTGGCCTCGGGCGAGCTGATCGTGATCACCGAGGTGCCGCGAAAGGGCCAGAAGACCGGCGCCAACGTCACCCTGCGCGGCGTCGAGCCGGCGGGTTTCGCCATCCGCCCCGAGCTGCGCATCGTGGCCGGGCGCATGTTCCGTCCCGGCATCCGCGAGCTGATCGTCGGCCAGGCCGCCAGCCAGCAGTTCGCGGGTCTGGCGGTGGGCACGGAGCTGCGCTTCCGCGGCTCCACCTGGACGGTGGTGGGCCACTTCAGCACCGGCGGCGACGCGCACGAATCCGAACTCTGGGCCGACGCCGAAACCGCGCAGTCGGCCTTCAACCGCAGCGGCTATTCGTCGCTGCTGCTGCAGCTGGCCAACACCGACAGCTTCGACGCGCTGGAGAAGCGCCTCACCAGCGACCCGCAGCTCAACGTGGAGGCGCGGCGCGAACGCGATTTCTTCTCGGGCCAGTCCGGCAACCTCACCGCCACCATCGGCGTGCTGGCGGGCCTGGTGGCGCTGATCATGGCCATCGGCGCCACCTTCGGCGCGCTCAACACCATGTACTCGGCGGTGTCGGCGCGCACGGCCGAGATCGGCACCCTGCGCGCGCTGGGTTTCGGCGTCACGCCGGTGATCGCCTCGGTGATGGCCGAGGCGCTGGCGCTGGCCGTGGCCGGCGGCGTGCTCGGCGCCGGCCTGGCCTACCTGCTGTTCAACGGCTACTCGGTGAGCACGCTGGGCAGCGGCTTCACCCAGGTGGCCTTCAAGTTCGCGGTCACGCCGGGCCTGGTGATGACCGGCCTGGGCCTGGCCCTGTTCATCGGCTTCATCGGCGGCCTGGCCCCCGCCATCCGCGCCGCGCGCATGCCGGTGACCGCGGCGCTGCGCGCGCAGTAGCCCCGCCGGCGGCTTGCCCGGCCCGGGGTGGATGCGGAGAATCCGGGCTCTTTGCCGCCGGGAGCCACCCCATGTACTTCGCCCAACGCCTGCTGCTGGCGACGCTGGCCGTGCTCTCGCTCTTCGTGGCCCTGTTCGGGTTGTTCCGTTTCCTGATCGAAGTCGGCGAATCGCCGATGCATTACGTGGTCCAGGACGTGGGCGTGTTCGCCGCCGGCGCGCTGGGCTTCGCGCTGTGCTGGCGGCGCGGACGCAAGCTCAGGGCGGACCATGAGGCGGCGCTGGAAAAGGCGCGGCAGTTCAGCGGCCACTCGCTGGAAGCCCGGGCGCGGCTGGGCATGCAGGTCCTGGCCCTGGTCTTCATCGGCGTGGCCGCCGCGGCCAGCACCTGGCTCTTCCTGCTGCGCACCTCGGACTGGGTGCTGGGGCTGTGCGCGGCCTTCCTGGCGGTGCTGTTCGTGCTGATGCTGCCGATGGTGGCGTCGTACTTCCGCGATGGCCGCGCCACCCTGCGGCTCGATGGCCGCGGCCTCCGGCATGCCTGGTATGGCGAGGTGCCCTGGACCGCCGTCCACGGCCTCTTCCACCAGCAGCAGAAGATCAAGCAGAGCACCATCCATACCCTGGTGCTGGGCGTGTCCGACCCGGGCCGGTACCACGCGCGCCTGCCGTGGTTCGTGCGGGTGCTCAGGGGCCTATGGACGCCGCCGCGCGGCCGCTACGGAAAGATTGAGATCCCGCTCAACGCGCTGGACCGGGACCCCGTGCTGGTGTTCAACGCCGCCACCATGCTGCGCGGGCGCGTGCTGCCGGCGCCGGTCCCTGGCTGGTACCCCGGCATGGACGACGAGTCGATCGCCGTCAGCCAGGAACTCGCCTACCTGGCGGACAACCCGGACCGGCTCCCGCCCGAAGAGATCCTGCAGCGCATGCAGGCCGTCGAACCGCGCATGCAGGCCCTGGCGGCCAGGCTGGGGCCGCGCCGCTAGCCGACGCCGGGCGACACACCGTTGCGCCCGCGGCGCCGGGCAAGGGCGGATAATCGCGGCCCACCCCGGGAGCCGACGTGACCGCCAGCGCCGCCATCGATCGCAAGGGCCTCGCGGCCGCCATCGCCTCCTACGTGCTCTGGGGCGTGTTCCCGCTGTACTGGGTGCTGCTCAAGCACGTGCCCTCGCTGCAGACCGTCGCGCACCGCATCGTCTGGTGCGCGGTGTTCGTGGTGGGTTACCTCAGCCTGCTCGGCGGCAGCACCTGGCTGCGCGACGCGCTGTCGCGGCCGCGCGTGGGCCGGCTGCTGCTGGCCAGCAGCCTGCTGATCAGCTTCAACTGGGGCATCTACATCTGGGCGGTCACCAACGGCCGCGTGGTCGAGGCCAGCCTGGGTTATTTCATCAACCCGCTGGTGAACGTGCTGCTGGGCGTGCTCGTGCTGCGCGAGCGGCTCAACCCGGCGCAGTGGACCGCCGTGGCCATCGCCGCGGCCGGCGTGCTGTGGCTGGCCTTCCTGCACGGCGAGCCGCCGTGGATCGCGCTGGCGCTGGCCTTCAGCTTTGCCTTCTACGGCCTGATCCGCAAGACCGCGCACGTGGACGCGATCCCGGGCCTGGCGATCGAAAGCCTGTTCCTGCTGCTGCCGGCGCTGGCCTGGCTGGGCTGGGCGCAGTGGCAGGGCGAGGCGGCTTTCCTCGATGGCAACCTGGGCTCCGACGCGCTGCTGGTGCTGGGTGGCGCCCTGACCGCGCTGCCGCTGATCGGCTTCGCCTACGGCGCGCGCCGCATCCCGTATTCGCTGGTGGGCATCCTGCAGTACATCGCGCCGACCCTGCAGCTGCTGGGCGGCGTGCTGCTGCTGGGCGAGCCCTTCACCGGCACGCAGGCGGTGGGTTTCACCTGCATCTGGGTGGCGCTGGCGATCTACGCCGCCGACGGCTGGCGCCGCGCCCGCCGGCAGCCCGTGCGCGCCGCCGCCGAACACTGCGACGAGGCCGTGCCCGCCACCGACGGCGCCGCGCCGCCGCGCTGAGGTTTGCGGGGCGCGCGCGACGCGCGGCACACTCGTGGCATGTGCATCCGCCTTGCCTGGACCGCGGCGCTGGCCGCAACCATCGCCGTCCTCCCGCTTCCCGTCGCCGGGGCCCGCCCCCTCGAAGACTGGATCACCCGGCCCGGGCGCACCGACGCCGGATTCGGCGGCGAGAGTTACCGCCAGTGGCTGGCCCGGGTCGGCAGCCCGCTGGAGGAGTTCCAGCCTGCGCACGGGCCGCGGCTGGCCTACGCGGTGGTCGAACCGGCCGACTACCAGCTCGCCTACGAGTTCGTGCGCCTGCCCGAGGGCATGGGCTTCACGTTTGAATTCAGGCACGCGGCGCCGGCCCTGCCACCGCCCGTGCGCGGCACGGTGGTGCTGCTGCACGGCTGGTCCATGGACGCCAGCAGCCTGTTGCCGTGGAGCCTGGCCCTTTCGCAGCAGGGCTACCGCACCTTGCTGCTGGACCTTCGCAACCACGGATTGTCCGGCGAAGCGCCTGCCGGTTACGGCACGCACGAAGCCGCCGACGTGCTGGCCTTGCTCGGGCACCTGCGGGCGCAAAAGCGCATCGCGGAGCCGGTGCACCTGTTCGGCGTGTCCTATGGCGCGGTCACCGCGCTCCACGCCGCCGCTCAGTCAGGCGCCAACGTGGCGGGCGTGGTGGCGCTGGAGCCGTTCGCGAACGCCGCCGAATCCATCCGGCATTACGCCGGGCAGCTGAAATCCGGCGCGGCCGGCGGCTGGCGCGGACGCGCGCTGGGCTGGTGGCTGCGGGCCACCGTGGACGACGGCGAGCTTGCGCAGGCGCTGGACCGTGCCGGCCAACGCCTGGGCGTGGACCTGGGCAGGCTCGATACCGCCAGGCCCCTGGCTGCCACGCCGGCCTGCGTCTTGCTGCTGCACGGCGCGCGCGACCAGCTGGTGCCGGTGGCGGCCGCACGCACGCTCGCCACCGCTTCGCCGCGGCTGCATTACGCCGAGCTGCCGCAGGAAGACCACTTCACGCTGCCGGCGCGGTTGGACTGGCTGTCCAGGCCGGTAGGCGACTGGCTTGGCAACGCAGCCGCCGCAGGCGAACGCGGCTGCCCGACGCTGTCGCTGCCTCCCGACCCGCTGTCGTGACCGTCGTAACTTGTCCGTCACGCGGGCGCATGCCCTAATCCCGGCCCATGGGTTCCGACGCCTTCTCCGCGCTCTACCGCGACCAGGTGCTGGCGCACGGCCGGCAGCCGCGCCACGCCGGGCGGCTGGAGGGCCGCGCGCACCGCGCCAGCGCCAACAACGCGCTCTGCGGCGACCGCGTGGCGGTGTCGTTGCGCCTGCGCGGGGACGGCGCCATCGCCGAACTGCGCCATGACAGCGAAGGCTGCCTGCTGTGCTTGGCCTCCGCCTCGCTGATGGCCGGCCGCGTACCGGGCCTGGCCCCGGACGAGGTGGCACCGCTGGCGAACACCCTGCGCGACGCCCTCGCCCGCGGCGACGAAGCCGGCCTGGGCGACCTGGCCGCGCTCATCGGCGCCGCGCCCTACCCGTCGCGCCACCGCTGCGCGCTGCTGCCCTGGGATGCGCTGCTGGCCGCGCTCGACGCACCGGAGACCGAGGCATGAGCGCGCCCGGCGGCCTGCGCGGCGTGCTCGAAGCGGCGCAGGCGCGGCGCGCGGCCGGCACCGCGTTCGCGCTGGCCCTGGTCACCGACACCGAAGGCTCCACCTACCGCAAGGCCGGCGCGCTGGCGCTGGTGGCCGCCGACGGCACGCGCACCGGCACGATTTCCGGAGGCTGCCTGGAACCGGCGCTCGAGGCCCTGTGCCAGGACGCCATCGCGCGCGGCGCGCCCGGCGTGGCCGTGTTCGACACCCGCGACGACGACGACCTGCTGTTCGGCTCCGGCTCGGGCTGCCGCGGCCGCATGCGCGTGCTGGCCTGGCCGCTGCCCGGCGCCGGCGATGCGCTGCTCGACGCGCTGCTGTCCGCGCACGCAGCGGGTTCGCCGCTCGAGGTGTCGGTCGGCGTTGATGGCGCGACGCTCGGCACGCTCGCCTTCGACGGCCGTGCACGCGCCGGCTTCCTGCCCGTGCGCGTCGCGCCGGTGCGGCGCCTGCT
>NZ_AVCH01000183.1 GCF_000747075.1 Arenimonas malthae CC-JY-1
CGCCTGCGCGCCCGATGCCCGCGCCCATGCCCGCCGCCGCCAGCGCGCCGGCGCCGGTCTCCATCGAACACCGCCCCGAGCCCGCGCCGGCCCCGCCGCCGGTGCTGGCCACCGAAGTGGTGGACGAACTGCGCGCAGTGATGGGCAACGAGTACCTGAGCCTGGTGCGCCTGTTCCTGGAAGACGCGCCCCGGCACGTGCAGGCGCTGGAAGCCGCGGCCACTGCCAACGACATGGCCGCCATGGTGTCGCCGGCGCACACGCTGAAGTCGGCCAGCGCCAACCTGGGCGCCATGGCCCTCTCGGCCGCCGCCAAGCGCATCGAGCTGGGCGCGCGCCAGGGCGTTCTGCCGCGCCCGGCGGTGGCGGTGGCGGTGCTCGATTCCGAATACCGCCGCGCCTCGCAGGCGCTGCACGGATTGCTGCGCGGCTGAGGCCCGCGGTTTCCCCGGGGCGAAAAAAGGGCCCGGCATCGCTGCCGGGCCCTTCGTTTCTGCAGCGGGGCGTTACGTCAGAAGGACTCGACGTTCAGGCGGCCGTTGGTGGCCACCTTGCCCTGCACCGACGGGGTCGGGGCGGCGTTGTTGAGGATGGCCGCCTTGATCTGCGCCGCGGTGGCACCCGGGTGGCGGGCCGCGTACATCGCGGCGGCGCCGGTGACGTGCGGGGTGGCCATGGAGGTGCCGTTGTAGCTGGCGTAGCCGGAGCCGACGGTGGCGTTCTTGCCCTTGCCGCTGGCCACCGGAACCGTGGACCAGATGCCCGAGCCCGGAGCCGCGATGTCCACCGTGGTGGCGCCGTACTGCGAGTAGCTGGCCAGCGCGCCGGTGTTGGTCAGCGCCGCGACGGCGATGACGTTGTTGCTGGCGTAGCCGCTCGGGTAGGAAGCCGTGGCGTCGTTGTTGGTGCCGCTGTTGCCGGCCGCGGCGATGAACAGGATGCCGGCCGCGTCGGCGCGGTCGATGGCGTCCTTCAGCGCCTGCGAGAAGCCGCCGCCGCCCCAGGAGTTGTTGGTGGCGACCAGGTTCAGGCCATGGCGCTGCTTCATGTCGGTGAAGTAGTCCACCGCCTTGATGGCGTTGGCGGTGGTGCCGCCGCGGCTGCCCAGGAACTTGGCGCCCATCAGCTTCACCGACCAGCACATGCCGGCCACGCCGGTGCCGTTGCCACCGACCGCGCCGATGGTGCCGGCCACGTGGGTGCCGTGGTCGTCGGCGGTGCCGTCGAACACCGAGCTGTTGTTGCCGTCGAAGTCCCAGCCGTACACGTCGTCGGCGTAGCCGTTGCCGTCGTCGTCGATGCCGTTGCCGGCGATTTCGCCCGGGTTCTTGAACGCGTTCGGGGCCAGGTCGGCGTGGTTGTACATGTAGCCTTCGTCGATGATGCCGATCACGACGTTGGAGCAGCTGGTGCCGCCCGAGGCCCACACTTCGGCGGCCTGGCTGCCGTACTGGTTGGCCGGCGAGCTGGCGTTGCCGTAGACGCCCCACAGCGAACCGTTGGTGTAATAGGTGTCGTTCGAGGTGGCGGCGTGCTGCACGATCCAGTTCGGCTCGGCGAATTCGACGGCCTCGTCGGCGTAGAGCTCCGCCAGCAGGTCGACGATGTCGGCGTGGCCGCGCGCGTTGAGCAGCTCGACGTCGCCGCTGCGGCCACGGCCGCGGGACAGCACGTCGGCGCGGTTGCCGTTGACGCGGCCCATCACGCGGGCCTTGTCGGCGGCGGTGGCATCGGCGCGGAACTGGACGATGACCTGGTCGGCCTGGAACGGCTTGCCCTGGGCGATGCCGCGGGCGACGAGGTCGGGACGGCCGCCGGCGAAGGCGGTGGAGGCGGTACCGAGCGCGGCCAGGGTGGCCGCAGCCAGCAGGGTGGTGCGGAAGACGGACTTCATGTGCAAGGAACTCCCCGTAAGTGCCGGACCCAATACGGGGCCGGGTATCGGAACTTAGGGGGTGTGTGCAGAAATTGTCATTTTGCGATGCAGCACACAGTTTCAGCGGAAACCGTTACACAAAGCTGAACGAGATTTGCGCTAAAAAGGGCATTAAAAACAAAGGCCTGCCCAAACCGCGGACAGGCCTTCGTTCAGTTTCGGGCGGGCCGGCTCAGCTGCCGACCTTGGTCTGCAGGTAGTTCTGCTCGCCGATGCGCTGGATCAGCGCCAGCTGGGTTTCCAGCCAGTCGATGTGCTCTTCCTCGGAGGCCAGGATGTCGGCCAGCAGCTGGCGGCTGGTGTAGTCGGCCACCTGTTCGCAGTGGGCGATGCCGGCGCGCAGGTCGGGCACGGCCTGGTTCTCGAGCTTGAGGTCGCACTCCAGCGCTTCCTTCGGCGTCTGGCCGATGAAGAGCTTGCCGAGGTTCTGCAGGTTGGGCAGGCCGTCGAGGAACAGGATGCGCTCGACCAGGCGATCGGCGTGCTTCATCTCGTCGATCGATTCCTTGTACTCGTGCTCGCCCAGCTCCTTCAGGCCCCAGTTCTGGAACATGCGGGCGTGCAGGAAATACTGGTTGATGGCGATGAGTTCGTTGTAGAGCGCCTTGTTGAGGTGCTCGATGACCTTGGCGTCGCCTTTCATGGGCGCCTCCGCTTCCGTGGGTTGGGCGCCCAGCCTACCCCGATGCGCGGGCCGTGGCCGAAACGCCACTCACTTTCATCACGCCGCGGCGGCGAACACGGCCAGGGGGAGCTCGGTGGCCCGGGCTTCGCCCAGGATCTCGGAGGCCAGCTCGCCGCAGCTGCCGCAGCCACTGCCCAGCCCCGTGCGCATGGTCAGCTCGGCCAGCGAACCGCAGCCGGCTTCGGCCGCCCGGCGGATGTCGTGGTCGGTAACCCCGTGGCAAAGGCAGACGTACATGGCGGACCGTCCTGGATGGGAACGGTTCGCATTACGCCTCAGATGCGAATGATTGTCAACTACCGCCCGGAGCGGGCCTTCGGGGGTGGGGCGGGCAGCAGGGCGCGCAGGCCCTCGCCCGCCGGCGGCACGGCCTGCTCGCCGGCCACGGCCCGGGCCCGGGGGGCCAGGTGCTCCAGGGCCCGCACGTAGACCTCGCGCTTGAAGCTGACCACGTGCTCGGCCGGGTACCAGAAGTCCACCCAGCGCCAGCTGTCGAACTCGGGCTTTTCGGTGAGGTCCAGGCGCACGTCCTGCTCGCGCCCGGTGAGGCGCAGCAGGAACCACACCTGCTTCTGGCCAATGCACACCGGCCGGTTGCCCCGGCGGATGCAGCGGCGCGGCAGGCGGTAGCGCAGCCAGCCCGGCGTGGAGCCCAGCACTTCCACGTGCTCGGGCAGCAGGCCGGTTTCCTCGCGGAGTTCGCGGAACATCGCCTCGAGCGGCGTCTCGTCGGTGTTCATGCCGCCCTGCGGGAACTGCCAACCGTCGCGGTTGACCCGCCGGGCCCAGAACAGGCGACCGTCGCCGTGCATGAGCACGATGCCCACGTTGGGGCGATAACCGTCCGGATCGACCACGATCGGACTCCAAAAATCTACTGCGGCCAGACTGCCACAGCCCCGGAATGCCCCACAAGCACGGGCCCGGCATTTGACAGGGGGGGCCGCCAGGGCCCAAAATTCGCGGCCCTGTCTGCAACGGACAGGCCGCGTTGCCCCATGGCTATGTAGCTCAGCCGGTTAGAGCACAGCACTCATAATGCTGGGGTCGGTGGTTCGAGTCCACCCATAGCCACCATGAACGTCTCCAGCGAAATCCCACCCGACCCCCACAAGCGCGTCATGGCGTGGATTTTTTCGTGTCCCCAGAGCTGGGTTGTCCAGCCTGAGCATTGAAATCCGGGGGCAACTGGGGGCAACTTATGGGGCAACTTCCCCAGCTCCAGAATAGTTGCCCCCAATGCCGCTCACCGACGCTGCAATTCGCGCCGCGAAGCCCCGAGCCAAGCCCTTCAAGCTGTCCGACAGCGGCGGCCTGTATCTGGAAATTGCCCCCAGCGGCGGCAAGTGGTGGCGCTACAAGTACCGGCTGGCTGGCAGGGAAAAGCGGCTGAGTCTCGGCACCTATCCCGACACCTCACTTGCCGATGCAAGGGACCGGCATGCCCAGGCCCGCAAGCTGGTTGCCCAAGGGATCGACCCCAGCGCCCATCGGAAGGCCGAAAAGGCGGCGAACGTCGAACGGGTAGCCAACAGCTTTGAGGTCGTGGCCCGCGAATGGCTGGCCGTGAAGCGCCACGAGTGGACCGAAAAACAGCATGCGAAGGAACAGGCCCGCCTGGAGAAGCACGCGTTCCCATTTATTGGCAGGGAACCTGTTGGCAGCCTCGGCGTACGCGATATCCGCCCCCTGATTGAACGACCGGCAAAGGCGGGGCACCTGGAGCAGGCCCACCGACTGCGTTACCAGCTGAGCCGGGTCTTTCAGTTTGCCGTGGCAACTGAGCGGGCGGAGCGAGACCCAGCCGGAGACCTGAGAGCCGTCCTCCCGGCCCGAAACAAGAACAGGCACTTCGCTACCATCACCGATCCGACTCGCGTTGGGGAACTGCTTCGCGCCATTGACGGCTTCACGGGAACGTTCCCCGTCGCGTGTGCGCTCAAGCTGGCACCACTGTGGTTCTGTCGCCCAGGCGAGATTCGCATGGCTGAGTGGGCTCACTTCGACCTAGACGGCAGTGATCCGGTCTATCGCGTCCCGCCAGCAATCCGGAAACTCCGAAAGAACGAAAAAGAGAATCCAAATACCCAGCCCCACTTGATCCCGCTGGCCACGCAGGCCCTGGCGATCCTTCGTGAACTACAGCAGCTGACCGGCCGAGGCAGGTACCTGTTCCCGGGCGCTCGTGATCCGAAGCGGCATATGTCCGATGGCACGATCAACGCGGCCATTGCCAGAATCGGATTCAAGGGAGAACTTGTAGGCCATGGGTTCCGGCACATGGCTTCAACCATGCTAAACGAGCTTGGGTATCGGCCGGAGGTCGTGGAGCGCCAACTGTCCCATAAGGTGGCCGGCGTGGAGGGCGTTTACAACAAGTCCCAGCTAATTTCCGAGCGGAAGCAGATGATGCAGGCCTGGGCCGACTACCTCGATGCTCTCAAAGCCGGACCAACTGGCAAGATCACCCCGATCAAACGACGGGTCGCATAGCCCACAGATGACCCTCCCCTGAGTCAGGGGCGGACAACTCGTCAGCTCCCGAGTCGAGCAGCTACTCGGGCCCTGACCATCAACCCAGATGGAGCCTGGAGATGTTTCCTGACAACTTCCATCGCCTTCGTTGGCAGGAGCAGGCGATTCAGGCGGAGGCAGTTAAGGCGATTGAGTCGAGCCCAGACCACGGGCTTCACATTGGAATGGTAGAACGATCTCTCGACCTGTTGAATGTATTGGTCGGGAAGGCTCCGGCCAAGAATGATGACGACCTAACGATCCAGCTACTGGGAATCAGAGTTACGAATGATCTACTCGGCTGTCTCCGTTTAGCCCTCGGAGGATACTGCCAACCTGGCGTGATGCTCCTCCGAGACGCCTTCGAGACAACGCTTCTCGTGGACTACTTTCACCTTAGGCCAGAACGCATAGCGGAATGGAGGTCATTCACCTCGAATGACCCAAGCGCATCTAATGGCGAGAGCCGAAAAGCACTGCGCCAAGAGTTCAAGGCAGTCTCGATCCGAGAGGCTCTCGACAATCGAGACGCAGACGGATCCCTCCGCCGCATGAAGCGCTACAAGATGCTGAGCAGTCTGGGAGCGCACCCTACCTTTGCTGGCATTGCACTAACTAGAGACGAGAACGGCCTAGCCCAATGGGGGCCATTCTTCAGAGAAGCACTCTTGTTTGCTGTTATTGAAGAACTAGTATGGGTAGCCATGGAGGGCGCGTTTGTTCTTGGCCGCCACTTCGAACTCGAAGAAATTCCCCAGATTGCCGTAGATGTTGGATTCTACGAGACCATGAGTAGGTGGAATGAACACTTCTTCGACGTCCCACATCAAGCTGACCGATTCGAAGAGCTTCGAGAATTGCTCCATAAGGCTTAATGGATAGACCGCAATGAAGGGCGTAGGCAAGCACCACCTCCGAGGCAACTCAGCCCAAGCAATGCGCGATGCATGGCTAAGCAGTCGCTAGTCCTTGTCGATAGCATTCCAATCGACTTGATCTTCAAGATCAGACAATAACTCCACGAGAGCGGAACAGAATTCCGCGACCTCGATCTGATAGTGCCACTCAGCACCCTGATGGGTGCCCGTTAGATCAAGCCCTCCAGTCCAATACGACCATTGGCGCTTTAATCCAGCCTCCTCATCTCCGTTGTGTTCTTCATCGGCGACCTCGTAGATCGGCGCGATCTCGGATGCGTGGATAATCTTGTTACAGCACTCACGGACCGTAATCCGAACTCCGGAAGAAGCCGAAGCAATTGGGTGCTTTTCGCTTATCTCTTGGTCGAGTCTCTCCGGATCTACTGGATATACTTCTCCGTCAGCTTCCCACCGCTTTTTCTCGTGGACGATCATGTCCATAACGACGCGCGTTTTTATTGAGACTTCAATTAATTTCTCGCTAAGCGTGTACCTGAGCCAGCCCTCGTAGTAACCCCTGTTTATCGGACCGTCGTCCTCATCATCGCTCTCTACGCTTTGGTCTTGAGCAAAAGGCTTGGCCCCGTATGCGAGATGCATCAATAGGAATAGATTCTGGTGAATCGAGTCCAAATTAATTCTGTGCGGCATCACAAAGCCCTCCCTTCGATGGCGTCGGTGTTTTCAGGCCACCCACCTGTAGAACTAAGACCCACACAGGCGCAGGCCTCCCTACCTCTCGGACCGGGGTGCGGACGCCATTGCCAGGACAGTCTCAATATTCACATCAAGCGACTCCTGCACTGACACCCCCAAAACGTTCATGCCGGCAAACCGCGTGCGAATTAGCTCTTCGGCAATCTCATTCCGGCGCTTCTTTTCATGCTCAAAGAAGAGCCCGCGCACCATAGCAAAGTGAGGCTCAAGCTCTCGCGCAATATCCTGCCCAAGCGAGATCACCCTCCCTCCAGCACGCCACAGCCCTACCTCGAGACTGCTTCTGGGCGGGACATGGGGAAGGTATATTTCCAAGGCCTTAGATTCTCCCAATCCATCATCGTGGGCGAACATCCAGTCGCGGTAGCGCATGAGCACCTCGTGCAGCTCGAGCGCACGACCGGCCAGCTTTTGCGTGATAAAGGCTCTTGCGTTGAATTCAGTTCGAGCATAGTTAGCCTTGAATGGCTTCCCATACATAACAACTGCTGCAACCCATAGCGCCCTTTCGTGGAGCAGTTCGATTTCGTCTTCAGCGCACGCCGCAACCATTTCGTGAGCCGCCTCAATATCACGTCTGGCGTAATCAATTTCAGCCAGCTCTCGAATCCGGCGATCATCAACCCGATACTTGGCACCCTTCCGAATTGTGTAATTCCCGCCCTCGTCATAAATGGGACGGGGGAAGACTTCTTCGTCGCTTTGTTGGTCGGTCACGTCGAATCCTCAGGTTACGCCCCTCGTCTCGAGTGGCGGATCACTGCCGGAAATCTTTTAGCCGCACATTTCCAGATGGGCATCTAATAGATCGAGGATTCTACTCACCCCCCCCTACCCCCGGCTCTTTCGAGCCGATCCCCTGGGCGACCATTCATACAGCGGGCCAGAGAGATCGCAAGCGTGTCCCCGTATTGAGGCTGTGGATCGTGTCCCCGCAGGGGGGAACGGGGGAACAATTGGTTTACCAACAGTGAACTGCTGGTTCCACTGAGGGATATAACTGACAGCTACCCAGTAGAGTCCTCTTCAAGTGAGTATCTAGGTTCAGTTAGAGCACTTCGTGCTCTTCCTGTTCGCCATCCCTTCGGGATGGCTCACAGGTGGCTTGTTGAGCCCACAAGCGCAGGCAACGACCCACGCCCGTTTGTTCCTTCGTGGTCAGTCGTTCGACGGGAACAGCCCCTCCTCCGTCACACAGGGCATAGGAGACAGCACGGGGTCGGAGCATCCGTAGAACGCAACCAGGCGCGACGAGAGCCGCTCTGGCCGTCGACCTGCAACCTGGGGTGCGGGGCAGACGCTAACTGGGCCTATGGCGCGATTGACGCGCTTCTGGCTGCTCGACCCAGCTCGGGCAGCATGAGCCTAGGGGGCGGGCTCCAGCTGTATGTCCCGGTAGTGGAAATAAATCCCCTTTCGGACAGCAGAAGCCGGACCCGTCCGCGAATGCTTCCGTAGTGGAATTTAGGACCGTCGAGCGGGACGAAATGCAGCCTCGGCCGTAATTGTCCCGCTAGAGAAGAAACCCTTCCGCTACGCGATTCCGCGACAGCGCAACCCCTCCCCCATCAGCCTGCCCAGTGCGAAGCCTCGTGCCTCGCGCTGCGCTGCTGCGTGGGCAATTAACTGGACCCACCATGAGCAAGACCAATCGAACCATTTCCTACTTCATCGACGACCGTGGAAACCGCTGCGCCCTCGTGCCGCTCGCCAACTGTGATCGTTTCGCCATCCTGTACGCCTACAAGCTGGCGGAGCTTGAGGAAACCGGAATCTCCCTGAACTGGCAACTCAACTCCAACGGCCATGGCCGGACCTACGTGAAGCTGTCCCTCCCAGGGCGGGACGGACGCGTGGTAGCCCGCCTGATTGCCGGCGCTGCATACAAGCAGCAAGTTCACTACCTCAACGGTGACCCCCTGGACCTCCGGTGCGACAACCTTCTGATCGGCAAGGGCGGCAAGGCCCACAAGGACTGCTCGACGCTCCCCATCCTCACTGACCTTGACTCTGACTGGGAGTCCGCCGAGTGAGCCCCGCATCCATGACGAAGCCGACGATCCTGATCCGACTCCCTGAGGTCGTTGCCCGAACGGGCCTCAGCAAGTCTTCTATCTGGGCACGGGCAAGGGCCGGCTCCTTTCCGACGCCGGTCAAGCTTGGGCCGCGCACCACGGCATGGGTCGCTTCTGAGGTAGACCAGTGGGTGGCTGAGGCACTCGCTGCACGCCAGCACCGCCCATCCTGAGGGGGCAACTCTGGGGGCAACTTTGAGCACCCCTACCCGGGAGGCCCGCGCGTTTTGCGGCCTCCCGGGCCTTTTTCGGGAGCACCCATAGCCACCATCACTAAACCCGCATCCTGGCGGGTTTTTTTGTGCCCGAAAGTCGGCACCGTTCAGCGACCACTCTTGGCGCTTTGACGCAGGAACTCCCGAGTCTCCGCATCCGTGGACGTCACCAGGCAGCCCTTCATGCCCCGCGTCATCAGCGTTCGGTAAGTGTTGCGGATGATGCGGTCGACGCGGGCCATTGCCCCGGGCTGTTCCTTCACCAGCTTCTTCCAGCCCCGGATAGATCGGTCCATCTTCGAACGGCACTCGGGCCGCGTAACGAAGCACCCGTCGCGCACAACCAAGTCCGGGCCGAGGATCACGCCGACGTGGTCGACCTCCAGCCCCTGGCAGGTGTGGATGCAGCCGACCTCCTGCACCGACTCCTTCGCCATGATCCAGAGGCTGCCGTCGCGATCGAGGTTCCACTGCCGTCGATAGCCCTGCTCGGGGATTTCGATGTCCCAGGCCCTCGGGTCCTTCTTGCTCTTCCAGTCCCAGCAGTAGCCTGCCACCACGCGGGCGCGGTTGGCCGTGGCGTTGAGCCCGATGATGCGTTCGTGCAGCTCCGTAGCGGTGTCGACCACGTCAAACTGGAATTCACCCGGCTCGAGCGTCGGATTGGCGGTTTCGCGGATGCCGAGCGTGTGGTCCAGCCAGGCCAGGTAGGCGTCGGAGCCGCCACAGCGGAACTGCGAGGGCAGGTCCAGGCGCGTCAGCCCGATGCCCAGCCTGTTCGCCCATTCAACGATCTCGCCGGACTCGCCGATGTCGGCCAGCGTCACCACCTGTGCGTCGTCCACGAAGAAAACCGAGCAGCGCGCCGCCTGCATCAGCTCCTTGACCTGGTGCTCGCCGAGGTTGCCGTAGAGACCGGATTTCACGTTCAGCCGGTGTGCCTCGTCGACCACCAGAACGTCGTAGGAATCCGGCGTAACCTCGAAGAAGGAGCCGGAACTCCCAAACAATCCATCAATGACGATCAAGGGTCGATGCCCGCGCAGCTTCTGCTTGTAAACCGCGCGCGGCGCCGCGTTCTTGGACACGTATTTGGCCAGCTTCCGGCGCCGCGTCAGCTCGGACACCAGGTTGATCGCCACCACCGATTTGCCGGTTCCCGGCCCGCCCTCCACCAGCAGCACCTGCTTGGGCCCGGCCACGGACTGCTCCGCCAGCGTCAGGGCCGTTTCGTAGGCCACCTTCTGCTCGTCCAGCAGCACGAACTCGCGGTTGCCTGCCAGCATGCCGGCCACGGCATCGGCCAGCTGCTTCGACGGGCGGATGCGGCCGTGTTCGATCCGGTACAGCAGCTCGGCCCGGTCACCGCGATGGATGTGCCGGCGGATGAAGGCGCGCAGCTTCTCCTGCTCCTCCAACCCGTGCAGGAAAAGCGGGGCGCGCGCCAGGTAATCCGAGTAGCGTGCGTCGTCGATCTTACCGTCGCGCCGGTAGTTGTGCAGGTAGGCGCAGGGACGCAGGCGGATGTCGCCCTCGTACACGGCCTCGTTGAAGCCCTGCAGGGCCTCGGCGTAGGACCAGGCCTGGTAGCAGGGATGCGTGCCCTCGCGCTCGGCGCCGCCACCGCGGTTGGCTATGACAATGCCGTCCTTCTCGCTCACCCTGCAGTCCGACCACTGCTTGAGCTCGACCACCACCAGGTGCGGCGTGTCGTCCAGGTCATGCCCGGTCAGCAGCAGGTCGATGCGCTTTGAGCTCTGCGGGATCTGGTACTCGATGCCCACGCCCATCTCGTCGGGCAGGGCCGGGTCGCGCAGCACCTTGGCCATTTCCACCAGCGAGGCCTTCCACGAGCGGAACTCGGCGTCCGGCGCATAGTGGCCGGTGGCCTTCAGGTAGGCATCGGCCACCCGGTCCTCGATGAACCCGTCGGCGTCCTTCAGGAAGCTGGCACGGGTGCCGCTGTAGATGATCATCCGCTGTCGTGCCCCGCCATCCCCCATGGCCAGCGCACACCGTAACCCCGTGGCAGTGCCCGTCGCGAGGGCTGAAGCGAACCGGGAGAAAAAGTCGCAGTTCCACGCACTGCCCCAGCCTGGACAGCAGGTTGGACAACCGAGCATCCTGGTTCCCCGTAGGCGAATCTTGGGGAAACATGCCGTGACGGAGCTGCATCCCGGGCTATACGAACAGCTCCTGACGCACGCTCTCTCCGAACGCCTCCGCTCGGTCGGCGAGAAGCTGGTAATTGAATCCGGGCCCATACACGCAGACGAAGCCGCCGACCGCATCTCGCTCCACCTGGGACGCCTCCTGCGACAGGCCATCAGCGCCCTTGATGCCAAGAAGCGAGCCTCCGTCGGCGCAGCGCTGGCGCGCGAGGTGATCGCACTCCTCGAAAGCCACCCGGGCCTCGGGGTTGATGCGGGTGACCGCCCCGTCGAGCCAGCGTTGGTGCTCCGGGCACTCTTGGGCCGCCTGCCTGACGGCACGCCGGCAGACCTGCCACTACCCGCAACGCCCCTGCTCGACACAACGCTTCTCACCAATGCTCCAGGCGAGCCACGAGTCGGCCACCAGCTACGAACGGAATTCCCCTCGGCTGACCGGATCGACATCCTGATGGCATTCGTCCGCCAGACGGGCATTCGTCCGCTTCTCGACTTGATGCGCCGCCACGTCGAGCAGGGAAAGCGCCTCAGGCTTCTGACCACGACGTACACCGGGTCCACCGAGCTCTCAGCGCTCCAGGCGCTGAAGGACCTTGGCGCCGAGGTGCGGGTCTCCTATGACACCAGCGGCACGCGGCTACATGCAAAAGCCTGGCTGTTCCATCGTGCCTCCGGATACTCGACGGCATTCATTGGCTCGTCCAATCTGACCCATCAAGCGCAAGTGACTGGCTTGGAGTGGAATGTCCGGGTCGCCGGGGCGCGAAACCCGGATGTGATCGACAAGTTCTCGGCCGTCTTCGAGAGCTACTGGTCCCAGGACGATTTCAGGCCGTTCGATCCCACTGAGTTCCAGGAGTTGTCCAGGAGCGAAACCGACAGGGGGCCACGGATATTCCTGAGCCCCATCGAGATACGACCTGAGCCATTCCAGTCCAGGCTGCTGGAGTTGATCGCGCTGGCCCGGATACGCGGCCAGCACCGGAACCTCCTTGTCTCGGCCACGGGCACGGGCAAGACGGTCATGGCAGCCCTCGACTACCAGCGCCTGCGGTCTCAGATGTCCCGGTCCCGGCTTCTCTTCGTTGCCCACCGGAAGGAGATCCTCGACCAGAGCCTGGCGACCTTCCGGCACGCCCTGCGCGACCCAGCCTTTGGCGAACTGTGGGTTGGCGGGCAACGCCCCCGGCAGTTCGAGCATGTATTCGCCTCGATCCAGTCCATTTCCGCCACCGGCCTCGGCTCACTGGAGCCCGACCATTTCGACGTGGTCATCATCGATGAGTTCCACCACGCCGCCGCCGATAGTTACAGGGCTTTGCTTGAACACCTGGCGCCGAGGCAGTTGCTTGGCCTGACGGCCACGCCGGAGCGCGGCGACAGTGAACCAATCCTCCACTGGTTCAACGGCAGGATAGCGGCCGAGCTCAGGCTTTGGGATGCGATTGAGCAACAACGCCTCAGTCCCTTTGCCTATTACGGAATCAGCGACGGAACGGACCTGTCCAGGCTGAGTTGGCGACGTGGCCGCGGCTACGATGTCAACGAACTCGAGAACGTCCTGACGGCCGACGACGCGCTCGCACGACTCGTTATCAGGCAGGTCATGGGCACCGTACCCGACCCATCCTCCATGCGCGCCATCGGCTTCTGCGTCTCTGTGAAACATGCGCAGTTCATGGCCAAGCACTTCAGCACGGCAGGGATTCCTTCGATCGCCGTGACTGGCGAGACGCCGGCGGATGTCCGGGAAACGGCCCTGAGGGATCTTGCGACTGGTGAACTGAGGGTCGTATTCACCGTCGATCTGTTCAATGAGGGCGTCGACATCCCGACCGTGGACGCACTCTTCTTGCTCCGCCCCACGGACAGCCCGACCCTGTTCCTCCAGCAGCTGGGCCGCGGCCTCAGGCGGCACGTAGGGAAGTCGGTCTGCACGGTCCTCGATTTTGTCGGCCGGCATCGGAAGGAATTCCAGTTCCATCGCCGCCTGGGTGCCTTGCTGGGCGGCGGCCGCTCCAGCCTTTCACGCCAGGTGGAACAGGGCTTCCCGTTCCTACCCAGCGGCTGCCACATGCAGCTCGATTCGGTGGCTACCCAAGAGGTGCTCCGCAATCTCAGGGAGAGCCTTCCGGCCACGTTCCCGGCGCGCGCATCCGAGCTCCGCCGTGTTGCCGAGGAGTTTGATCGACCGACACTTTCAAGGTTCCTGGAGGAATCCGGACTTCCCCTGGAGGAGATCTACTCGGGCAATCACAGCTGGTCCGACCTCCAGGCCGCAGGAGGCTTGGCGACCCTTCCTGATGGCCCCCATGAGGCCGTGATCCGACGCGGAATAGGCCGTCTTCTGCACGTGGACGATCCAGTGCGGATCGAGACCTGGAAGAACTGGCTCTCGAGCGACGCCGCCGCACCAACCAGCCCGGCGCCCCTGAGGGAGCGCCGATTGATCCTGATGCTACTCGCCACGCTCCTTGAGAAGGTGCCGATGGATGACCAATCCCTAGACGCCGCCGCCAAGGTTTTGAGGGAGCACCCGCAGATAGTGGCGGAGGTTGGGGAATTACTCGATGTGCTGATGGAGCGCATCGACCATGTCCAGCCTGCCTTGCGGGACAAACCCGATATTCCGCTGGTTCTGCACGCGCGTTACACGCGACGCGAGATCCTTGCCGCGCTCGGCCCGGGGGACTCGATTGCCCTTTCTGCATGGCGCGAGGGCATCAGGTGGTTCCAGGAGGAGAAGGCAGACGTCTTCGCCTTCACGCTGGACAAGTCCGGGAGCCAGTTCTCGCCGACGACGCGCTACCGCGACTACGCCATCAGCCCGCGCATCATCCACTGGGAAAGCCAGTCGACCACCCGGGAAGACAGCGAAACCGGGCGCCGATACCAGCACCATGTCGAGCTCGGAAGCTCGGTCCTGATGTTCGCGAGAGCCACTGCCGACGACCGAGCATTCTGGTTCCTGGGCCCGGGAAGGTACCTATCCCACGAGGGCGAGCGCCCGATGGCGATCCATTGGGAGCTTGAGGAGCCGCTGTCTGGCGACATGTTCGCGCAGTTTGCGGCCGCGGTTTCCTGAGCCGGGATCCGGCCTTTCAATTCCTACCGTGCACCAACACTCAGCCCCCCTTGCGCCGCCCCGGCCGCGCCCCTAACGGCTGCTCCACCACCAACGCCCGTATCTGCCCCGCATTGGCAATCACATCCGCCAGCGTCAGCCCGTCCAGCACGCGGAAGAACGCTTCCAGCGCCTCGTGCATCGCCGCACGCAGCCGGCAGGCAGGCGAAAGCACGCACTGGTTGTTCACCTGGTCGAAGCACTCGACGATGCGGAAGTCGGCCTCGGTGGCGCGCACGATGGCGCCGATGTTTATATCGTTCGCCGGCACCGCCAGGCGCACGCCGCCGTTGCGGCCGCGCGTGGCCGCCACCACGCCCGACTGGGCCAGCTGGTTCACGATCTTCATCAGGTGGTTCTTCGAAATGCGGTAGCCGTCGGCCACCTGCTGGATCGTCACCAGCTCGTTCGGGTGCAGGCCCAGGTAGATCAGGACCCGGAGCGTGTAGTCGGTGTAGTCGGTGAGCTTCATGGGCGGAGCCTAGCGCAAAAGATGCATTCTGGATATTGCTTTACGGCGGGAGGTGGTTTTAAGATGCACGCCTCCTGCATCTTTAAGCCCCCCGGCGCCTGCCGGGCGCCCGATGAATACTGCCACCCTGCTGCTTTCCTCCTTCCTGCTGGCCGTCACGGCCCTGCTGGTTTTCATCTGGTCGCTCCGCAAGGGGCTGGCCGACCCCGACCCGGAGGCCGCCAGGGTCATCTTCGAGCCGGGTGAAATCGGCCGGCGCGACACGGGCGAACTGCCTCCCCGGGCCGAAGACATCCGCTGGGCGGCCGACCGCTCCACCGCCGCCCCGGTGCGCCTGATGCTGGTCTGCGCGGTGGCCTGGCTGCTGGTGGCGTCGTGGGCCGGGCTCACCAGCTCCATCAAGCTGCATGCGCCCGACTGGGCCGCCACCTCGGCCTGGCTCAGCTTCGGCCGCATCCGCACGCTGCACCTCAATGCCGTGGCCTACGGCTGGACGCCCATGGCGGCGCTGGGCATCGCCCTGTGGATGCTGCCCCGCCTGCTGCGCACCGAACTGGTGGGCGCGCGCTACGCCATGGTCGGCGCCGTGCTGTGGAACCTGGCGCTCATCGCCGGCCTGGCCTGCGTCGCGCTCGGCATTTCCGACGGCATGGAATGGCTGGAAATCCCCTGGCAAATCGGCCTGGTCTTCGCGCTCGCCGGCGCGCTCATCGCCATCCCGCTGCTGCTGACGCTGCGCAACCGCCGGGTCGAACACCTGTACGTGTCGGTCTGGTACATCGGCGCGGCGCTGTTCTGGTTCCCGGTGCTGTACGTGGTGGCGAAGTGGCCGGGCCTGCACTTCGGCGTCGAGGCCGCCACCATGAACTGGTGGTTCGGGCACAACGTGCTCGGGCTGTTCTACACGCCGCTCTCGCTGGCGGCGGTCTACTACTTCCTGCCCAAGGTCATCGGGCGGCCGGTCCAGTCCTACAACCTCTCCCTGGTGGGCTTCTGGTGCCTGGCCTTTTTCTACGGCCAAGTCGGCGGCCACCACCTCATCGGCGGGCCGGTGCCCGAGTGGCTGGTCACGCTCTCGATCGTGCAGAGCATGATGATGGTGGTGCCGGTGCTGGCGTTCACCGTCAACCAGCACCAGACCATGCGCGGGCACTTCGCGGTGCTCAACCACTCGCCCACGCTGCGCTTCATGGTGCTGGGCGGCATGATGTACACGCTCAGCTCGGTGCAGGGCTCGCTCGAGGCCCTGCGCAGCGTCAACACTGTCACCCACTTCACGCACTTCACGGTGGCGCACGCGCACCTGGGCCTGTACGGCTTCGTGACCATGGTGATGTTCGGCGCCATCTACTTCGCGCTGCCGCGCGTGGTGGGGCGCGAATGGCCCTGGCCGCGGCTGGTGGCGGCGCACTTCTGGCTGGTGATGGGCGGCTTCGCGGTCTACTTCACCGCGCTCACCATCGGCGGCTGGCTGCAGGGCCTGGCCATGCTCGACGCCAGCCGGCCCTTCATCGAATCGGTGCAGCTCACGCTGCCGTGGCTGCAGGGCCGCACCGTCGGCGGCGCCATCATGACGCTGGGCCACGCGCTGTTCGCGCTGCACGTCGGCGCCATGGTGCTGGGCCTCGGGCCGCGCCGCGAGGGCGCCGTCGACCTCTACCCGACCCCCCGGACCGCCTGACCATGGAAAGCCCCGCCAAACTCATCGCCGGCGCGATGGTGACGCTGGCCGTTGCCACCGCCTCGCTCGTCGTGCTGCCCTACCTGCAGCTCAAGCCGCTGCCGCCGCCGCCCGGCCTGGAGCCCTACACCGAAGCGCAGCTGCGCGGCCGCCAGCAGTACATCGCGCATGGCTGCGTGTATTGCCATTCGCAGCAGCCGCGCGACCCGTCGCAGGCGCCCGACGCCGCGCGCGGCTGGGGTCGCGCCTCCGTGGCCGCCGACTACACGCACGACCGCCCGCACCTGCTGGGCACCATGCGCACCGGCCCCGACCTGTTCAACATCGGCGCGCGCCAGCCCAGCGAGGACTGGCACCTGGGCCACCTGTACCAGCCGCGCGCCTACGTGCCGGGCAGCACCATGCCGCCCTACCCCTTCCTGTTCGAAACCAAGGCGAAGGCCGCGCCCGGCGACCGCGTCGTCACGCTGCCGCCCGGGCTTGGCCCGCCGGACGGCGTGGTGGTGGCGAAGCCTGAAGTGCGTGACCTGGTCGCCTACCTGCAATCGCTTGACCACACCTACCCGGTGCCCCTGCCCGAGGAAACGCCATGAGCCCCAGCCCGCAGCAACGCCGTGAAAACCCCGAGCCCAGCGAGGCGCGCAACCCCGTGCCGGTGGCAGTGATCGCCCTGGTGTCGCTGATGCTGGGCTGGGCGGCGGGTTACCTGATGGCCGCGCGGCCCGACGCCGATGCCAGCCTGGGCGACCAGCGCACGGCCCTGGCCGCCGCGCCGGCCGCCGCTTCCGATGCAACGGCGGTGGATGGCGGCGCGCTCTACGCCACCCACTGCGTGGCCTGCCACCAGGCCACCGGCGCCGGCCTGCCGGGCGTGTTCCCGCCGCTCGCCGGCTCGGAATGGGTGCTGGGCGACGAAGACACCCTGCTGCAAATCATGTTGCATGGCGTCTCGGGCCAGATCGAAGTCGCGGGCCAGGCCTACCAGGGTTCGATGCCCGCGTTCGGCGAACGCTTCAGCGACGAAGAAATCGCGGCGCTGGCCAGCCACCTGCGTTCGAGCTGGGGCAATGCCGCGCCGGCCGTGTCCGCCACGGCGGCCACCGCCGCGCGCACCCGCACCGCCGACCGCACCGCGCCCTGGAACGGGGGCGCCGAACTCGCGGCACAGGCGCCGTGAATCCCGCCGGGCCGGGCCGGACGCTGGCCGCGCTGGCGGTCATCGCCGTCGCGGCGCTGGCGGCGTTCTGGACGGCCACGTCGGGCTTCCGCGTCCTCACCAGCGAATCGGCGCGCCGCCTTTCCGTGAGCCGCCAGCCGCTCGCGCTTCCCTCGGCCCGCCTGGCCGATGGCCGCGAACTGACGGCCGCCATCCGCGACGATGGCCGCGTGGTATTGGTGGATTTCATCTACACGCAGTGCGAAAGCCTATGCACGGCGCTCGGCACCGACTACCAGCAGCTGCAGCGCGAAATACAGCGGCGCGGGCTTGGCGACCGCGTGCGCCTGCTGAGCCTGAGCTTCGACCCCGACCGCGACGACGCTGCCACCCTGGCCCGCCACCAGGCCCGGCTGCGCGCCGACCCCGCGCTCTGGCAGGCCTCCACCGTGCCCGACGTGGCGCAGCGCGCGCGCCTGCTGGCTGCGTTCGGCATCGTGGTGGTGCCGGACGGCCGCGGCGACTTCGTGCACAACGCCGCCATCCACGTCGTGGATGCGCAGGGCCGCCTGCGCGGCATCCACGACCTGGGCCGCTGGCCGTCGGCGCTGGCCGATGCGCTGGAGGCGAACTGATGCCTTCGCGCGCGCAGGGGTTGGCCGGGCTGGCCGTGGTCGCGGTGGCCGCGACGCCTCACGCCCGGGGCGTACTCGAAGGCAGCATGGCCCTGCACATGCTGGTGCAGATTCCCTTGCTGGTGCTGGCCGGGCACTGGCTGTCGGCCGTATTGCCCGCACGCTTTCGCCAGACCCTGCAGTCCTTCAACGCGCATGGCGTAAGCGGCTGGGTGCTGGCCAGCCTGGCCTTGGCGTTCTGGATGCTGCCGCGCGCCCTCGATGCAGCGGTGGCCACGCCCTGGATCGACGCCGCCAAGTTCAGCGTCCTGCTGCTGGCCGGAGCGGCGCTGCGCGGGTCGTGGGCTGCATCCCGCCCGGTCATCCAGCTGTTTTTCATCGGCAACTGGGCCTGGATGACGGCCACGGTGGGGCTGCTCTACGTCGAAGCACCGCAGCGGTTGTGCAACGCCTACCTGCTGGGCGACCAGGCCACCACCGGCTACGGCCTGATTGCCGCGGCCGTGCTTCTCCCGCTGCTCTGGGGGTGGGACTACCTGCGCAGGAACGAAGCCTGACGTTTCGCCGGCGGCCGTCGCGCCAAAAGTAAAGGCCCGCCGATTGGCGGGCCTTTCCACATCCAAACCGGCAACCGCCTTACAGGGCCTCGCCCCCGAACTTGTGCGTGTACTGCAGGAAGAAGCTCCTGCCCTGCGTGTCGAACCACGAAATGTCGTAGTACGGGTACGAGGTGTAGGTCGGGTCGGCGGGCGGCTGCTTGTCGAACAGGTTCACCACCGACAGCGTGATGCGCGAGTGGTCGGTGAAGGCGTAGCCGAAGGTGGCGTTGTAGCGGTAGGTCGCGCCGATCTTCGGGCCCGGGTCGCCCTCCTCCCACACCTCGTCGTAGGACCAGCCGTTGGGCAGGCTGCCCAGGCGGCGGCCCTGGATGGCGGCGCTCCAGCCCTCGCGCTCCCAGGAAAGCCGCAGGCTGGCCTTGCTGCGCGGGATGTCGTAACCGCTGTTCACGGCGAACATGTCCACCACCGCCTCGTCCGGGTACTCCTGGATCTCGTGCGTGCGCACCCAGGTGTAGTTGCCGGCCAGGCGGAAGGTTCCGAACCCCGTCTCCATGCGCACGTGCGTGCTGAAGTCCACGCCGTCGGTGCTTTCGTTGGCGATGTTGATGGGGTTCACGTGCACGCCGTAGATGGCGCCGGTATTGGTGCGGGTGACGCGCGCCAGCATGTCCACGCAGGTGGCCGAGCCGGGATCCGCGCCGTTGATGCCCAGGCGGCAGTCACGCTCCCAGCGCATCACCTCGTTCGCGCGCAGGTCCTGCACCTGGTTGCTCATGTCGATGCTGAAGTAGTCCACCGAGAAGTCCAGCCAGTCGGTCGGCGACCACACCAGGCCGGTGGTCCAGGAATCGCTGGTCTCGGGCTTGAGGTCGCGGTTGCCCACGCGGCTGCGGATGATGCCCTCGTCGCCGTAGCTGCAGTCGTCGTAGCTCTCGTCCGGCTCCTGGGTGTCGCAGCGGTAGAAGTCCACCACCGAGGTTTCGTCGTTGCCCGGGCCGGTGAACACGTAGTGCAGGTCCGGCGCGCGGAAGGCAGTGCCGTAGGAGCCACGCACCAGCAGGCTCTCCAGCGGGCGCCATTCCACGCCCGTGCTCCAGGTGGGCTTGTTCGGCTCGCGGCCGGCGAAGCGGTACTGGTCGAAGCGGCCGGCCACGCTCACGTTCAGGGTGTCCAGCACGGGCATGCGCAGTTCGCCGGCCAGGGCCCAGCGGTTGCGGCTGCCGGAGCCATCGGAGTCCTTCCAGCTGTAGTAGTAGTACTGCGTGGCCAGCGGGTCGGGCTTGAGGTCGTAGGACTGGTGGCCGAACTCGGCCGTGGCCGCGAAGCCGGCGTCGCCGCCCGCCATCGCGAACAGCGCCGCGTTGGTGAGCGTGAACGACAGCGTCTGGGTTTCCGACTCCGGGTGGTAGGTGGTGCGGGCGAAGATGGCGTCGTACTCGGCGCGGGTCAGCGGCGTGTACATACGCTCGTAGGGCGCGTCGTAAATCGGGTAGCCGTCTTCGTCGTAGCCCAGCAGCGGGCCCAGGAACAGGTCGTTGGCGCGCGAGGCCACGATCTGCGGCCAGCTGATCTCGGCCCGGTACTGCGAATGGCTCAGCGCCGCCTCGTAGTCCCAGTTCTCGCCGAAGGTGCCGGTGAAGCCGGTGGTCAGGCCAAAGGTCTTCTGCACGGTGTTCACCATGCCGGTGCGCAGCCCGCCCATTTCCTCCACGGTGAACTGGCGCTGCCAGTACTCCAGCTGCTCCGTGTCCTGGTTGTAGAAGTAGTCCCACTCGGTGCCGTCGGGCGTCATCAGCGCCCAGCTGCGCGGGGCGCGGAACAGCGAAACTTCATGCCGGCCGGCCTGCACGTCGGCGAACCAGCGCATGCCGTTGGCCAGGTCGTAGCCCAGGGTGGCGAACAGGTTCACGCCGCTGCGTTCGCTCAGCATGGTGCGGTAGGCCACGGCGCGGTCGGAGCCGCAGTAGTAGCCGTAGTTGCGCCGGTAGGCGTAGTGCATCGTGCCTTCGTTGAGGTTCGACAGCGCGTCGCAGGTTTCCTCGCCCGGGTCGATGTAGTCGTCCCACCAGTCGGTGATCAGGAAGTTGCGCGGCGGGTAGCCGTAGCGCGAGGGGTTGGGCGCGTCGTAGCTCGAATCCTGCTGGCTGCGCTGGTAGCCCCACAGCGGGTCCTGTTCCAGGTATTCCAGGCCGGCCACCAGGTCGAAGCCGCCCTTGCTGAAGCCGCCGGAGAGGTTGAGCCGGTGGGACACGGCGTCGCCGGCTTCGGTCTGGCCGTAGCGGTAGTCAATGGTGGTGCCGTCGGCCTGCTTCTTCAGGATCAGGTTCACCACGCCGGAAATGGCGTCGGAACCGTAGATGGCCGAGGCGCTGCCGGTGAGCACTTCGATGCGGTCGATCATGCCCAGCGGCAGGCTGGAGATGTCGGTGAAGTTGCTGCGGCCGCCGAAGGGCAGCGGGAAGTCGGCGATGCGCCGGCCGTTCACCAGCACCAGGGTGTGGTTGGGGCCGAGCGCGCGCAGGTCCACCTGCTGGGCACCGGGCGAGAAGTCGGCGCCACCGGCCGACTGCTGGCTCTGGGTTTCGCCGCCGTTCTGGGTGAGCGACTGCAGCACGTCGGGCACCGAGGTGAAGCCGCCGGCCTGGATGTCGGCGGCGGTGACCACGGTGATGGGCGCCGGGCCTTCGATCTGCGAACGCGGAATGCGCGAACCGGTGACCTGCAGGGTTTCCAGTGTGGCGGGTTCTTCGGCCACGGGCTCGGCGGGCGCCGCCGGTGCAGGCGCGGGGACCGGCGCGGGCGCAGGCGGCGGGTTCGCCACCGCGGCGCGCACGATCACCACGGCGCCGGCGTCCCCACGCCGGGCCACGAAGCCGCTGCCCGCGAGCAGCTTGTCCAGTGCCTGGTCGGGCGTCAGGTTGCCCTGCGCGCCGCCGGTGTCCACGCCGCGCAGCTGGTCGGCCGGGTATACGACCTGGGTGCCGGACTGGCGCGACAGCGAATCGAGCGCGCCGGCGAGGCTGCCGGCCGGGATGTCGATCGGGCGCGCCGGTTCCTGCGCCTGCGCGGACAGCGCCGCGGAACAGGCCAGGCTCAGCAACAGGCGTCGAAACGGTAACTTCATGGCAACCCTCCCCTGGTAGGCGCACGTCGTGGCGCCCTTGGCCATCACGACGAACGGACGCGCGATTCCCCCCATCCCCGGGGGAGGCCGCGGCTCAGCGGCAGGCGGCGGCCCCGGCCGAATGCAGCACCACGGCCTCGTCGCGGCGCTCGGCGCACACGGGGAAACCGGCCTCCAGTAGCGAAACGAAGGTGTCCACGTTGTCCCAGCGGAAGCTGCCGCCCACCCGCAGGGCACCGGCGGCTTCGTCGCCCACGAGCAGGCGGCGCGCGTTGTAGCGGTTGAACTCTTCGGCCGCGGCGGCCAGCGACGTGTCCTGGAACGCCAGGTAGCCGCTGCGCCAGTCCACCAGCCGCGCCACTTCCTCCAGCGTCTGCCGGCGCACCAGCACACCGTCGCCGCCGGTGCTGGCCACGCTGCCGGCGGTCAGCAGGGTGCCGGGCGCGTCGGGGTCGCCGGCGTCGGCCAGGCGCACGGTGCCTTCGGTCACCACCACGCGCACCTCGTCGCCCTGGCGGCGCACGGAAAACGCGGTACCCACGGCCACCACCCGGTGTTCGCCCACGGCCACCACGAAGGGGCGGGCGCGGTCCTTGGCCACTTCGAAATAGCCCTCGCCCTGCGCCAGCTCCACCCGGCGCTGGCCGCGGTCCAGGCGCACGTGGATGCGGCTGTCGCTGCCCAGCGTGGCGCGCGAACCGTCGGACAGCGGCACGGTGTCGAGCTTGCCCAGGGCGGTGCGGTAGTCGGCGGTTTCGATGCCGCTTTGCCACCAGGCGCTGCCCGCGAGCACGGCCAGCACCAGCGCGGCGGCGATGCCGGCCAGGCGCCGCAGCCAGGCATACGCGGGCTTCGCGGCGGCGGCGTGGCGCGGGCGCGGGC
>NZ_AVCH01000184.1 GCF_000747075.1 Arenimonas malthae CC-JY-1
AGGCGCGCGAACGGCTGGCGCTGGAGCCCGATTTCCGGCTCGACCTGGGCGGCTTCCAGCTGCCCGCGGGCAAGCGCCTGCTGGCGGCCGAAGGCCTGGCCCTGTACGCCGGCGACCGCTGCCTGCTGCAGGGTTTCGACCTGGTGCTGCAGGGACCGCGCCGGCTGGCGCTGCAGGGGCCGAACGGCAGCGGCAAGTCGCGCCTGCTGCGTGCGCTCGCCGGCGTGGCGCCGCCCGACGCCGGCCGCGTGCTGCACGGCACGCTGCCCATCGCGCTGGTGGACCAGCACGGCGCCGCCGAGCGCGACGACGACACCGTGCTGGAAGCGTTCCTGCGCCGCCAGCCCATGCACGAAGGCACGGCGCGCGAACGCCTGGCCTGGTTCCTGTTCACCGGCACGCGCGTGTTCCAGCGCGTGGGCACGCTGAGCGCCGGCGAACGCCTGCGCCTGGGCCTGGCCTGCCAGCTCGGCGGCCCCGTGTTGCCGGGCCTGCTGCTGCTCGACGAGCCCGACAACCACCTCGACCTGCCGTCGCTGCGCGCGGTGGAAGAGGCGCTGGCGCAGTTCCCCGGCGGGCTGGTGGTGGTGAGCCACGACGAGGCTTTCCTGGCCGCGGCGGGCGTGGAAGAGAAGCTGCGCCTGGGCGGCTGAACGGGCGGGCCGCTTGCGCCGGCGCGCCGGGCATGCCTATGCTCGGGCCATGCGCTGCACCGCCGCCAATAACGCCAATAACAACAATCGTCCCCGTCCGCGGGTCGACGACTTGGCGCGCTAGCTAGAAACCCGCCCCCAGTCCAAGACGGCCCGCACTGACGAAGTGCGGGCCGTCTGCTTTTGCGTCCCCGAAAACCGCCCAAAGGAGCTTCCACGATGTGTTCGATACTCGGTGTCCACGACGCCCGCCCCGGCGCCGACCTTCGCCCGCTGCGGCCTCTGGCCCTGTCCCTGTCCGCGCTGCAGCGCCACCGCGGGCCGGACTGGTCGGGCGTGTTCGCCGCGCCGGCCTGCCTGCTGGTGCACGAGCGCCTGGCCATCGTCGATCCGGCCGGCGGCGCGCAGCCGCTGCGCTCGGGCGACGGCCGGCTGGCGCTGGCGGTGAACGGCGAGATCTACAACCACCGCGAACTCGAACAGGACCTGGCCGCGCCCTACGATTTCCAGTCGAAGTCCGACTGCGAAATCATCAACGCGCTGTTCCTGCAGGAGGGTCCGGGCGCGGTGGCCCGGCTCAACGGCATCTTCGCCTTCGCGCTCTGGGACGAGGCGCAGCAGCGCCTGGTGGTGGCACGCGACCCGCTCGGCGTCTGCCCGCTGTACTGGGGCCACGACGGCGACGGCCGGCTTTGGGTGGCGTCGGAAATGAAGGCGCTGGCGCGGCTGTGCGACGACGTGTCGGCCTTTCCGCCGGGCCACGTTTACGACAGCGCCAGCGGCGAGCTCGCGCGCTTCCACGAGCGCGCCTGGCGCGACTACGAAACCACCCGCGGCGTCACCGTGGCGCCGCAGGACCTGCGCGAGGGCTTCGAGCGCGCCGTACACCGCCAGCTGATGACCGACGTGCCCTACGGCGTGCTGCTGAGCGGCGGGCTGGATTCGTCGCTGGTGGCGGCCTGCGCGGCGAAGTTCGCCCGCCAGCGGGTGGAGGACGGCGACCGCAGCGAGGCCTGGTGGCCGCGCCTGCACAGCTTCGCCATCGGCCTTCCGGGTTCGCCCGACCTGGCGGCCGCGGAAAAGGCGGCGAAGGCGCTGGGCACGGTGCACCACGGTTTCACCTACGACTTCGTCGAAGGCGTGGACGCGCTGCCCGAGGTGATCCGCCACGTCGAAAGCTACGACGTCACCACCGTGCGCGCCTCCACGCCCATGTACCTGCTGGCGCGGCGCATCAAGGCCATGGGCGTGAAGATGGTGCTCAGCGGCGAGGGCAGCGACGAGATCTTCGGCGGCTACCTGTACTTCCACAAGGCGCCGGACGCGCGCGAATTCCACGCCGAATGCGTGCGCAAGCTCGACGCCCTGCACCAGTTCGACTGCCTGCGCGCCAACAAGGCCATGATGGCCTGGGGCGTGGAGGCGCGGGTGCCGTTCCTCGACCTGGAGTTCCTGGACCTGGCGATGTCGCTGGACGCCGAGGCCAAGCGCTGCGGCGGCGGCCGCATCGAGAAGGCCTTGCTGCGCGAGGCCTTCGCCGGCGCGCTGCCGGACGAAATCCTGTGGCGGCAGAAGGAGCAGTTCAGCGACGGCGTCGGTTACGGCTGGATCGACGGCCTGAAGGCGCTGGCCGGACAACGCGTCAGCGACGCCATGCTGGCCGAGGCCGCGCTGCGCTTCCCGGTGAACACGCCGCAGACCAAGGAAGCCTATTGGTACCGCGAACTGTTCGAACGCGCGTTTCCCGGCGAGGCCTGCGCGCGCACGGTGCCGGGCGGCAAGTCGATTGCCTGTTCGTCACCGGCGGCGATCGCCTGGGACGCGGCGTTCGCGGCCGCGGCGGATCCGTCGGGGCGCGCGGTGGCGGGGGTGCACCAGGCGGCTGAAACGGCGGAGGTGGCGGCCTGAGCCCGCGCTGTCAAAAACTCGAGCCGGGCTGGGTCAGGAATTCGAGTTCCGCGGGCGTCGATTCCCGGCCGAGGATGGCATTGCGGTGGGGATAGCGGCCGAAGCGGTCGATGATCGCCTTGTGCCGAAGCTCGAAGTCGTGGTTCTCCGGCGGCGCGTGCCCGCGGTAGAGCGGCTCGGCCACCTGGTGGATCCGGCGCGATTCGCTGTGCATGTAGGGCAGCAGCAGGAAGCTGCGTTCGACCGGCGACAGCGCCGCCAGCGCGCCACCGGCCACCGCCTCCTGGGCCAGCGCCAGGGCCACCGGGTCGCTGGCGAAAGCCGCCGCCGTGCCACGGTGGATGTTGCGGGGGAACTGGTCGAGCACGATCACCTCGGCCAGCCGGCCGCGTGGCGTCGTGCGCCAGTCGAAGCATTCGCCGGCGGCCGCCGCGGCGAGCAGCGCGCCGAAGCGCTGGCGCACGACGGCGTCGAAGGCCGGGTCGACCTTCCACCACTGTGCGGGCGCGGTTTCCTCGAACCAGAAGCGCAGTACGTCGGCGGCCTGCATGCCCGGGCTCAGGCCGCGGCGGCGGGCGCCGGGCGCCAGCCCAGCAGGCGCGCGGGCAGGAACAGCACGGCCTTGAGCAGCGCGAACACGGCGTCCACCGCCACGCCCAGCAGGCGGAATGGCAGGCTGACGAGCCACAGCACCGGCCACAGCACCAGCACCCCCAGCGCCAGCGGCCAGGCCAGCACGAACAGCAGGCACCAACCCACGGCGAGCAGCAACAGTTTCATGGCGATTCCCTCCTGGGTCAGGGCGCGGGTTCGGAGACTTCGATGGTGGCGTAACGTTCGCGTGCCCCGCGGGCAATTCGGCAGTTCACGGGGTAGTCGCGGCCATCGGCGCGCAGCTTGCCTTCGACCACGAGGGTGTTGCCTTCGTCGCGGTAGGACGCCGTCCACTGGTACGTGGTGAGGCCCCGGCCCACGAGTTCCGCTTCGGCTTCCTGCCGGCACCAGGGCACCAGTTCACTGGCGCGCTGGAACACGCGCTCGGGCACCGGCGCCGGCGTGGGGGCGATCGTGGTGAGAGCGAAAACGAGGGGCAGCAGCATGGCGGGGGGCTCCGTGGGGCTCGAATCCAACCATCCCGGCGACGGAAACGGACGTCAAGTGACCCGGGTCATGGGTTCGCCGCGCGTTCAGCCGGCGGCGGCCGCCTTCACCAGCGCCTCGAACGCGGCCACGTGTTTTTCCAACCGCGCGGCGTCGCAGTGCTGGCACAGCCAGGCCTTGCCCTTGCCGGTGGTCATGACCATCGTCTTGCGGCCGCACTGCTTGCAGCCGAAGGCCTGCACCGGCCCCGACGTGGGCCGGAAACTGTCGCAGTGGATGTCGGGGCGGCGGCCCGCCAGCCAGGCCACGTTTTCCATGGGGAAGGCGTTCGACAGGCGCAGGTACTTCAGGTTCGCCAGCCCGGCCAGCGGTGCCAGCGATGGGTTTTCCACGCGCACGGTGGACAGCGTCAGTCGTTCCAGCGCGTGCAGGTTCGCCAGCGGCGCGAGGCCGGGAAGATTCAGCGGCTTGATGCTGTTGGAATCACCCGAGACCGACAGGGCGCGGAGCCCCGCCAGGCCCTCCACGAAACGCAGGTCGGCCGCGGCGCGCACGTTGCTGATTTCAAGGTCCACCAGCCGGGGCAGGGTGGCCAGGGCGTCCAGGCCTTCCGCCGAGGGCGCGCTGCCCAGGTGGAAATACGCCAGCCGGGGCAAACCCGCCATCGGCGCCAGCGAGGTGATGCCGCTCCACTTCACGTACAGGCCTTCCAGCGCCGGCATGGCGCAGGCGGCTTCCAGCATTTCCTGCGTCACCTTGCTGTGGAACCACAGCGTGCGCACGTTCGCGAGCGTGGGAAGCAGGGCGCACCATTCGCGCACCAGGGCCTTCTGCTTCGCGGGCGTCAGGCCGGTCTGGGTGATGCCCAGCGACAGGCGCTCGCCGCCGTCGTATTCACCGGGCGTGCGCACCAGCGGCGGCGGGAAGTTTCGCTGCGGGCGGTGGTACCAGTAGCTGTCGTCCGGCCGTACTTCCTCGGCGCGCTGGCGCTGGGCGTCCTGCACCGGCTGCAGGACGGCCTGGAGGGCTTGGCGCAGTTCATCGTCCACGGCCGGGCCCCGTGGCTCAGGGCGTGAGCGTGGCGTTGAGCTTGTCCTGGTCGAGGAAACGCTCGAAACCGGCGATGTTGCCGGACACGTTCGGGTGGTTCATGAGCTCCTGCATGGCGATCTGGCCCAGGTGCTCGAAGGGCAGCTTCATTGCCTCGGGGCCGCCGGCCTGGGCCAGCGCGCGCATCTCGCTGGCGCAATCCACCGTGACCAGGCGCATGAACAGCGCGGCGAACTGGCGCGAGGTGTCCTCGTGGTCGGCCGCGCTGGCGCTGGACAGCTGGCTGATCTCGGGGTGGCCGGCCAGGGCGAGGAAAATCCACTTGCCCAGCAGCTTGCGGTCCTTGCCCGTGGTGCTGTCGGAGAAGCAGGTCTGCGTGGCCTCGACCAGCGGATTGGCCAGCGCGGGCGCGGGCGTGACGGCGGCGGCCAGCAGCAGGGTGGCGGCGATAGCGGCGAGGGGCTTCATCGGCAAGGGTTCCTGGTATCGGGAGCGGATGGATTTCACTTTGGCGAGGCCGTGGCCGGCTGTCCAGCCGTGGGCGCCGCGAGTTCTCGCTTGAGCCGCGCATCGAGCAGCAGGAAACCCAATGGCACCACCGAGCACAGCAGGGCCAGCAGCCAGGCGCCCACCGACCATTTGCGCAGGTGGCTGACCAGCAGCGACATGGCCACGAAGGCCAGCCACAGCACGCCATGCGCCATTCCCACGGGCCAGACGAAATCGTGGCCGAATTGGTACTTGGCGGGCATGGCGATGAACAGCAGCGTGATCAACGACAAGCCTTCGATGAGGCTGAGCAGGCGGAAACTGCGAAGCATGGCGGGGCGGTTCCTATTCGGCGGCGACGGCCCCGGATGATACCGGCGCTCAGCGCGCCTCGTGCCAGAACGAGATGTCGGGCGGCCCCGCGAGGAATTCGCCGGCGCCCTGGATGAAGGCCTGGATGTGCGGCTGCTGCATGTGCGGCCCCAGGAAAACCGCCTGGCTGGGCCAGCGCTCGACCAGCGTGAATCGCCCGGGCTCGCTCGCGTCCTGCAGCACGGTGATGCCTGCGCATTCGGGCTCGCGGGCCAGCACGGTGTCGACCAGCGCGCGGATGGCCCGGCGGGCGATGTCGGCCTTGCCCGGCTGGGCGCGGTAGGCGACGAGGATGGTGGTTTCGCTCATGGGCATTGCTCCGGCAAGTGGCAGGTGGCGGTGGGTCGAACGCCCGGTCAGGGATGGCGAAGGAGCCGGGCAACCCGGGCGAAGTGCCTTGAATCATAGGTGTATGAGGTCGCGGCTTCGCTGCCATCGGGGACGTCGGTGGCGCGGCGGGCCTCCGCCTCCAGATGCGCTGAGTAGGTGTGGATCGGTGCTTCCACGGTGAAGTCGACGGCGTCGGGCACACGAGCGAAAAGGTGTTCGTGCAGCAGCAGGGCCTGCAGCAGCGTCAGGTCAGGGCCGGGGTGCATGCCATCGTTGGCGAACCAGGCCAAGCGCGGATACGTGGCCAGGCCCGCCTGCAGGTGGCGCGTGACATGGAGATAGGGCACGCCGGCATCCCGGGCCGCAATGGCCTCGGCCGAATCCAGCGAAGCCGAGGCACGAGGGTCGCCCTGGTAAGTACCCAACAACACGGGGCTCGCGCCATGTTCCCGCGCGAGGCGTGCGAGTGACGCAAGTGCCGCCCGGGCCTGCACGCACGAGCCAGGACCGAACGCACAAAGGAAGTCTCCCCCGCGCTCCTGCAACACGACGGTCTGGTAGCGGCCGGTGGCCAGGGCGCGCGCTACCGAGCCGTCCGCCACGCGGTCGGACAGAGTGGCGCCGCCGGTGACGATCATGTCGGCCTCCAGCGCGTGGTTGTCCCCGGCGGAGAGTGCTTCCAGCACTGCCGGGAGGTTGCCGGTGTAAACCAGGCTGTTGCCCACGAAGAGGACGCGATGCGGCGTGGCAGGGGCGGGACCCAATGCGTCCCGGGCCAATGGCGAAAGCGTGACTTTGCCCAGGCAGGCATCCGCGACGACGAGCCCCGGCCGAATTGTCCTGGTACCCTCAGGGCAACTCAGGTTGGCGCCCAGTTCGCGGGGGCCGCAGGCGCCGGCAGTGCAGTTCCAGGCGTTGCCGCCCGAGTAGTGCAGCGTCAGCAACGTGGTTGCCAACCCTTGGTTCACGAAGGCTTGGCCGAGCGTGGCGCGGCCCTCGCCGGCGTCCAGATGGCCGTTGCCCACGAGCAGCATCACCGGGTTGTCCTGGCCGTCGCGCTCGGCAAGCACCCGCGCCAGGGCAGGCGCCGCGAGGTCGTGCTGCTTTCCTTCGCGCAGGTCGATTCCGATGACTGAGGCTTCGCCGGCGGCCTCCAGGGCCAACAGGTCGCGGATGAGTTCCAGGCGGGCCATGCTGGCCCGGCCGTCCGGATTCTCTGCCCAGGTGCTGGATTCCAGCAGTACCGCAAGGCGCTCGGACTCGGGCAGCTGCAGCGCGCGCCTTGCCACCGCCACCGCGTCAGGCGGAAGTTCCAGGCCCACGACTACGGGCTGGTCGCTCCTGGCGGCCGCCTGGCCGACCAGGTCGAGGAAAGCGCGGGGATGTTCGCGGGTTCCGTGCAGTTCGCCGACCAAGGTGACTTGCGGGTCAGGCACGCCGTCGGCCGGAAGGCGACACCCGGTGGCCACCAAGACTGCCAACAGCAGGGCGGCCGCGGTTCGCATGTTCGGCACTAAGCGCCCCCGAACGTGGCGATGAGCAGGAACACGAGCGAAGCGATCCAGGAGATGCCGACGTAGAACTTCAGTTCCTGCGCCGTCAGGCTGGCGGCGAACCAGCCGAAGAGGAAGAAGGACTTCCAGCCTTCGAGGACGGTGGCGCCGTCCAGGAAGATCACCCAGTAGCAGAAGGCCGAGTAGGCGGCGAAGCTGAAGAAGGCCAAGGGGGTCCTCCTCGGTCCGGGGTCAGGGGCGGAAGCGAGGGGCCAGGCCGGGGTGCCATGCCATCAGCAGGCCGATGACCCACGCCAGTGCGCCCAACGCGGAAAGGGCGATGATCGGCGTGCCAAGGGCGACGTCCAGCTGTGCCACCACCAGGAAGCCAAGCGCCGCGACCGCCACCAGGGTGGCGGCGGTGCCCAGCCAGCGACCCCAGCGCCGGAACCGCAGCAGGCCGACGGCCGCGGCCGAGGCGGCTGCTGCGGCACAGACCAGCGCCAGTGCCGCGAAAAACCACGCGGGCAGTGGCTGGTCCCGCGGCAACACGGCGTGCAATGGCCGTTCGAACGGAAGCAGGGTGGACGCCGCGATCAGGGAGATCGACAGGACGATCAAGCCGCGGTAGAAACGGGTCATCGTGCTGGGCTCGCGTGGGAGGTGGTTTCCGGGATAGCGCCCCCGCGCGCGGCTGTCAACGGGAATCTTGCTCAGGCATCAAGGCGTGGGATGAGCGCCAGCAGGTCGGTGACGCCGACGTCCACGCCGGACTGGAACAACAGCGTCGACACCTGGCCGCGGTGGTGCGTCTGGTGGTTGAAGAAGTGCTGCAGCAGGGCGCCGAAATTCCGGCGGGACGCGACGCCGGCCATGTTCGTGTAAGTGAGGTCGGACGCCAGGTGCGCCGGCGACAGTTCGGCCACCCACTGCCGGATGAGTTCATCCAGGTCGTACCGGTAGCGGCGCAGGCCTGCCAGGTCCGGTGCGACCGGCTGCGCAAGGGAGGAAGGCTGCGCGAAGCGGGAAAGCGCGTCGAGGCTGGCGAACGAAGCCTCGTGCGCGGCGAAGCGATGCAGCCAGATCGTGTCGGCGACGGCGATGTGGTTCAGCGTGCCCAGGATGGAGCCGAAAAAGGCGCCCTTGTCGGCCGCGAGCGCCATGTCATCGAGCGTGGCGGCCGCGTCGAACATGCGCTCGTTCATCCAGCGGTTGTAGTCCGCCATCAGGGCGGCGGTCTGCGGCGTCATGGCTGTCCTAGGAGACCAGGAAATCGAAGATCTTCGAACCCGCGCCGACGTTCGTCCGGTACAGCTCGGTGAAGCCGCAGTTCTCGCAGCTCACCGCGGTGAAGCGGTTGGTGGAGATGTCGAAGGCGGCCGACAGTAAACCGCCTTCGGTGCGGATTTCATTGCGGCTGTATTCGGTACCGCCGCATTTCGTGCAGATGTACGAGCTCATGGACTCTCCTTCGCGGAACGGCGGGAATCAGGCCGCAAGCCGGGATAACGCCAAGCCCGGCTGGAGTCAACGGGAATCTTCCCCTGCCCGGGGACCCAGCCCCAGCGCCTGCCGCAAGGCCGCGGCCCCCACGGGGTGCCCGAAATGCTCCGCTTCCTCCAGCGCCGTCGCGTAATGGTCGATGCGCGTGCGCGCCTGGGGGTCGGCGCCGGCGGCCAGCAGCAGGTGCACGGCGTCGGCGTTGTCCGAACAGGCGGCCTGGTGCAGGGCGGTGTAGTCGTTGACGCCACGCTGGTTGGGGTCGGCGCCATGCCGAAGCAGCAAGGCCACGCGTTCGGCGGTATCGGGATGGTTGCTGCCCAGTGCGGCGAATAGGGGCGGAAAACCGTCGTCCGCGGGTTCGTTCGGGTCCGCACCCCGTTCAAGGAGCGCGCGCACCAGGCCGATGGGCGCGCGGTAGAGCGCATTGGCCAGGCAACTGCCGCCGCAGTCGTCGCGGGTGTGCGGGAAGTCGGGCGGATTTCCCAGCGCGGCGCGCAGGGCGTCCAGGTCGCCGCGGAGATAGGCGGCTTCGATGTCGAGGGCCGGATGGGACATGCCGGGCCATCGTGTGGTGGCCGGCCAGGCGGGTCAAGCCGCCCGACGGTTGCCCGCCGACGGCCCGCGGCCTGCCCGCAAAATGCCAGATATCCTGTCCATGCTTCCCCCAGGCCGCCCGGGGGACGGGCGCCAGGAACCCGGGAGAACACTAATGACGACCACGATGGAAAACCCGATGCACTTCGGCCACCGGCTCCGGCCGCTGGTGTGGGGTGGTGCGGCGGCCTTGCTGCTGCTGCCGGCGGTGGCCATGCAGTTCACGGACGAAGTGCAGTGGGATGCCTTCGATTTCCTGGTGATGGGCGGCATGCTGCTGGCCGTGTGCCTGGCCTATGAAGTGGCGGTGCGGATGGCGCGCAGCAACGCCTACCTGGTGGCGGCCGCCATCGCCGTCGGCGCCAGCTTCCTGACGGTGTGGGCCAACCTGGCGGTGGGCATCATCGGCAGCGAGGACAACCCGGTGAACGACATCTTCTTCGGCGTCATCGCGGTGGCCCTCGTCGGCGCAGTGGTTTCACGCCTGCGGCCGCGCGGCCTGGCCTGGGCCATGGTGGCCACGGCCGTGGCCCAGGTGGCGGCATGCCTGTACGCCTGGCTGGGCGGTCACGGCCATGTGTTCGTGTTCACCGGCGTCATGTGCGGGCTGTGGCTGGCGGCCGCGCAGTTGTTCCGGCTGGCGGCGCAGCGCCAGTAAGCACCCGGCGCGTCGCGCTGCGCGCCGGCGGGGTCAGCGGCAGGGGGCTACTTGCAGCGTGGCGGGTTCGGCGGTGTCGCCAGACTTCTTCTCAAGCACCAGCCCGCAGTTGTACTTGCGGTCGGGCTGCAGGTCGAACACCGCGGTCAGCACGTAATGCCCGCCGGCGTCCGGCGTGAATGCGCCCACGAACTGGCAGGTGTTGGCCACGCCCGGCGGAACCAGGCTGACGAACAGGCGGTATTCCGTGCCCGCGGGCACCGGGAAGCCCTCGTTGCCCTTGGTGCGCACGAATGGGTTGCCATGGCTGATGCTGGCGATGCGCCGCTTGGCCTTGCAGCTTCCAGGCGATTTCTCGCCGAAGAAGTTAACCACCACCGGGCCGGTCATGTTCTCGACCAGCTGCAGCTCCAGCGTCGCGGTTTCCGCGCGCGCCGCGATCGGGGCGGCCAGGAGGAGGGCAGTGAGGCAAACGAGGAATCGCGGCATGGTGGCTCCTTGGCCGCAGCGTCTCACGCCGAACCTGCCCGGTCCACCCTGCGGGTCGCCGCGGGTATCAGGGCGCCGCGTTGGTGAGGATCGCCTTCACCAGCGCGTCGACGGCGGCTTCGGGTGACAGCCCGCCGTCGCGCACCAGGCTGCGCCAGGTCGGGTAAGCCAGCGCCAGGCGCAGCAGTGCGCGCGGCGTGGCGGCCAGGCCTTCGCCCAGCACGTCCTCGCAGGCCGCCAGCGCAGGACCCAGCCGGAGTTCCGCCACTTCCCGCGTCGGTGCGTGGTACTCGGCGTCACGCAGCACGCAGCCGGCCAGCTCGGCATTGCGCTGGTACCAGGCGTGTACCGCGGCCAGGCCGGTGCGCAGTCGCGCGGTCCGGTCGGCGATGCCGCGCCAGGCCGCGGCGTCGGGCAGCGGGTCGCGCTCCAGCGACAGGGCGGAGCAGGCCATCAGCAGGCTGCGCTCGTCCGGGAAATGCGCGTACAGCGTGTTGCGCTGCACCCCCGCGCGCTCAGCCACCTGGCTCAGCGACGTTCGGGCGGGCCCCAGTTCGCCATGCAGGTCGACGGCGGCCTCGACGATCCGTCGCCGGGTCTCGGACTGCTGCTGGGCGCGCCGTTTGAGGGTGTAGGGCCGGGTCATGAACAATGATTATACACAGGTGTTCGCCCATATTGACCGGAGCGGTATTTAAATGCACAGTGGTGTTCAGTCATTTAACGACAGCCGCGGCCGGGGTCGGCCGGGGCGCTTCCCTGGAGTCCACCATGCGCACCCAAGTCCATGAAATCGCCGCCGGCATCTACCGGCTTTCCACCTTCGTCCCCGGCATCGAAGCGCCGGCCGGGTTCACCTTCAACCAGTTCCTGGTACTCGGCGACGAGCCGCTGCTGTTCCACACCGGGCCGCGCCGGATGTTCCCGCTGGTGCGGGACGCGGTGGCCCGGGTGATGGCGCCCGGGCGCCTGCGCTGGATTTCGTTCGGCCACGTCGAGGCCGACGAATGCGGCTCGATGAACGAGTGGCTGGCTCTGGCCCCGCACGCCCAGGTGGCGCATGGCCAGACGGCCTGCTCGGTCCAGCTGGATGACCTGGCCGACCGCGCGCCCCGCCTGCTGGCCGACGGCGAGGTCATCGACCTGGGTGGCGGGAAGCGCCTGCGCTACCTGGACACGCCGCACACGCCGCATGCCTGGGACGCGGCCGTGCTGTACGAGGAGTCCACCGGGACGCTGCTGTGCGGCGACCTGTTCACCCAGCTGGGCAATGGCCCGGCGCTGGTGACGGGTGACATCGTCGGGCCGGCCATCGCCGCCGAGGAGCTGTTCCGCTATTCCTCGCTCAACCCGGCCATGGGCACGACCATCCGCGGCCTGGCGGACCTGGCGCCGCGCACGCTGGCGCTGATGCACGGCCCTGCCTACGAAGGGGACGGCGCCAGCGCCTTGCGCGCGCTGGCCGACGACTACGACCGGCGCGCCGGCCGCCCGGGCTGAGGCCGTCAGGCCGTCTCGACCCGGTCCACCTTGGTGAAGCCGCGCGGCAGCAGGTTGCCGCGGCTGGCGCGGCTGCCTTCGTAGGCCTGCAGGTCGCGCCAGCTGAGCACCAGTTTCTGGCGGCCGGAATAGATGGTGAGCTCGCCGCCCTGCTTCACGCTGGCCACGGCCACCACCTTTTCCTCGCCCGATTTCAGCTTGGCCGGCGGGATCTGCACCAGCTTGTTGCCCTTGCCCTTGTCCAGCTCGGGCAGCTCGGCCAGCGGGAAGGCCAACAGGTGGCCGGCGCTGGTGATGGAGACGATGAAGTCGGTCTTCGGGTCGTTCACCGGCACCGGGGCCAGCAGCTCGGCGCCGTCGCCGGCGTTGATCAGCTGCTTGCCGGCCTTGTTGCGGCCGGTGAAGTTCTCGAAGCGGGTGACGAAACCGTAGCCGTGGCTGGAGGCCAGGACGTAGCGCGCGTCGTTGTCGGCCACGGCCAGGCCGATGAAGGACGCGCCCGCCGGCGGCGAGAAGCGGCCGCTCAGCGGTTCGCCGTTGCCGCGCGCGCTGGGCAGGCTGTGCGCCAGCGCGGAATAACTGCGGCCGGTGGAATCGACGAAGGCCACCTGCTGCGTGCTGCGGCCGCGCGCGGCCTGCAGCAGGCCGTCGCCGTCGCGGTAGCTCAGCGCGGCGGCCTCGACGTCGTGGCCCTTGGCGCTGCGGATCCAGCCCTTCTTCGACAGCACCACCGTCACCGGTTCGCTGGGCACCAGCTCGGTTTCGCTGATGGCCTGGGCGGCCTCGCGCTCCACCAGCGGCGAACGGCGCTCGTCGCCGAACTTCCTGGCGTCGGCCAGCAGCTCGTCCTTCACCTGCTTCTTGAGCTTGGCCTTGCTGCCCAGGATGCCGATGATCTTCTCGCGCTCCTTCGCCAGCTCGTCCTGCTCGCCGCGGATCTTCATCTCTTCCAGGCGGGCCAGCTGCTTGAGCTTGGTGTCGAGGATGTAGTCGGCCTGCTCCTCGTCCAGGCCGAAACGCGCCATCAGCACGGGCTTGGGCTCGTCCTCGGCGCGGATGATGCGGATCACCTCGTCGAGGTTCAGGAAGGCGACCAGCAGGCCTTCGAGCAGGTGCAGGCGGCGCTCGACCTTGTCCAGGCGGTGCCTGAGGCGGCGCGCCACGGTGTCGGTGCGGAACAGCAGCCACTCGGACAGGAAGTCGCGCAGGTTCTTCACCTGCGGCCGGCCGTCGAGCCCGATGATGTTGAAGTTCACCCGGAAGCTCTTCTCGAGGTCCGTGGTGGCGAACAGGTGGCCCATCAGACCCTCGAAATCCACGCGGTTGCTGCGCGGCACCAGCACCAGGCGCACCGGGTTCTCGTGGTCGGATTCGTCGCGCAGGTCTTCCAGCCAGGGCAGCTTCTTGGCGCGCATCTGCTGCGCCACCTGCTCCATGATCTTAGAAGGCGACACCTGGTAGGGCAGGTTGGTGATGACGATGTTCGCGTTTTCGCGCGACCAGGTGGCGCGGGCGCGCACGCTGCCGCCGCCGGTTTCGTAGATGGCGCGCAGGTCGGCGGCCGGGGTGATGATTTCCGCGCCGGTGGGGTAGTCGGGGCCGCGCACGTGTTCGCACAGGTCGCGCACGGTGGCGTCGGGGTCGTCGAGCAGGCGCACGGCCGCGCTGACCACTTCGTTGAGGTTGTGCGGCGGGATGTCGGTGGCCATGCCCACGGCGATGCCGGTGGTGCCGTTGAGCAGCAGGTGCGGCAGGCGCGCCGGCAGCCAGCTGGGCTCCTGCAGGGTGCCGTCGAAGTTCGGCACCCAATCCACCGTGCCCTGGCCCAGCTCGCCCAGCAGCACCTCGGCGATGGGCGTGAGCTTGGACTCTGTGTAGCGCATGGCCGCGAACGACTTCGGGTCGTCGGTGGAGCCGAAGTTGCCCTGGCCTTCGATCAGCGGGTAGCGGTACGAGAAGGGCTGCGCCATCAGCACCAGCGCTTCGTAGCAGGCGCTGTCGCCGTGCGGGTGGAACTTGCCGATCACGTCGCCGACGGTGCGCGCGCTCTTCTTGGGCTTGGCGGTGGCGCCCAGGCCCAGTTCGCTCATGGCGTAGATGATGCGGCGCTGCACGGGCTTGAGGCCGTCGCCCAGGAAGGGCAGGGCGCGGTCCAGCACCACGTACATCGAATAGTCCAGGTAGGCGCGCTCGGCGTACTCGCGCAGCGGGATCTGTTCGAAACCGTGGAAGGTGGGGCGGGCGGGTTCGGTCATTCGGGGTCGGTACCGGGGCGGATCAGACCCCGGATTCTACCGCCCCGGGGCGGGCGACGGCAGCGCCTGTTCCTGCTGCTGCAGGCGCCACATGCGGGCGTAGTGCCCGTCCCTGGCCAGCAGGGCGGCGTGGCTGCCGCGTTCGAGCACCACGCCCTTGTCCAGCACCAGGATCTCGTCGGCGTCCATCACCGTGGACAGGCGGTGGGCGATGACGAGCGTGGTGCGGCCCACGGCGATGCGGTCGAGTTCGTCCTGGATGGCCTGCTCGCTGGCCGAATCGAGCGCCGAGGTGGCTTCGTCGAAGATCAGGATGGCCGGGTTCTTGAGCAGGGCGCGGGCGATGGCCACGCGCTGCTTCTCGCCGCCGCTGAGCTTGAGGCCGCGTTCGCCCACCTCGCTGTCGTAGCCGTCGGGCAGGGACAGGATGAAGTCGTGGATGTGCGCCGAGCGCGCGGCGGCCTCCACCTCGGCGTCGCTGGCGCCGGGGCGGCCGTAGCGGATGTTGTAGCGGATGGTGTCGTTGAACAGCACTGTGTCCTGGGGAACGATGCCGATGGCGGCGCGCACGCTGTCCTGGGCCAGCTCGCGCAGGTCCTGGCCGTCGATGCGGATGGCGCCGGACTGGATTTCGTAGAAGCGGTAAAGCAGGCGAGAAAGCGTGCTCTTGCCGCTGCCCGAGTGGCCCACCACCGCCAGCGTGCCGCCGGGCGGGATGGAGAAGCTGACGCCGTGCAGGATTTCACGGCGCCCGTCGTAGCCGAAGCGCACGTCCTCGAAATCGACCCGTGGCTGGTGCGTGACCAGGGCGCGGGCGTCGGGGCGGTCGCGCACTTCCTGGGCTTCGTCGAGCAGGCCGAACAGGCGCTCGATGTTGGTGATGGCCTGCTTCACTTCGCGGTAGACCATGCCCAGGAAGTTCAGCGGCGCCGACAGCTGCAGCAGGTAGGCGTTCACCAGCACTAGGTCGCCCAGGGTCATTTCGCCGGCCACCACGCCGGCGGCCGCGCGCCACATCAGCGCGGTGATGCCGACGGCGATGATGGCGCTCTGGCCCAGGTTGAGCACGGCCAGCGACTTGAGGCTCTTCACCGTGGCCTCCTCCATCTGGCGCAGGTTGTCGTCGTAGCGGCGGGCCTCGTGGTCCTCGTTGTTGAAGTACTTCACCGTCTCGTAGTTGAGCAGCGAGTCCACCGCGCGGGCGCTGGCGCGGGTGTCGGCTTCCACCGCGGCGCGGTAGAAACGCGTGCGCCATTCGGTGACGCGGAAGGTCCAGGCCACGTAGGCGGCGATGGTGCCGAGCGTGATGGCGGCGAAGGTCCAGTCGTACTGCCACACCAGCACCGCCGTCACCAGGGTGATCTCGAGCAGGGTGGGCAGGATGGTGTAGATGGTCCAGTCCAGCAGGTCGGAGATGGCGGTGCCGCCGCGCTCGACGTCGCGCGCCACGCCGCCGGTGCGGCGATTGAGGTGGAAGCGCAGGCTCAGCGCGTGCAGGTGCCGGAACACGCGCAGCATCACCGTGCGCGAGCTGCGCGCCATGACGCGGGCGAAGACGATGGTGCGCAGCTCGGTGAACAGCGTCACCGACAGGCGCGCGGCGCCGTAGGCCACCAGCAGGCCCAGCGGCAGCACCAGCAGGCTGGGGGCCACGTCCAGGCTGTCCACCAGTTCCTTCAGCACCAAAGGCACGCCCAGGTTGGCGAACTTGGCCGTGGCCAGGCAGGCGAGCGCCAGCAGGATGCGGCCGGTGTAGGGCTTGAGGAAGGGCAGCAGTTCGCGCAGCACGGCGGCGACGCTGCGGTCGGGGACCGGCGGGGACTCGGGGGAGGCGGTGGCGGCGTCGGTCATGGTGTGCAGGTGGCGTCATTCGGGGCGCCATTCAAGGCGCGGCCAGCGGGGCCGGCGTATGCTGGCACGGTTTTCCCCCGCGTGGCCCCGATGATCCACCACCTGCAAATCTCCCGCGCCCGGCTGGCCTTGATCCTGGGCGGGCTGGCCATGTTCGGGCCGTTTTCCATCGACACGGTGTTCCCGGCCTTCCCGGTGATGGCGAAGGACCTGGGCGTGGGCAAGGTGGCCATGCAGCAGACGATCAGCGTGTACCTGATCGGCTACGCGGCCATGTCGCTCTTCCACGGCCCCATTTCCGACGCGGTGGGCCGCAAGAAGGTGCTGCTGGCGGGCATCGTGGTCTTCACGCTGGCCTCGGTCGGCGCGGCGCTGGCCACCGACATGACGACCATGCTGGCTTACCGCGCAGTGCAGGGCCTGTCGGCCGGCGTCGGCCTGATCGTCGGGCGCGCGGTGGTGCGCGACTGCCTGCAGGGCGACGACGCCCAGCGCCTGATGAGCCAGATCTCGATGATCTTCGGCGTCGCGCCGGCGATCGCACCGGTGATCGGCGGCTGGATCCTGGGGTACTCGGAATGGCACGGCATCTTCTGGTTCCTGGCGGGGTTCGGCGCACTGCTGCTGGCGCTCACCGCCTGGGGCCTGCCCGAGAGCCACCCGCCGGAGAACCGCGTGCCGCTGCACCCGCTGACGCTGGCGCGCGATTACGGCGCCATGCTCTCGAACCGCAAGTTCCGACTGCTGGCGCTGGCGGGCACGGCGAACTTCGGCGCGCTGTTCCTGTACATCGCCTCGGCGCCGGATTTCGTGATGGGGCTGCTGGGGCTGGGCGTGCAGGATTTCGTCTGGTTCTTCGCGCCCACCATCGGCGGAATGATGCTGGGCGCCTTCGTCAGCGGGCAGGCGGCGGGACGCGTGCCGGGCCGGCGGCTGGTGGAGTGGGGCTTCGCCTGCTGCGGCGTGGCGGCCGCGTACAACCTGGGCTACAACGCGCTCACCGACGCGCCCACGCTGCCCTGGGCCGTGTTGCCGACCGCGCTGGGCGCCTTCGGCATCGCCCTCGTGTTCCCCATCGTCACGCTGTCGCTGCTGGACATGTACCCGCGCCACCGCGGCGGCGCGTCGTCGATGCAGGCTTTCGTGGGCCTGCTGTCGAACGCAGCCATCGCCGGCCTGCTGTCGCCGCTGGTCAGCCACGACGGGCTGCTGATGGCGGTCACGTCCGCCGCGTTCACGCTCGTGGCCTGGGGGCTGTGGCGCTGGTACGCGGCGCACGGCGCCCGCGCGGCCTAGGCGCGCGGGTCGAGGGTATAGACCAGGAATTCGTCGTCGCGGCGCCAGCCGAGTGATTCATACAGCCGCCGGGCCGTGGCGTTGTCGCGCGCCGTCTGCAGGAACAGTTCCACCGCGCCGGTTTCGGCGCCGAACTGGCGCGCGGCCTCCATCAGCGCGCGCGCCACGCCGCCGCCGCGGGCTTCCGGGCTGACGAACAGGTCGTTGAGGATCCAGCTGCGCGCCTGCGACAGGCTCGACCACGCGGGGTAGAGCTGCACGAAGCCCAGGCAGGTTTCGCCGCGCCGGGCCAGGAACACCACCGACTCGTTCGCCCGCAGCCGGGCCGAGAGGAAGGCGTGCACGCGCGCCTCGTCCACCGGCTTGCCGTAGAAGCGCAGGTAGCCGGCGAACAGCGGCAGCAGTTCGTCGAGTTCGTGGTGGGTGGCGCGCTGGACCTGCAGTTCTTCCATGGCGCGCACGCTAGCACCAAAAACGAACGGCCGGCGGGTCGCCCCGCCGGCCGTCGTGCTTACCTTTCCAGCCCGGGATCAGGACTTGGCGGCGTCCCAGCCGCAGGTATTGCCCTGGTTCTGTTCCTGCAGCCAGGCCTGCAGCGGCGCGAAGTACTCCAGCACCGCCGAGGCGTCCATCTGCTCGCCGCCGGTCAGCTCCTTGAGCGTCTGCTGCCACGGCTGGCTGGCGCCACGCTGCATCATCGCCCAGTAGCGCTTGCCGGCTTCCGGGTTGTTGGCGAAGTTGCAGGTGTACAGCGGGCCTTCGTGGCCCGACGCGTCGCACAGCGACTTGTAGAACTGGAACTGCAGGATGTGCGACAGGAAGTAGCGCGTGTACGGGGTGTTGCCCGGCACGTGGTACTTGGCGCCGGCGTCGAAGAACTCCTCGCCGCGCGGGCCGCCGGCCGGGGCCACGCCCTGGTACTTCGCCTTGAGCTCCCACCACGCCTGGTTGTACTTGTCCGGGGTGATGGAACCGTCGAACACGCCCCAGCGCCACTGGTCGATCATCAGGCCGAAGGGCAGGAAGGCCACCTTGGCCAGGGCCATGCGCATCTGGCCGTTGATCACGGCTTCCTCGCTCACCGCCGGCTTGTCCACCAGGCCGATCGAGGCCAGGTATTCCGGGGTCATCGACAGCACGATGGTGTCGCCGATGGCCTCGTGGAAGCCGTCGTGCGCGCCCGACTGGAAGATCGGCGCCTGGTCCTTGTAGGCCAGGTAGTAATACACGTGGCCGAGCTCGTGGTAGATGGTGGTGAGCTCTTCCTCGTTGGGCTTGATGCACATCTTGATGCGCACGTCGTCGCCCACGGTGTTCATCGGCCAGGCGCTGGCGTGGCAGACCACGTCGCGGTCGCGCGGCTGCACCAGCATCGAGTCGGCGTAGAAGTTCTCCGGCAGGGCCGGCATGCCCAGGCCGGTGTAGAAGCTCTCGGCCAGCTTGGTCATGCGGGTGGCCATTTCCAGGTCGGCCTGGCGCTCGATCTCCACCTGCTGCGAGGCGGTGAGCTTGCCCATGCCGCCGGCCTTGGACACCAGGTCGGCCAGGATGGAGTCACGCTGCTTCTTCAGGGCGCCGGTGACGTCGAGGCTCCCCACGCCCTCGTAGGGCTGCAGCAGCGGCCAGAGGTTGCCCCAGTCCTGCTGCCACAGGTTGCCGGTGAGGTGGGCCGGGATCATGCCGTCCACCGAACCCTGCTCGCCGTACTTCTCCACCAGCTTCTCGCGGGTGTAGCACTGCAGCTGCTCGTACAGCGGCTGCACCTGGCCCCAGAGGCGGTCGGCCTCGGCCTTGAAGTCGTCGGCGGGCATGTCGTAGCCGGCGCGCCAGACGTCGCCGGTGTTGGCGAAGCCCATTTCCACGGCGCCTTCGTTGGTGAGCTCGACGAAGCGCTGGTAGTCCTTGCGCATCGGCTGGGCGATGGTGTGCCAGCCTTCCCAGGCGGCCTTCATCTCGTCGTAGCTGCTGCCCTGGGTGTCGGCGAGGATTTCGCTGACCTGGCCGATGTCCTTGCAGTCCTCGCCCACGCACCACTTGCCGGCGCCGTAGGTGGCGCCCATGCGGCTGGCGATCTCGGCGAGCTCCTTGAGCTTGGCCGGGTCGCGCGGGGCGGGCATGGAGGAGCTGGTCTTGAGCAGGTGGATGGCGCGCGCGGTGTCGGCCTGCAGGCCCTCGGTGGCGTAGGTCTTGGCCTGGGCGATGAACTCGTTGTTCTTGGCCAGCCAGCGCTCGTTGGCGGCGGACTCGACGCGCTGGCTGTCCTTGTTGATGTAGGTGGCGCCGAGCCAGGCGGCGGCGGTCAGCTCGGGGGTCATCTCCTTGACGGTCTGGTTGACGCGCGCCACGAAGGCGTCGGCGTCCTCGGCCGGGGCGGAGGCGGCGCCGGGGGCGGCGTCCTGGTCGGAGGGCTTGCAGCCGGACAGGGCCAGCAGGCCGGCGGTGATGGCGAGCGCCAGCAGGGCGCGTTGGGATTTCACGGGGAATACTCCAGGAAACGGGGCGGGAAGAGCGCCCGAAAGGCTAGCCCCCCCACCACGCCCCGCGCAAGGCCCGGAGCTCAGGGCAGGAGCTGGCGGTCGGCGAGGAAGGCGCGGGCGTCTTCGGCGTCCTGTTCGAACCAGGCGCGGGCCGAGCCGAGGCGGAAGGTGTAGCCCCAGGCGTCCATGTCGGCCATCAGGCGCTCGCGGCCGACGCCGGGCAGCTGGTCGGCCAGCAGGATCTGCAGGTAGCAGGTGGCGTCTTCCTCGGGCACCGAATCGGTGGCGTCGGTGTGCACCCGGGCGCGCCGCTCGGGCGGCATGACGATCAGGTGGCAGGCCTCGTGCAGCAGCGAGTGCACGGGCGTGTCGGGGCGGGCGTAGACCGTGGTGCCGATCAGGCCGGCCTCGCATTCGCCCCAGTAGCTGCCGGGGATGGTTTCTCCCTCCGGCACGGCCTGCAGGTGCAGGCCGTGGGAGGCAAGCAGGGCCGCGGCCGGGCCGAAGCCGATGTCGCCCAGCCGCAGGACCATGGTTCAGCCGTTGGCGGCGGCCGGTTTCTCCGGCAGCTGCACCGAGATGTCGAGCAGCTCGGAATCGCCGTCCTTGTGCAGGTCCACCTTCACCGCGTCGGAGTCCACGTTGATGTACTTGCGGATCACTTCCAGCAGCTCGCGCTGCAGCAGCGGCAGGTAGTCGGGGGCGCCGCGCATCGAACGTTCCTGCTGGATGAGTATCTGCAGGCGGCTCTTGGCGACGTTGGCGGTGTTCTTGTTCCGCTGGGTGAGGAAATCAAGGATGCCCATGGTTCAACCCCCGAACATCTTGGAGAAGAAACCCTTCTTCTCGACCGTGGTGAATCGCATCGGGCGCTCTTCGCCGAGGATGCGCGCGACGGCGTCGGTGTAGGCCTGGCCGGCCGGCGAGGCCTCGTCCAGGATCACCGGCACGCCGGCATTGGAGCTCTGCAGCACTTCCGGGGATTCCGGTATGACGCCCACCACGTCCAGGCCCAGGATCTCCTGCACGTCGCCGATGGAGAGCATGTCGCCCGCCTCGACGCGCTTGGGGCTGTAGCGGGTGAGCAGCAGGTGCTCCTTCACGCGCTCGCCGGCCTCGGCCTTCTTGGTCTTCGACGCCAGCAGGCCCAGGATGCGGTCGGAGTCGCGCACCGAACTCACTTCCGGGTTCACCACCACCACGGCGCGGTCGGCGAAGTACATGGCCAGGAACGCGCCCTTCTCGATGCCCGCGGGGGAATCGCAGACGATGAAGTCGAAGCCCTCGTCGCCCAGGTCCTTGAGCACCTTCTCCACGCCCTCCATCGTCAGCGCGTCCTTGTCGCGGGTCTGCGACGCGGCCAGCACGTGGAGGTTGTCGAAGCGCTTGTCCTTGATCAGGGCCTGCTTGAGGCTGGCCTCGCCGTTGACCACGTTGACGAAGTCGTAAACCACCCGGCGCTCGCAGCCCATGATCAGGTCGAGGTTGCGCAGGCCGACGTCGAAGTCGATGACGGCGGTCTTCTTGCCGGCCCGGGCCAGGCCGCAGGCGAGCGATGCGCTGGTGGTGGTCTTGCCGACGCCGCCCTTGCCCGAGGTCACCACGATGATTTCAGCCAATGTTCTTCTCCGTAACGCGTTCGCGCCTTGCCGGCGTCTGTGTGGGGGTCAGTCGAGCTGTTCGATGCGCAGCTTGTCATGCTCGAGCCATATCTGCACGGGCTTGCCGAGCAGGGCTTTCGGGATTTCCTCGAGGACCTTGTAGTGCCCGGCCACCGCGACCAGCTCCGCATGGAACTCACGGCAGAAGATGCGGGCGGTGGCCATGCCGGCGGCGCCGGCCAGGGCGCGGCCGCGCAGGGCGCCGTAGACATGGATGGAACCGTCGGCGATGACCTCGGCGCCGGCGCCGACGGTGGCGCAGACGGTGAGGTCGCGTTCCTGCGCGTACACCTGCTGGCCCGAGCGCACCGGGTGCAGGTGCACCAGGCCGGGCTCGGCGCGCGGGGCGGGCGCGGCCGGCGCGGGGGTGGGCG
>NZ_AVCH01000185.1 GCF_000747075.1 Arenimonas malthae CC-JY-1
CGCCGGCCGCCACGCAGGGCTCGGCGGCTTCGCCGGCGTGCTGGAGCATCGGCACGCGCAGCAGCGCCGGCGCCGGGCAGGCGCGCAGGCCGCCGGCGGTGGATTCGGCCTTGTGGCCCGGCAGGGCCAGGCCGCCGTGGAAACGATGCAGGCGCACGGCCGGCGCGGGCGCGCTCAGCGGCCAGAGAACTGCGGCTTGCGGCGGGCCAGGAAGGCGCTGGTGCCTTCCTTCATGTCCTCGGTCGAGAACGTGACCGCGAACACCTGGGTCTCGTAGTCCAGGCCGCTGTCGAGCGGGGCCTCGCCGCCGAGCAGGATGGCGTCGAGGATGCCGCGCAGGGCCAGCGGCGCGGCGGCGGCCAGCTGGTTGGCGACGGCCTCCACTTCGGCCTCGAGCGAATCGGCCGGCACCACGCGGCTCAGGATGCCGAGCTGGGCCGCGCGGGCGGCGTCGATGGGCGCGCCCATCAGGCACAGTTCCAGCGCCGCCGGGCGGCCCGCCAGGCGCAGCAGCCGCTGGGTGCCGCCGAAACCCGGCACCAGGCCCAGGTTGATCTCGGGCTGGCCGACCTTGGCGGTGTCGGCCGCGATGCGCAGGTGGCAGGCCATGGCCAGTTCCAGGCCACCGCCCAGCGCGAACCCGTTCACCATGGCGATGACCGGCTTGCCCAGGCGCTCGATGCGGGTCATCAGTGCCTGGCCGTGGGCCGAGAAGTCGCGGGCCTGGGCCGGGCTCAGCCCGTTCATCTCGGCGATGTCGGCGCCGGCCACGAAGGCCTTGGGGCCGGCGCCGGTCAGCACCACCACGCGCACGCCCGGGTCGCGCCCGGCGGCCTCGAAGGCGGCATGCAGCTCGGTCAGCGTGGCGTGGTTGAGCGCGTTTAGCTTGTCCGGCCGGTTCAGCGTGATGCGACGGACGGCGCCGCGGTCTTCGACCAGCAAGTTGGCGAAAGTCATGGGAAAACTCCGGGGAAGGGGGAACTTGTGGCCGCGCCCGCGGTCATCGGTTTCGAGCCGTCCGATGTCAGTGGCGGTTCAGGCCTGCGGGGGCTATCCTAACGCGGCGTCTGGGGGCCCACAGCGTCCCCGTCCACAACTGGAGATTTCCTGATGAAGTTGCGTCTGTTGGCTGCCTGCCTGGCGGCCTTTGGTCTGAGCGCCGGCGTTGCCCTGGCCCAGTCCGCCCCGCCTGCCAACCAGCCTGCGCCGCCCCCGGCCAACAAGCCGGTGCTGAGTTATGCCATCGGCTACGACCTCGGCAAGGACCTCGCCGACCAGAAGGTCGACGTCGACATCAATGCCGTGATCAAGGCCCTGCAGGACGGTTACGCCAAGCGCGCCCCGGCCCATTCGCAGGACCAGATGGACGGCCAGCTGGCCGGCCTGCAGCAGCGCATGGTCGCCCAGGCCCGCGCCGAGTTCGAGCGCGTGGCCAACGAGAACAAGGCCAAGTCCGACGCCTTCCTGGCCGCCAACCGCAGCAAGCCGGGCATCACCACCCTGCCCAGCGGCATCCAGTACCGCGTGATCGAGACCGGCACCGGCGCCAAGCCGACCGCCGCCAGCACGGTGCAGATGCACTACCGCGGCTCGGTCTCCACCGGCCAAGAGTTCGCCAACACCTACGCCCAGCAGAACCCCACCCCGGCCAGCTTCAAGGTCGGCGAGTTCCCGATCCGCGGCGTGCAGGAAGTGCTTGCCCTGATGCCGGCCGGTTCGCGCTGGGAAGTGTTCCTGCCGTCCGACAAGGCTTTCGGCAACGACCCGCGTTCGCCGGTCGGCCCGGGCCAGGCGCTGGTGTTCGACATCAAGCTCGTCGCGGTCCAGTAAGACTCCACGAGGCCGCGCCGGCACCGGCGCGGCCTCGTCGTTTCCGACGTCATGTCCGTCTCCTCCAGCTTCCGCGCCGTGCTCAGCCCCTGCATCGGCGTCTGTTCGCTCGACCCGTCCGGTTTTTGCGAAGGCTGCCATCGCAGCGTCGCCGAAATCGCCCGCTGGTCGCAGATGAACGACGACGAGCGCCTGCACGTGATGGAAGTGGAGCTGCCGCGCCGCGAGGCGCTCCGCGTGTGAGCCCCGCGTTCGACCCGTTCGAACGGCTCCCCCGCGCACTGCACCCGCTGGCCCGCCCCCCTGAGGGGCCTGGCTGGAACCATGCCGAACTGCACGACCTGTTGCCCCCCGGGCAGCCGTTGCGCCCCGCCGCCGTGCTGGTGGCGCTGGTGGAGCGCGCGGGTGGCCCCCAGGTGCTGCTGACCCGACGCACCGAAGCGCTGCGCCACCATGCCGGCCAGATCGCCTTCCCCGGCGGCCGCATCGAAGCCGACGACGCCGACCCGGTCGCCGCCGCGCTGCGCGAGGCGCAGGAGGAAGTGGGCCTGGCCGCCGCGCTGTCGTCGCCGCTGGGATACCTCGATCCCTTCGTCACCATCACCGGTTTCCACGTGTTCCCCGTGGTGGCCTCGGTGGCCGGTGGTTTCGTGCCCGTGCCCGACCCGGGCGAAGTGGCCGAGGCCTTCGAGGTGCCGCTGGGTTTCCTGCTCGATCCCGGCAACGTGCACTCGCTGGAAGTGGACTTCCAGGGCCGCCGCCGGCACGTGCTGGAATTCCGCTACGGCGGCCACCGCATCTGGGGCGCCACCGCCGCGATGCTGGTCAACTTCCGCCACCGCCTGGAGCAGGTGCCATGAACTGGACGACCCTGGTTTCGCCGGAAGCCCTGGCCTCGGCGCTGGGCCAGCCCGGCCTGGTGCTCGTGGACTGCCGCCACGTGCTGGCCGACCCCGCCGCCGGCGAACGCGCCCATGCCGCCGCGCACCTGCCGGGGGCCGGTTTCGCCCATCTCGACCGCGACCTGTCCGACCTCGCCGGACCCGCCTCGCTGGGCCGGCATCCGTTGCCGGACCCGGCGGCGTTCCAGGCGCTGCTGGGCCGCCTGGGCATCACCCCGGAGGTGCAGGTGGTGGCCTACGACGCCGCCGATGGTGCACTCGCGGCGGCGCGCCTGTGGTGGCTGCTCAAGCTCTGCGGCCACGAGCGCGTGGCGGTGCTCGACGGTGGCGTGGCGGCCTGGCAGGCGCTGGGCTTGCCGCTGGATGCCTCGCCGGCGCCCGCCGCCGTGGCGCCTTACCCGCGCCGCTTCGACGCGGCGCAGGTCGTGGGCACCGACGAGGTGCTGGCGCGGCTGGACGAACCGTCGGGCTGGCTGCTCGATGCGCGTGCGCCGGAACGCTTCCGTGGCGAAGTCGAGCCGCTCGATCCGGTCGCCGGCCACATCCCCGGTGCGCTCAATCGCCCTTATTCCGGCAACCTCGCGCAGGGGCGGATGCTGCCGCCCGCCGTGCTGAAGGGCCAGTTCGAAACCCTGTTGCGCGGCCGCCGCCCACAGGACGTGGTGCTGAGCTGCGGCTCGGGCGTGACGGCCTGCCACAACCTGCTGGCCATGGCCCACGCCGGGCTGCCGGGGGCGCGCATCTACGCGCCCTCGTGGAGTGGATGGGTCAGCGACCGGTCGCGCCCGGTCGCCACCGGCGCCTGATCACAGCCGCAGCGTTTCGCGTTCGGCTTCGACCGGCAGGATCTCGACGCGCGTCAATTCGACGCCGTCCACGGTCATGCGCCAGCGGCCACCGGCGAGATGCGGCGGCACCTGCACCTCGAAGCTGGCGCTCAGCGGCCCGAGGCCGATCTTGAAGCCCTCGGCGCTGAACCCGTGCACGGGGCCTTCGATCGAAGTGCGCCTGCCTTCGCGCACGCGCTCGTAGTCGGCGTGGCCGTTGGGCGCGATCACCAGCAGCACGCCTTCGCCGCGCCAGTGGCCGGCGTAGTCGGCGTAGGCCGCGGGCAGCGGCCGGGTGCAGGCCACGAGCAGGAGGAAGGCCAGCGCCAGCAGGGCCGGCGCGGGCGAAGCGCGCAGGCTCATTTCCCGAGCCGGGCGACCAGGGCCTTCAGGGCCGCCTGCGTGCCGGGGGAATTCCATTCGCCCAGGAAAGCGTCGAGGTCGTCGTCGCGGAAGGATTCGAGCGCGGCGACGAGGTCGGCGCGGGCGATGCGGCGGGTGGCCAGCATCGAGGCCGAGGGCAGTTTGAGGAGCTCCTCGAGCCATACGGTGGCGCGCTTGACCACGTGCTCGCCGTCGGTGAGTTCGTCCACCAGGCCGATCGCGTGCGCCTGCTCGGCTTCCACCAGCGCGCCTTCGACCAGCAGGCGCTCGGCGCGGTAGGGGCCGACGACGCGGCGCATCAGGTGCTGGATGGCGTCGGGCGCGACCAGGCCGACCTGCACCTCGTTCAGGCCGATGCGGAAGGGGCCGCGCGCCATGATGCGGTAGTCGCAGCACAGCGCCAGCACGCAGCCGCCCGCCGGGCTGTGCCCGCCGATGGCGGCCACCACCGGCACCGGCGAGGACGCGATGGCGCGCCCCGCCGCGAACAGCGAGGCCCAGCCGGCCTTGAGGCCCGCCGGGTCCAGGCCCATCAGGTGCGGCACGTCCATGCCGGCCGAAAACACCTTGGCTCCACCCGACAGCACGATCGCGCGTGCGCCCGCGGCGGGCGCTTCCTGCACCGCGGTGCGCAGCGCCGACAGCAGTTCGGGCGTGAGCGCGTTGACCGGCGGCCGGGCCAGCCGGATCTCGTGGATGTCGCCGTGGCGGTGGAATTCAAGCATGGCGGGCCTCAATCGATCCGGACGTCGGGGGCCCAACGATAGCGCACCGTGTAGCGCACGTCCGCTTCACCGCCCGCGGGCACGGGCAGGTCGAAGGCCACCGACTGCGCATCGAGCTTGCGCGCCGGTACGCTGCTGGCGGTGATTTCCCAATCGGTCCAGCGCGGCAGCACTTCCTGCACGCGCACCGTGGCGGCGCCGGCCTTGGCGTTGCGCACGGTGATGACCACGGTTTCGGTCATCTGGCGGCCGGCGCGGTCGAGCTGGAAGTCCTCGTGCCTGCGCTCGGCCGAGAGGTCGAACACGGTGCCGGTCTCGAGCGCCACCTCGGTGTCGGCGGCGGTGTGGCCCAGCGCCGCCTCGCCCAGGAAATCGGCGCCGTCGAACAGGCGCATGCGCCCGGCCGGCAGCGGGATGCCCAGGCCGCTGGCCTTGCGGTTGGCGAAGCGCAGGCTGGCCACCACCGGCTGCTGGCCGGCCTGGGTGTTGAAGTTGGCGTCGATGATCGGCTGCGGGGGCTGCCAGCTGCCCATCGGCGAGCGCGTTTCATAGCGGCGCTCGCAGGCGATGCCCTTGGCGGTGTCCACCAGCGGCAGCCGCTGCACGCTGCCCTGCGGCAGGTCGCCGGTGCCGGGCAGGCGGTAGGCGTGGTATTCGCCCGAGGCCTGCGGCGCCGGGGCGGCGTCGGCCACCATCATCACGGCGCGCTCCGACTTCGCGGCCATGGGAACGCCGTAACCGCCGCCCGACACGCGGTTGGGTTCACCCGCGACCAGCGTGAGCGCGACGCCGTCGAAGTCGGTGCCCGAGCGGTTGGCCACCATCGCGGCGCCGTCGAGCGTCATGCGGCAGGCCTGGCCCTGGCCCGACAGCGTGGCCTGGTATTCGGCGCGCCAGGCCAGGCCGGCGGTGGCGAAGGACAAGTCGAAGGCCTGCTTGCCGGCGCGCGGCGCGGCCAGGGTCCAGGACAGGGTCGGTTCGCTGGCCACGCCCTCGGGCAGGCGCGGCAGTTCGAAGCTGGCGTAGTTCGAAAGCACCTTCACCCGGCCGTCGGCGAGCTTCAGCGTGAGTCCGTTGCCGGCCGAAAGCAGGGTGCCGGTGTAGGTTTCGCGGCCCGGGCCGAGCGCCTGTTCCACGCTGACCTGCTGGCCGATCGCGCGGCGCAGCAGTTCGTCCTGGTCGGCCAGGGCGAAATCGAAGCGCTGGCCGCGCACGGTGGCGTCGCCGGCCGGCTGCAGGCGGACCGAGCTGGCGTCCAGCGCCGCCGGCAGGCCGCCGCGCTGCACGCGGTTGTCGCCCGGCTGCAGGTCGAATTCGATGCGGGTGTCGTACAGCGCGAAACCCGGGCCGCCGGGCTGGCCGGCGCCGCGGGAGACGGCGTCGAAATCGCCGCTGTAGACGGTGAGCTTCGGCGCGGCGGCGAGGGCGGGGGAGGCGACGGCGCCGGCGATGGCCAGGGCAAGCAGGGAACGGTTCATTCATGGCTCCTGTACGGTCGTGGGACTACTATAGGCCCATGAACGCATCGCGCCTTTTGCTGGGGTCTTTCCTGTTCGCGCTGGCTTCAGCCGCGTCCGCGGCGACGGCCTGCGCGCCCACCATCGACAAGCCCTGGGTGCGCTCGGCGCCGCCCGGCGCGAAGTCGCTGGCCGGTTACCTGGTGCTGCGCAATGGCTGCGATGCGCCGGTCACCGTGGTGGACGTCGAGAGCCTGGATTTCGGCATGCCGATGATCCACCGCACGGTGGAAGAGGGCGGCGTGAGCCGCATGCGCCCCGCGGGCAAGCTGGAGGTTCCGCCGGGCGGCGAACTGCGTTTCGAGCCGGGCGGCCTGCACCTGATGCTGATGCGCCCGCTGCGGCCGCTGGCCGACGGCGACGTGGCGCGCGTGCGGCTGGTGCTGGCCGACGGCCGCCGCGTGTTCGCCGAATTCCCGGTGCGCCGCGCCGCGCCCTAGGCGCAGGCGGCCCGCACGTTTTCCGGCAGCGGCACCGACTGGCCGCCGCGGTCCACCCACACCAGCACGGTGTGGCCGTCGCAATAGAGCGTGGCCTCGTCGCCGGCCGCCAGGATGCGGTGGCCCAGCGTCAGGCTCTTGCCGCCGATGCGCTCGGCGAACAGTTCCACCCGCACGGTTTCCGGCCAGTTGATGGGCCGGCGGTAGTTCACCGCCACCGCCGCCATGATCGGCGCCGCGGTTTCGCCGGCCCAGTCGTGGCTGAGCGACTTGAACCAGCGCACGCGCGCCTCCTCGATGTAGCCGAGGTAGCTGGCGTTGTTGACGTGGTTGAAGGCGTCGAGGTCGCGCCAGCGAACTTCGAGCACGGTTTCGAAGACGACGCGGGTCATGCGCTCTTCTTCCTGTTGGCGGCCTTGCGCGGCGCCGCGCCTTCCAGCAGCTTGGCGAGGAAACGGCCGGTGTGCGAACCCGGCGTCGCCGCCAATTCCTCGGGCGTGCCCTGGGCGATGATCATGCCGCCGCGGTGGCCGCCCTCGGGGCCGAGGTCGATGACCCAGTCGGCGGTCTTGATCACGTCCAGGTTGTGCTCGATCACCACGATGGTGTTGCCATCGTCACGCAGCTTGTGCAGCACGGCCAGCAGGTGCTCGATGTCGTGGAAGTGCAGGCCGGTGGTGGGCTCGTCGAGGATGTAGAGCGTGCGGCCGGTGTCGCGGCGGCTGAGCTCCTTCGACAGCTTCACGCGCTGGGCCTCGCCGCCCGATAGCGTGGTGGCCGACTGGCCGAGCTTGATGTAGCTCAGGCCCACGTCCATCAGGGTCTCGAGCTTGCGCGCCAGGGTGGGCACCGGCTCGAACAGGCGCAGCGCGTCCTCGACCGTCATTTCCAGCACGTCGTGGATGGAGTAGCCCTTGTAGAGGATCTCCAGCGTCTCGCGGTTGTAGCGCTTGCCGTGGCAGACGTCGCAGGGCACGTACACGTCGGGCAGGAAGTGCATCTCGACCTTGATCAGGCCGTCGCCCTGGCAGGCCTCGCAGCGGCCGCCACGCACGTTGAAACTGAAGCGGCCCGGCGAATAACCGCGGGCGCGCGCCTCGGGCACCTGCGCGAACAATTCGCGCAGCGGCGTGAACAGGCCGGTGTAGGTGGCCGGGTTCGAGCGCGGCGTGCGGCCGATCGGGCTCTGGTCGATGTCCACGACCTTGTCGAACAGTTCCATGCCCTGCACCTCGCGGTGCGGCGCCGGGGTGTGCGAGGCGCCATTGAGCTCGTTCGCGGCCAGATGGTAGAGCGTGTCGTTGATTAGCGTGGACTTGCCCGAGCCGGAAACGCCGGTGATGCAGGTGAACAGCCCGGCCGGGATCGACAGGTCCACGTCCTTGAGGTTGTTGCCGCTGGCGCCGCGCAGCTCCAGCATCATCTTCGGGTTGGGCTTGTGGCGCTGCTTGGGGATTTCGATACGGCGCTTGCCCGACAGGTAGGCGCCGGTGAGCGAACGCGGCGCCTTCAGGATGTCGGCGTAGCTGCCCTGGGCGATCACCTCGCCGCCGTGCACGCCGGCGCCGGGGCCGATGTCGACGATGTGGTCGGCCAGGCGGATGGCGTCCTCGTCGTGCTCGACCACGATCACGGTGTTGCCCAGGTCGCGCAGGCGGGTGAGGGTGCCGAGCAGGCGCTCGTTGTCCCGCTGGTGCAGGCCGATGGAGGGTTCGTCGAGCACGTACATCACGCCCACCAGGCCGGCGCCGATCTGGCTGGCCAGGCGGATGCGCTGGGCTTCGCCACCGGACAAGCTGTCGGCCTTGCGCTCGAGCGTGAGGTAGTCGAGGCCCACGTCCACCAGGAAACGCAGGCGGTCGTGGATTTCCTTGACGATCTTGGCGGCGATTTCGCCGCGCCAGCCGGCCAGGCTCAGGTGCGAGAAGAACTCCAGCGACTCGTCCACCGGCAGCTTGGTCAGCTGCGACAGGTTGCGGTCGGCCACGAACACGTTGCGGGCCGAGCGGTTCAGGCGCGCGCCGCCGCAGTCGGGGCAGGGGCGGTCGGAGATGAACTTGGCCAGCTCCTCCTTCACCACCTGCGACTCGGTTTCCCGGTAGCGGCGTTCGAGGTTGGGCACGATGCCCTCGAACTTGTGCTTGCGCTGGGTGCGGCCGCCGGATTCGGTGAGGTAGGTGAAGGTGATCACCTCCTCGCCGCTGCCGTAGAGCACGGCTTGCCGCACTGGCTCGGAAAGCTCCTCCCAGGCCGTGTCGGGGTCGAAGCCGTAGTGCTTGGCCAGCGAGGCGATCAGCTGGAAGTAGTAGGCGTTGCGGCGGTCCCAGCCGCGCACCGCGCCCGCCGCGAGGCTGAGCTCGGGGTGCACGACCACGCGCGAGGGGTCGAAGAACTGGGTGATGCCCAGGCCGTCGCAGGACGGGCAGGCGCCCACCGGCGAGTTGAACGAGAACAGGCGCGGCTCGAGCTCGGGCAGGGCGTAGTCGCAGACCGGGCAGCTGAACTTCGAGGAGAACAGCAGCGGCGGCGCGGCCGGGTCGTCGAGGTCCTGCACCTGGGCCAGGCCGTCGCCGAGCTTGAGCGCGGTCTCGAAGCTTTCGGCCAGGCGCTGCTTGAGGTCGGCGCGGGGCTTGAAGCGGTCGATCACCGCCTCGATCGTGTGCTTCTGGCGCAGGGCCAGGGCCGGCACCGCGTCGAGCTCGTGCAGCACGCCGTTCACCCGCACGCGCACGAAGCCCTGGGCGCGCAGCTGGTCGAACACCTGGGCGTGTTCCCCCTTGCGCTCGCGCACCACCGGGGCCAGCAGCATGTAGCGGCGGTCTTCGGGCAGGGCCAACACCTGGTCCACCATCTGGCCGACGGTCTGGGCCTCGAGCGGGTAGTGGTGGTCGGGGCAGCGCGGGGTGCCGACGCGGGCGAACAACAGGCGCAGGTAGTCGTAGATCTCGGTGATCGTGCCGACCGTGGAGCGCGGGTTGTGCGAGGTGGACTTCTGCTCGATCGAGATGGCCGGCGACAGGCCCTCGATGTGGTCCACGTCCGGCTTTTCCATCACGCTCAGGAACTGCCGGGCGTAGGCCGACAAGGACTCGACGTAGCGGCGCTGGCCCTCGGCGTAGATGGTGTCGAAGGCCAGCGAGGACTTGCCGGAGCCCGACAGGCCGGTGATGACGATCAGCCGGTCCCGGGGCAGGTCCAGGTCGATGTTCTTCAGGTTGTGGGTGCGGGCACCGCGGATGCGGATCGTATCCATGCGCCGGAAGCGGGTCCTTGTGGGGCAGTCGGGAACGGGAACCGGGCAGTCTAGCAGGGCGCGCGGGCGCGGCCGTGACCTCCGGGTGGAGGAGCCAAAACCCCTGCCTGATCAGGGGGTTGGCGAACGGGCCAGGCTCATTTCCCGGCGCTGGCTCCCCAGGGGGCGGGGAGGGGTGGCCGGGAAATGAACCGGGTTCGAAGGGTTTGACGCAAAAGGGGTTTTTGACCTAGAATTCCGCTTCTGTCCCGTTGACCGCGGGCAGGTTTGTCCAAAATAACTACAGAGGAATCCCGGTCATGTATGCAGTCATTGTCACCGGCGGTAAGCAGTACCGCGTGATGCAGGGCGAGACCCTGAAGGTCGAGAAGATCGACCTCGAGGAAGGCAAGAGCTTCGAGATCGACAAGGTCCTGATGCTCGGCGACGGCGACAAGGTCAAGGTCGGCGCGCCGACCGTGGACGGCGCCAAGGTCACCGCGACCGTCAAGTCGCACGGCCGCCTCGACAAGGTCCGCATCGTCAAGTTCCGTCGCCGCAAGCACCATCGCAAGCAGATGGGCCACCGGCAGTACTTCACCGAAATCGAAATCACCGGCATCGCCGGCTAAGCCAGAGGAGACAACGTCATGGCACAGAAAAAAGGCGTAGGCTCGTCCCGCAACGGCCGCGACTCGAACCCGAAGTACCTGGGCGTCAAGATGTACGGCGGCCAGGCCATCGAGGCCGGCAACATCATCGTGCGCCAGCGCGGCACCGAGTTCCATCCGGGCGCCGGCGTCGGCCTCGGCCGTGACCACACCCTGTTCGCCCTCGTGGACGGCGTGGTGGATTTCTCGGTCAAGGGTCCGAAGAAGCGTCGCACCGTGAGCGTGGTCCCGGCGGCCTGATCCCCGCCTGGTTCCGCCTGAAGGGCCCCGCTTCGGCGGGGCTTTTCGTTTCTGACACCGGCCCTGCGCGGCCCGCCCTTCACGGCGCGGCGCGGACGGCCCACAATCGTGGCGGATGGCCGAAGCGCCCCGCCTGGGAAGTGCCCTGTGAAATTCGTTGATGAAGCCCAGATCCTGGTCAGTGCCGGCAGCGGCGGCAACGGCTGCATCAGCTTCCGGCGCGAGAAGTTCATCCCGCTCGGCGGGCCGGACGGCGGCGACGGCGGCAACGGCGGCAGCGTCTGGCTGCAGGCCGACGAAAACCTCAACACGCTCATCGACTTCCGCCACCAGCGCCAGTACCGCGCCCAGCGCGGCCAGAACGGCATGGGCCGGCAGATGTTCGGCAAGGCCGGCGAGGACGTGGTGATCCGCGTGCCGGTCGGCACCGAGGTCATCAACGTCGAGACCGACGAGATCATCGGCGACCTGACCCGCCACGGCGAGCGCCTGCTGGTGGCCCAGGGCGGCGTCGGCGGCAAGGGCAACGTGCACTTCAAGAGCTCGGTGAACCGCGCGCCGCGCAAGGCCGGGCAGGGCACGCCCGGCGAGGAGCGCGAGATCCGCCTCGAGCTGAAGCTCCTGGCCGACGTCGGCCTGCTCGGCTTCCCGAACGCCGGCAAGTCCACCTTCATCCGCGCCGTTTCGGCGGCCACGCCGAAGGTGGCCGATTACCCGTTCACCACCCTGTACCCGAACCTGGGCGTGGTCAGCGTCGAAACCGACCGCAGCTTCGTGATCGCCGACATCCCGGGCCTGATCGAGGGTGCCGCCGACGGCGCCGGCCTGGGCGCGCAGTTCCTGCGCCACGTGCAGCGCACCCGCCTGCTGCTGCACCTGGTGGACCTGGCCCCGTTCGACGAGCAGGTGGACCCGGTGCAGCAGGTGCGCGCCATCGAGGCCGAGCTGCGCAAGCACGACCCGGCCATGCTGGAGAAGCCCCGCTGGCTGGTGATGAACAAGGCCGACCTGCTGCCCGAGGACGAACGCCAGGCGCGCGCCCGCGCCGTGGTGGAGGCGCTGGACTGGAAGGAGCCCTGGTTCCTGGTGTCGGCCATCGGCCGCGAGGGCACCTGGCCGGTGGTCCTGAAGGTGCAGCAGTTCTTCGACGACCAGAAGGCCGCGGCCCTGGAGGCGGCGCAGGACGCCGCCGCGCGCGCGGAGATGAGCCGCAATGCCTGAGCCGGTCGTCGCGTTCGCGCGCCTGCCGGCCGCCGTCGGCAAATCCCGGGCAGCAAAAAGGCCGGCTTGCGCCGGCCTTCTTTCGCCGATCGGCGGGGCGCCCGGGGGCGCCGCCGGATCAGGCCTGCTTCAGGGCCTTGATGTGGGCCGTGATGCGGCTCTTGTGGCGGGCAGCCTTGTTCTTGTGGATCAGGCCGCGGGCCGAGTAGCGGTCCAGGATCGGCTGGGCGGTCGCGAAGGCGGCCTCGGCGCCGGCGGCGTCCTTGGCTTCCAGGGCCTTGAGGACCTTCTTCACGGCGGTGCGCAGCATGGAACGCTGGCTGGCATTGCGGGCGTTGCGGACGACGGTCTGCTTGGCGCGCTTCTTGGCGGACTTGATGTTGGCCACGGAGGGCTCCTGAAATCGTTGGACGAGGGCCGGGGTGCGAATTCCCGGCCGGGATTCGGGGGTGGTGCTGGAAAGACCCGAAATTATGGGGGATTCAGTGGCTTGAGTCAAATCCCCCTTGCCACCCCGGGGGTGGGGGCATGAGCGGGGCCGGCCAGGGCAAGGCGCGGGGCGGCCTGCTGCGGTCCACGGCGGTGTTCAGCGCCATGACCCTGCTCTCCCGCATCGCCGGCTTCGTGCGCGACGTGGTGCAGGCCAGCTTCTTCGGCGCCGGCGGCATCGTCGACGCCTTCGCGGTGGCCTACCGCATCCCGAACTACCTGCGCCGCATCTTCGCCGAGGGCTCGTTCGCCTCGGCCTTCGTGCCGGTGCTGTCGGAACTGCGCCAGAAAGGCGACGAGAAGGCGCTCAAGGACTTCCTCGACCACGTGGCCGGCGCCCTGTGCGCCACCGTGCTGGTGGTCAGCGGCCTGGGCATGCTGGCGGCGCCGCTGGTGGTGGCCCTGATCGCCCCAGGCAGCCTGGACGACCCGGAGAAGTTCGGCCTCACCGCCGACATGCTGCGCATCGTCTTCCCCTACCTGGCCCTGGTGTCGATGACGGCGCTGTCGGGCGCGGTGCTCAACAGCTTCCAGCGCTTCGCCCTGCCGGCCGTGACGCCGGTGCTGCACAACCTGGCCGTCATCGCCGCCATGTACGGCCTGGCGCCTTTCCTGGAAGTGCCGGTGAAGGCCCTGGCCTGGGGCGTGCTGGCCGCCGGCGCCCTGCAGCTGGTGCTGCTGTGGCCGGCGATGGGCCGCCTGGGCCTGCGCCCGCGCCTGCGGCTCAACCTGCGGCATGAGGGCGTGCGCCGGGTAGGCCGGATGATGCTCCCGACGCTGTTTTCGTCCTCGGTGGCGCAGCTCAACCTGATCGTGGGCACCATGTTCGCCTCGCTGCTGGTGGATGGCAGCCAGAGCTGGCTGTACTACTCAGACCGCCTGGTCGAGTTCCCGCTGGGCATGTTCGGCGTGGCGCTGGGCACGGTGATCCTGCCGCACCTGGCGCGCCGCCACGCCGACGCCGACACCACGGGCTACGCCGCCGCGCTCGACTGGGGCCTGCGCACGGTGCTGCTGCTGGCGGTGCCGGCCGCGCTGGGCCTGGCGCTGCTGGCCGAGCCGCTGGCGGTGGTCATCTTCGAGCGCGGTGAGTTCGTCGCCGCCGACAGCCGCATGACCTCGCTCAGCCTGATGGCCATGAGCCTGGGCATCCCCGGCTTCATGGCCAGCAAGGTGCTGCTTTCGGCTTTCTACGCCCGCCAGGACACGAAGACCCCGATGCGCGCCGCGGTGGCCACGGTCTTCATCAACGTGGGCCTGACGGCCGCCATCACCACGCCGCTGTGGCTGGGCGCCGTGCCCGGGGCCCATGCCGGCATCGCGCTGGCCACGGGCCTGGCGGGCCTGGCCAATGCCGGGCTGCTGTGGCGCTACCTGCGCCGGGACGCCGGCTTCACGCTTTCCCCGGGCTGGGGACGGCACCTGATGAGGATCGGGCTGGCCAGCGTGGCGCTGGCGGCCGCGGTGCTGCTGGCGGCCGGCGCCGTGGGTGACTGGCGCGCCTGGGGCGGCGTGGCCCGCTGGCTGCTGTTGCTGGGCGTGGTGGCCGCGGGTGCCGGCGCCTACGGCCTGGTGCTGCTGGCCACCGGCTGGCGCCCGCGCGACCTGCGCGGCGGGTGAGCGCTGCCGGCTATAATTTCGGCATGAGCAAGCTGTTCCGGGACGTGGCGGGCAACCAGGATTGCCCGCAGGGCAGCGTGGTTTGCATCGGTGCCTTCGACGGCCTCCACCGGGGGCACCAGGCCCTGGTCGGCCACGTGCGGGCGCGTGCGCGCGCCCGGGGCCTGGCTGCCGTGGCGCTGAGCTTCGAGCCGCTGCCGCGCGAATTCTTCGCCCCGGCCGATCCGCCGGCGCGCCTGCTGTTGCCGCGCGCCAAGTTCGAAGGCCTGCGCGCCCTGGGCATGGACCTGGTGGGCCTGCTGCGCTTCAACGCCGCCATGACCGCGATGAGCGCGGAAGCGTTCGTCGAGCGCGTGCTCGTGCAGCGGCTGTCGGCGCGCGAAGTCTGGGTGGGCCCGGGTTTCCGCTTCGGCCATGGCCGCAAGGGCGACCTGGCGCTGCTGCAGGCGCTGGGCGAGGGTCATGGCTTCCAGGCCGGCGAAATCGAGCCGGTGGTCGACGCCGACGGCCGCGTGTCCGCCAGCGCGGTGCGCGCGCACCTGGCCGCCGGCAACCTGGACGCCGCGGCCCTGGCGCTGGGCCGTCGCTATGCCATTGGCGGAAAGGTCGTGCGCGGCAAGCAGCTCGGCCGCCAGCTCGGCTACCCTACGGCGAACCTGCGGCTGGCCGGCAAGCGCGCCGCGTTGGGTGGCATTTTCGCCATCTGGGTGCATGGCATCGGCCCGCAGCCGCGCGCCGGCGTGGCCAGCCTGGGCACGCGGCCGACGGTGCAGGGCGTCGAGCCCTTGCTCGAGGCGCATGTGTTTGATTTCGACGGCGACCTGTATGGCCGCCGCATCGAAGTGGAGTTCGTCGCCAAGCTGCGCGACGAGGAGAAGTTCGACGACCTGCCCGCCCTGGTCCGACAGATGGACCGGGACGCCGAGCAGGCCCGGCGCGCCTTGCGCCAAGACAAGGAAGAACGCGGAGTGACGGCGTGAGCGAGAACGGCGGCAAGGATTACAAGCACACCATCAGCCTGCCGGAGACGGCGTTCCCGATGCGCGGCGACCTGCCCAAGCGCGAGCCGGGCATGCTGGCCGGCTGGCAGCAGCGCGGGCTGTACGCGCAGGTGCGCGAGAAGGCCAAGGGCCGTCCGCGCTTCGTGCTGCACGACGGCCCGCCGTACGCGAACGGTTCGATCCACATCGGCCACGCCGTGAACAAGGTGCTCAAGGACCTGGTGGTGAAGTCGAAGCTGCTGTCGGGCTTCGACGCGCCCTACGTGCCGGGCTGGGACTGCCACGGCCTGCCGATCGAGCTGGTGGTGGAGAAGAAGTTCGGCAAGGTCGGCGACAAGCTCGACGCCGCCGCCTTCCGCGCCAAGTGCCGCGAATACGCCGCCGAGCAGATCGCCGGCCAGTCCAAGGATTTCCAGCGCCTGGGCGTGCTGGGCGACTGGGAGCATCCCTACCGCACCATGGACTTCGCCTTCGAGGCGGACATGCTGCGCGCGCTCGCCCGCATCATCGAGAACGGGCACCTGAGCCGCGGCGTGAAGCCGGTGCACTGGTGCTTCGACTGCGGTTCGGCGCTGGCCGAGGCCGAGATCGAATACGCCGACAAGGTCTCGCCGCAGATCGACGTGGCCTACGACGCGTTCGAACCCGCCGCGCTGGCGGCGAAGTTCGGCGTGCAGGCGGGCGACGCCATCGTGGCGGTGCCGATCTGGACCACCACGCCGTGGACGCTTCCGGCCTCGCTGGCCGTCACGCTGGGCCCGGAAGTGGACTACGTGCTGGTCGAAGGCCCGGCGCGCGAGGGCAAGCGCGTGCTGCTGGTGCTGGCCGAGGCGCTTCACGAGACTGCGCTCAAGCGTTATGGCATCGAAACGCCGGTGGTGCTGGGCCGCGCCGCCGGCGCCACGCTCGAGGGCTTCGAACTGCGTCATCCGTTCTACGAGCGCCGCATCCCGGTCATCCTGGGCGAGCACGTCACCACCGACGCCGGCACCGGCGCGGTGCACACGGCGCCCGGCCACGGCCAGGAGGACTACCAGGTCGGCGTGAAGTACGGCCTGCTCGAGAAGTACAAGACGCCCGAACTCAACCCGGTCGGCGGCAACGGCGTGTACCTGCCGGGCACGCCGCTGGTCGAGGGCCAGTTCATCTGGAAGGCGAACGATTCGATCGTCGAGCTGCTGCGCGCGCGCGGGGTGCTGCTGGCGGCCGGCAAGCTCGAGCACAGCTACCCGCACTGCTGGCGCCACAAGTCGCCGGTCGCGTTCCGCGCCACGCCGCAGTGGTTCATCTCGATGGAACAGAAGGGCCTGCGCAGCGACGCGCTGGCCGCGATCAGGCAAGTGCAGTTCGTGCCCGACTGGGGCCAGGCGTGCATCGCCGGCATGGTCGAGGGCCGCCCGGACTGGTGCATCAGCCGCCAGCGCACCTGGGGCGTGCCGATCGCGCTGTTCATCCACAAGGTCAGCGGCGAGCCGCACCCGCGTTCGGTGGAACTGATGCGCGCCGTGGCCGAGCGCGTGGCGCAGCAGGGCGCCGACGCCTGGTACGCACTCGACGCCGCCGAACTGCTGGGCGCCGAGGCGGCCGACTACGACAAGGTCACCGACATCCTCGACGTCTGGTTCGATTCCGGCGTCACCCACGAGGCGGTGCTGGCGGCGCGCGCGGCCGAAGGCCTGGGCAAGCCGGCCGACCTCTACCTCGAAGGTTCCGACCAGCACCGCGGCTGGTTCCAGAGCTCGCTGCTCACCGGCGTGGCCATGGACCGCGCGGCGCCCTACAAGGCGGTGCTCACCCACGGCTTCACCGTGGACGCCCAGGGCCGCAAGATGTCCAAGTCCATCGGCAACGTGGTGGACCCGCAGAAGGTGAACGACGCGCTGGGCGCCGACGTGCTTCGCTTGTGGGTGGCGTCCACCGACTACCGCAACGAGATGTCGGTGTCCGACGACATCCTCAAGCGCACCGCCGATGGCTACCGCCGCATCCGCAACACCGCGCGCTTCCTGCTGGGCAACCTGCACGGTTTCGACCCGGCCACGCACCTGCTGCCCAACGACCGGCTGCTGCTGCTCGACCAGTGGGCCGTGCACCGCGCCCACGAACTGCAGGGCCGCATCCAGGCCGCCTACGCCGCCTACGACTTCGCCGCCGTGGTGGCCGCGGTGCAGAATTTCTGCACCAACGACCTGGGCGCGGTGTACCTGGACGTCACCAAGGACCGCCTGTACACCATGCCGGTGGACAGCCACGGCCGGCGTTCGGCGCAGAGCGCCATGTTCCGCATCGCCGAGGCCTTCGTGCGCTGGGTGGCGCCGGTGCTGAGCTTCACCGCCGATGAAATCTGGCAGCACCTGCCCGGCCAGCGCGAAGGCCACGTGCTGTTCACCACCTGGTACGACGGCCTGGCGCCGATGCCGGCCGGCGCGGCGCTGTCGGCGGCCGATTTCGACCGCCTGCTCGAGCTGCGCGAGGCGGTGAGCAAGGTGCTCGAGCCGATGCGCGCCAACGGCGCCATCGGCGCGTCGCTCGAGGCCGAGGTGGACGTGTATGCCGACGAAGCCACCCTGGCGCGTTTCGCCCCGGTAGCCGACGAGCTGCGCTTCTTCTTCATTACCTCGCGCTTCGACCTCAAGCCGGTCGCCGGCCGCCCCGCTGCGGAAGGCGAGGGCGCCGGCCCGTGGGTGCATGCCGTGTCCACCGGCCACGGCAAGTGCGTGCGCTGCTGGCACTACCGCGCCGACGTCGGCAGCCATGCCGGCGACCCGGAGCTGTGTGGCCGCTGCGTCGAGAACGTCAACGGCGCGGGCGAAACCCGCCGGTGGTTCTGATGGCCGGCCCGCGCCCGAACGCGCTGGCCTGGCTGGGCCTGTCGGCCCTGCTGGTCGCCATCGACCAGTGGACCAAGGCGGTCGCCCTGGCCTCGCTGGAGTACCTCAAGCCGGTGCCCTTCATCGACGGATTCTGGAACTGGACGCTGGTGCACAACTACGGCGCCGCCTTCAGCTTCCTGTCCGATGCGGGCGGCTGGCAGCGCTGGTTCTTCACCGGCCTGGCCATCTTGATCAGCCTGGGGTTGAGCGTCTGGCTCGCGCGCACGCCGCGCGGCGACTGGCGCACCGCGCTGCCGTTCGCCCTGGTGGTGGCCGGCGCGGTGGGCAACGTGATCGACCGCATCCGTTTCGGCTACGTGGTGGATTTCGTCGACTGGTACGTGGGCCGGCACCACTGGCCGGCCTTCAACGTGGCCGATTCGGCCATCGTGGTGGGCGCGGTGCTGCTCGTGCTGTTCAGCTTCAAGGCGCCGCCGGCGCCCGGAAAGGGCGGATAATCGCGCCATGGACGTCCTGCTCGCCAATCCCCGCGGTTTCTGCGCCGGCGTCGACCGCGCCATCGAAATCGTCAAGCGCGCCATCGAATCGCTGGGCGCGCCCATCTACGTGCGCCACGAGGTGGTGCACAACCGCTTCGTCGTTGACGACCTGCGCCAGCGCGGCGCGGTGTTCGTCGAGGAACTCGACGAGGTGCCGGCCGGCGCCACGGTCATCTTCAGCGCCCACGGCGTGTCGCAGGCCGTTCGCGCCGAAGCCGAGCGCCGCGGCCTGAAGGTGTTCGACGCCACCTGCCCGCTGGTGACCAAGGTGCACATCGAGGTGGCGCGCCACTGCCGCGCCGGCCGCGACGTGGTGCTGATCGGCCACGCCGGCCACCCGGAAGTGGAGGGCACCATGGGCCAGTGGCGCCGCGAGCACGGCGACAACCGCATTCACCTCGTCGAGGACGTCGCAGGCGTTGCCACGCTGCAGCCCACCCAGCCCGACAACCTGGCCTACACCACCCAGACCACGCTGTCGGTGGACGACACCCGCGAGATCATCGCCGCCCTGCAGGCGCGCTTCCCCGCCATCCAGGGCCCGAAGCACGACGACATCTGCTACGCCACCCAGAACCGCCAGGACGCCGTGCGCATCCTGGCCGGCAAGTGCGAGGTGGTGCTGGTGGTGGGCTCGGTGAACAGCTCCAACTCCAACCGCCTGCGCGAACTGGCCGAAAAGCAGGGCGCCCGCGCCTTCCTGATCGACGGCGCCGAGTGCATCGACCCGGCCTGGGTGGCCGGCGCGGCCCGGGTGGGCGTGACCGCGGGCGCCTCGGCCCCGGAAGTGCTGGTGCAGGGCGTGGTGGAGCGCCTGCGCGAGCTGGGCGCCACCGGGGTGGACCACCTGGAGGGCGAGCCGGAAAACGTGGTGTTCGCCCTGCCCAGGGAACTGCGCATCAGCCTCGTAAATTGACCCGGGCGGCCCCGCCGCCTAGAATTCCCGCCTTCCGCCGGAATAGCTCAGTTGGTAGAGCGGCGCATTCGTAATGCGTAGGTCGCAGGTTCGACTCCTGTTTCCGGCACCAGAATGGAAGAACCCGCCTCGCGGCGGGTTTTTCTTTTTCTGGCGTTGGTCCCGGCCTCAGCCTTGCTGGACGTCGATGGAGCACTGCTTCTGGCTGGCCGCGGTCTGCATGGCCTCGAACTCACCCTTCAGGCGCGCGTATTCGGCCGCCTCCGGGGTGTCGCCGTCGATGAAGAACAGCGCCGGCCAGAACAGAACCAGGCCCACGCCCGTCGCCACCTTGTCCTGCTTGGCGTTCTTGTCGATGGACGCCTGCAGCTCGCCGACACGGCGCGAGACGCGCGACATTTCCATCGCCAGGCTGTCGCACTCGTAGTCCTTGTACTGCAGCGGGCTGACGTACTGGGTCGAGATGTCCTTGGAATTGCTGGCGCAGCCCGAGGCGACCACCGCGGCGAGCGCCGCGGCGAAGAGGTGTTTGGTGTTCATTGTTTCCCCTGTTTTGTTGGTCGTTGGCCCGGGCCATCCCCATGAAGGCAACCGGTCCACTGCGGAGTGATTCCGCTGTCCGAGTATTGCGGCGCGGGTTGCCTCCGGGCAGCGGGAATTTTTCTCTTCGGCGACGTGGCTCACGCAATCGGGTGACGGCAGGAGTGGTTCTTTTCCTACGGCGCGGTCGATCGCAGCTGGCGATCCTTGGTTCGTCCGATTCCGGACCAAGGAGGAAGAACGATGGACAAGCGGCAATGTGTGGTCGCCGGCGTGTTGCTGGCGCTGATGGCGGGGCTTTCGGTGCCGGCGGATGCACGGGAACCGGTGCGCGCCACGCCCCTCGAGCGGTGCACTTCGGAAACCAGCCACAAGCTCTATACCCGGGCCGATGCCGATTTCGATGCCGTGTTGGCCCGGCTTGACGTCGAGCTTGGGGGCAGCCCCCGCCATGCCAGGGGAATCGAGCCCAAGCGGCTTCCGGCGCGGCCAACCAGCTTCTCGGTGACGCTTGAAACGCGGCAGTGCCAGTCGATTCCGGCCGGACCGGGCGCATGGGCGCCCGTGCTGCCGCCGCCGTCGACCAAGGACTGCGTCGTCGTAGGCTGCGGCGATCCTGCGCCGGGCCTCGATGCACCCGAAGGTTCGCTGATGGTGATCGACAGTTGCGAACTGGGAACCCACACCACGACGGTTTACCAGCGCATCGAAGGCCGCTGGGTGCTGGTGAGCTACGTCCAGGAGGCAAGCATGGCCTGTGGCCTGAAACCTGACTACCCCGATCCCGAGCGGGGCTGAAATCGGGTTGCCATGCCATGCCACCCGGCCGCCGCCACCGGCGGCCGGGTGGGCGGGGCTAGACTGGGGGCCATGTGCGCGCGCTACGCCCTGTTCGGCCCCTTCAATGCCGGCAACCTCGTGCCCGGGTTCGTGGACCACGTGGTCAACCCGCTGGCGGGTTTCGCGCACTACAACATCGCGCCCAGCCTGGTGAACCCGGTGGTGGTGGCCGGTGCCGGCGGGCCGGGGCTGGAGTCGATGCGCTGGGGGCTGCTGCCGCACTGGGCGCGCGACCCGAAGATCGCCTATTCCACCATCAACGCCCGCGCCGAGACGCTGGCGGAAAAGCCGGCCTTCCGCGACGCCTGGCGCCACGGCCAGCGCTGCCTGGTGCCGGTGACCGGCTGGTACGAATGGGTGGATGAAGGTGGCCCGCGCAAGCAGCCGTACTTCCTGCGCTCGAAGGCCGGCGACAATCCGATGATGTTCGCCGGGCTGTGGTCGCGCTGGACCGACGCCGACGGCCGCACGGTCGCCACCTATACCGTGGTGACCACCGAGGCCCGGGGCGAAGTGCGCCGCGTGCACGACCGCCAGCCGCAGGTGCTGCCCGAGGAAGGCTGGCTGCCCTGGCTGCAGGGCCCGGCACACGCCGCGCAGGCCTGGCTGCAGCCGTCGGAAGTGCCGCTGACCGTGTACCCGGTGTCGGCGGCGGTGGGCAACCCGCGGCACCAGGGCGCTTCGCTGGTGGAGCCGATGGCGCGCGGCGGCGGTTAGCGGAAGTCGCGCGAGGCCGTGTGCAGGCTGGCCACCAGCGGGCTTTCGTCGTGCAGGCGGTTGGCGATGAGGTGGTACACGCCGTCCACGGTTTCCCAGCGGCCTTCCACGCCCAGCAGCCGCGATTCGAGCAGCACGCGCCGCTGGCGTTCGCCCAGGTCGCGCCAGACCACCACGTTCACCATGCCGTCCTCGTCCTCGAGCGTGACGAAGGTGGTGCCGCTGGCGGTTTCGGGGCGCTGGCGCATGGTCACCAGGCCGGCGGCGCGCACGCGGCTGCCGTGCGGCAGTTCGCGCAGTTCGCGCGAGCGGCGGTAACGGCGCGCGGCCAGCTGCCTGCGCAGCAGGGCCAGCGGGTGCGGCCCCAGGCTCAGGCCCAGGCGGGCGTAGTCGGCCAGCAGGTCTTCGCCGGCGGTGGGCACGGGCAGGGTGACGGCGTCCTCGCGGGGCGAAGCGTCGAACAGCGGCAGCTGCGCCTCGACGCCGCCCACGGCCCAGCGCGCCCGGTGCCGGTGCCCCGCCAGGCCCTTGAGCGCGCCGGCCT